>CALYTU010000010.1 GCA_945487445.1 uncultured Clostridia bacterium | reverse complement strand
GAACGGATTTCTCACTTCGTTCGAAATGACAGATGGGGCTACTGAATAGATACAACGGTATGTTATGAAGCCAACGGGGAGAACTTTTCCGAGCAGTGGGACGCACAGAATCCCGATGGTTTCTGTTATAACCCCGACAATTTCGAGGAGCTGCCCGAAGGCTGGTTCGTCAGTCGCTACGCAATGACGAATTCTCTGGAAGACCGTGCGGAAACCTTTGCGTATCTGTTCGAGCAGCAGGCGCCGTTGGAAGAAGCGGACTGGTACAAGGATCATCCGCAGATACAAAATAAGGTCGCCTTGCTCATCGAAGCCATCCGGAACGCCTATCCGAGCATTGGAAACGCGGATGACGTTTATTGAGAAAACAAATGATTTCGGGAATGACAGGCTGCTGAATAGGTATTATCGAGAATGTTGCCAGGAAAGGATTTTGCCGGACGCTGTATACAGCGTCCGGCAAAAAATCTCTCTTTCTTTGGATAATTGTATCAGATTACAGTCAGAACAAGTCAAACCTTCCGCTGCGCTGCGCGCTGCGCTCCGCGAGACCGAATACCGCGCGGGCAAGCAAGGCGTATGCCGCGCCGGTTGCCAGCTCCGCAAGCAGCAGCGTCCAGAATTGCCCCTGCTCCGGTTCGAACAGCGTGTTCATTGCGGCGATTGTCTTCGTCAGCGGCATGAGTTGCGCAATCGCTCTGCCTGCAAGCGGAAGCTGCGACACCGGGAACTCCGCGCCGGTAAAAATCATCATCAGATAGCTGACTATGTTCAGCACAAGATGCATACTGTCGCTCATCAAACCGAACACGGACAAAAACAGCCCGAAGCAGGTTGCTGTCCCCATGCCGCATAAGATCGTCAACGCGGCAAGGCCGAGGTTGACGCCTGAAAAATCTACGCGGAACACCAGCGCGCCTGCGAGAAAGCCGCACACTGAGGCGCAGACGGCAAACAGCGCGGGAAAAACTCCGCTGGCAAGGATCAACGGCAGCTTTTTGCAGGGAGAGGCGATGATCGAACGAAGGCGTCCGAAGTACCGCTCCGACCCAAAAATGTTGCCGAGGCCAAAGATGCAGGCGTATGTGCAGAGCAGGAAGGCGTTGCCGATGACCCAGCTTGTCAGGTTCGTTGTGTGGAAGCTGTAGGATGCGATCAAGCAGTAAAAAATCAGTGTTACCAAGGGATACCCGATCTGCATCAGGACAAATTCCTCCGCCACAAACGCTGCCCTGCGTCCCCTATGGTACAAATACGCCTGGTCAAAAAAACGTCGAAACATCATGCCACCTCCAAAGTCGCCGTGACGCGCACACGGCGGTCAATTTTGCGGTACAGCAACGCGGACAGAATCGCATAGAGCGCGGTCAGCCCCAATAATATGCCAAGCTTTTGCCAGAACACCGCGGGATCGTTCACGCCCCATACAGACAAACGCAGAAGTTCCACGGCATATGTGGGCGAAAGTGCATAACTGAATACACGCACGGCTTCCGGAAGAACCGACACCGGAAATACAAAGCCGCACAGCAGGACGACGGGGACTTCGATACAATTCATGTACAGCTCCGTCTTGCGGGAGAGTGTCAGCAGGCACGCGACCACCGACGAAATCACCACGAAGGCCAGAACCGCCGCGAGCAGCGCAAGCAGGAAATACAGCGGGCTCTCAAGCGTAAGCGGAACCCGATACAGGACGACCGCGGTTACAAGGGAAATGCCCAGCGTCAGCAGCGACATGACTGTGTTTCCGATGATCTTGCCGAGAATGATAACGGGAAAGCTTACGGGTGTGGCAAAGATCAGCGCCAGCGTGCCGCTGTATCGCTCGCGGTTGATATCCCCGGCAGAGGAAAAACAAATGCACCCCCAAAGCCCCATCAGACCCGCGCCCAGCACCACATAGGCCATGAAGTTTTCCTCACCGGAGCCGCGGAACATCTCATAGAGCAGAATGGTGTTCAGAATCGGATTTGCGATGAGGCAGAAGCGGAACATGGGACGCGCAAAGGACTGCTTCATCTGCACCCGCATCGTACTGAGCAGAACGGCGAGACTCATGCTGACACCCCCTCGATCAGCTTCACGTAAGCATCCTCCAGTGTTTCGGAGTCTGCTTTGATCTCAGCGGGTGTTCCGCTTGCAATGAGCTTGCCCTTGTTGATGACGACCAGTCGGTCACACAGCTCTTCGACCTCGGCGAGGTTGTGGGTGGTCAGCAGGACGGTTTTCCCGTCCTCCTTCAGCCGCCGGATGATGTCCCGCAGCATCCGTGCGCCCACGGGATCGAGCCCGACGGTCGGCTCGTCCATGAACAGGATCTCTGGGTCATTGATGAGCCCGCGTGCGATCTGTAAACGCTGGATCATGCCCTTGGAGTAGGTCTCTACCAGATCGTCCGCGCGTTCGGCAAGTTCCACAAGCCCCAGGATCTTTTGAATGCGTACATCTTGCTCCTTGCGTGGGATCAGATACAGATTCGAAAAGTATCGCAGATTGTCCCGCGCGGACAGTCTGCGATAAACGCCCATCTCGCCGCCGAAAATAAAATTGATTCGTGCGCGAATACGCTTTTCCTCCCCAAAGGTGCTCCAGCCCAGAACCTTGCAGGTTCCACCGGTGGGCGCGAGCAGTGTTGTGAGCATTTTGATCGTCGTGGTTTTCCCGGCTCCGTTCTGCCCCAGCAGCCCGAAAATCTCGCCACGCCGCACGGCAAACGAAATGCCGTCCACCGCCTTGACCACACGCTTTTCCCGCTTCCAAAAGCCGTGCCGGGTCACATACTCCCGTTTGAGCTCCTGAACCTCAATAATTGAGTCCATATTTGTGCCCCCTTAAATTCTATATATATCGAATTAGATTATAATCGAATAACAGTAAAATGTCAAGAGGCGGGAAATAAAAAAGGCAGCCCAGTTTTGGGCTGCCTGTCGGCGCATATCGCCGCAGTTACAGATGCAGTTGCTTGATCCACGTTTCCGCCTCGTTTCGGGCAGAAAAAATGTGTATCTCCTTTTCACGGTATCGGCTTATCAGCTCCAGCACGACGGGACGTTTTTCGCGCCGATACCGCTGCACTTCTTTCACAAGAGCAGGATCGACCTCGTTTTCCACCCAGGGCATATCCGGCCTTGCTTTACCGATCCTTTCCCGAATCCCTGACAAACAAACATCCTCGCTGTAATCCAGAAAGAAAACAGTGTCGCAGGCGCTGATTCGCGGTTCATAGCTCCTGCAGTAATCGCCGTCAATGATCCAGGCGTCCGCGGAGAGGATGGCGGCGAGGGCCGCGTCGAATTCCTCGCGGGAGATATGGGTGCGATCCGGCTTCCACCACACGTTGTCCAGACAGATCAGCGGCAGTCCCGTAGCGTCTCGCAGCCTGCGGGCAAAGCGGCTCTTCCCGCTGCCGCAGCAGCCAAGTATGACGGCTTTCTTCATTTGCGCGCCCCCTCAGGATCGTTCAGCTTCAAGTCGCGCTCCACCGTTTGAAGCAGTTCCTGAACGGCGTTTTTGGAGATTCCGTAGTATTTCGCTGTCTTGACCGGTTCCTCGGTGATGAGGCCGCGCTCCTTTAGATCCGTCATGTGGTGCGAAACGGTAGACGGCGCGAGCTTGAGCGCCCGCGCGATATCCAGTCCGTTTACGGAACCGTGCTTCGCCAGAAGCATCAGGATTTGATAGCGCGTTTCGTCCGAAAGCGCCTTGAGCGCGGCAATGGTGTCCTCCCGGCCCTTTTCCGGCCGGCGGATGCTGCAAAACAGAATCTGCCGGTTGTGGGGCGTGCCGTTTTCATGGAAAAGCCGCAGCGCCCCAAAGGAAAGCAGCAACGACGGAAGGAAACAAAACTGCTCATAAGGCCCGCGATTTCGGAAGGTCTTCCCCATCAGCTTCTGCGAGCATTCCAGCTCGTCGGCCGATTTCAGTACTTCAACCACCTGCGTGCGGAATGCTTCGATCTCCTTTTCATGCGCATGCAGCGCCTCATGCAGCACAGGCACGTCCAGCTCTGCCGTCAACGCGAAGAATTCCTCGATATACCGTTTGCTTTGCCGCACAAAAGAGGAAAAGCCGAGAAAGCTGGGGCATTTCTCATCCAGACGTGCGTATAGCGCGTCCAGCGCGGCGTCGTCCGTTAAGGCGCGAAGGACGTCCTCCCGTGTTGCGCCGCCGAAATAGCCCCAGTCCGCCATCCGAAACACGCGCTCGTCCTCCGGCAGGGAAAGAATCAGGGCCCGCATGCCCTCTGCCGTGAAATTTTCGGAAAGTGTATCGAGAAAAAGATCAAAGAAAGAATGCGGTGCAAGATTTTTCACGGCATCAAAGGTCTCGAACAAAAAACGGTAGCGCCGCTTCCAAGCCGCGATCTGTTCCGCGCCATACAGGTCGGCGCAGGTATGCTCAGCCGCCTCTCCGTCGAGCAGGCTATATGCGCCGAACAGCGGCTCTGCCTCCGGCGAAAACGCGAAGATGCAACGATCATTCAGCACTTCCCAGCGCATCTCGGAACCTCCTGGTTTTTGATGGGGGTATTATACCATGCCCATCGAAAAAAAGCAATCTCGTACTATTCTCTGATAAAACGCTTCAAAAAGAATCGCGAGGCAGAATGGCGCAAGACGGGGCGGAGGACGCAGGCGGGCTTGACGCCCGGCAAGGACGACAACGATGTATGGCACAAAGCTGACCGCAAAGATATTGAATGGTTTTATCTGGGAACAGTATCAGATCGTCTGCGTGTGAGTACGGCGATCGTCTGCGTGTGAAAACGGGGAGAACCGCCTGCGATCCGGGACGGGCGGCGCGCAAAAAATGAACGGCTGCGAGCCGTTCATTTTTTGCGTTTTCTCTGGTAGATCACCGTCAGGCGCTCCAGAAGCACATCGAAGAGCAGAAAGGTCAGGTTGCCCAGCAGGAGCAGGGCTGCGAAAA
Source organism: uncultured Clostridia bacterium (assembly GCA_945487445.1). Lineage (GTDB taxonomy): Bacteria > Bacillota > Clostridia > Oscillospirales > Oscillospiraceae > JAFRPC01. The sequence continues at coordinate 19,688 of CALYTU010000010.1, read as the reverse complement.
GGACGGCGCCGGTCTCGCGGGCCTCGGCGATCAGAGCCTCCAGGCGGAAAACCAGAAGCAGCAGTCCATAGAGCGCGGCTACGGCTGCGTTGAAGATCAGCAGCTTACTGGCCAGACGGGGCAGCTTCGGCAGCCGATCCAGGGCGGGTCTGACGATGGGATACCAGCCCAGGAAGACAAAGACGCAGGCGGTCTCCCGGTCCGGGCAGAGCAGGACGGAGAGGGTCGCCACGACGGCGAACCAGCCGAAGCACAGAGACATCGGCAGCTCCGCGAGCAAGGCAATCAGCGGAAGAGAGGCCAGCATGGGGGCGACGTAGGTCCCGACGGGGACCAGGCCGCCCAGAATCAGAATCACCACGGCCAGAGACGCCAGGACGCCCCCCAGGGCGAGCTGTCTGGCCTGCGTTTCGGTATTGCGCATAGCACCTCCACAATGGTCTGCCCTTGCGCCCGTTTCACGCGAAGCGGCGGAAAGCAGCGGAATCAGTTCACGATCTGGCCCCAGAACAGGAGCTCAGGGGCCTCGAAGCCATTGACAATGTAGAAGCTGAAGGGCCGATCGGCGCGGAAGATCTCCGGCTCCGGCTCCTCCTCGGGCATGGCGCAGCCGCACAGGGCCATCGCAGTGGCAGCAGCCGCCTCGAGCCCCTCCTCGTCGATGTGGACCTTGGCCTTTTGCACAATATCGCCCACGAACAGCTGCTCGGTGAACATGGGGCCAAACTCTGCCTGATCGGTGAACATCCGGTCACAGCCCAGGGCTATCAGATAGTCGCAGAGCTCCCCCTGCGACAGGGTGGTTTCCACATCGAACATGGGAACCGTGACCTCAACCGGTTTGGACTCGGCCTGCGCCAGCTTCCGGGTCAGGTCGGTTTCGTCGCCCAAAACGAAGAGCATGGTGATTCCGCCCTGGAGCGGGACCGCCACAAGCTGGGTTTTCTCATCGCGGTAGTAGCGGAAGTCGTCGGTTTGCTGCATATAGGTCTTTTCCGTCTGCTGGCCGGAGCGGGCGGCAAAGGTGTCCTTGCCGATTTCGATAAAGCTGCCCTCCCAGCCTGCCTTCAGGTAGAGGGCGTTGACCAGAACAGAGGAAAAATCGGAAGCGTCCTGCAACAGCTTGGGGATCAGGCCGCGGGTTTTTTCATTGACCCATTCGTTGATCTTCGGAGCCAGCTCGTTCCCTGGCGCGGAACGGACCTCCGCCCGGCAGGTGTCGGCGGCGTCGCGGATATAGGACTGCTGAAATTCGCCGGGGAGGCTTTCGTTGGCCCAGACAGAGTTGACCACCTGGTAAGCAGCCTTGCCACGGTCCTCGATGTATTCGGAATCAAAATAAGCGTCAAAATCGTCCACCCCGGCCAGAACCCGGGCGTACCAGGTTTTCAGCTCCTCCACGGAGCGACAGCCCAGCGCGTTGAGCAGTTGGGCCTGGGTTTCGCCCTCTGCGCCCAGGGCGGCCAGCGTCAGAGCTGCCTTATAGGACAGGGGGGAGACGGTGCAGTTATCCTTGCCGAGATCAGTTTGCTTAAGGAACTCGATCAGTCCGTTATCGAAGGCGGGAAAGCCCAGGTTCACGGTGCCGGACAGGTCCACCGAGACGGTTCGGGCTATGGGCTTGGGCGTTTCGGCCTGGCCGGGGTTCGAGGCAGGCTTGCAGCCGGTGAAGCAGCCGAGACACAGAAGGATCGCCAGCAGGCAGATCAGAAAATTTTTCATGGAATCGCATCCTTTCCTGTATGATAACCTTTAGACGGCTGGAAACCGGACTTGTTCCCTGCGACCTGTCAGATTTGGGTAATACTTCCGACCGCGCAATGTGGGTCCATACGGCCCATCCGTCGAAAGAGGTTAAACGGAATCCAAATTTCCCATTCCGGTGTTCGTCTCTCCTCCCGGCGCATAGACTGTCATGAACCATGCTTGGGAGGTGCGGATATGACAGATACCATCGACAAGCGGGCCAGGGAGCTGGCGGAATATGTGTTGCAGACGGGAGCCACGGTCCGGGCGGCTGCCGAGCAATTCGGGGTCTCCAAATCCACGGTCCACAAGGATCTGACGCAGAGATTGGAGCAGACCGACCGTCTGCTCTGGCTCCGAGTGCGGGCTGTGCTGGAGCAGAACAAGGCGGAGCGCCACCTGCGCGGCGGCGAGGCCACACGCCGAAAGTATGAGCTGCAAACGGCAGAATGCAGGATACCGCATGCAAAATGATTGACAAACGGAGAAAAATCCGGCATAATAATCATTAAGTCCATTCGGAACCCGAATGAAATTTAGTTTTTCAGAGCGGCGAAGAGCCCGTAGACGGCACCCTCTACTTCCGTCATAACGAAGTATTGATTCTTCCTGTGCCGCAAAGCATACTTCATATCTCCGAAGGAGATACTTCACAAAAAGAAACGGAGTCATTCTTATGTACGACATCGTAATTATCGGCGCCGGACCGGCGGGGCTGACAGCGGCCATCTACGCCAGGCGGGCGGGAAAATCCGTGCTGGTTTTGGAGAAGGACAGCTTCGGCGGACAGATCACGTTTTCCCCGAAGCTGGAGAACTACCCCGGCTTTGAATCGATTTCCGGCAACGATCTGGCCCAGAGGATGCTGGAGCAGGCGTTGGCCCTGGGGGCGGATGTGGACATGGACACCGTCACCGGGATCGAAAACGGGCCAATCAAGACCGTGATCGGCGAGATGGGACGCTACGAGGCCGGGAGCGTTATTATTGCCGCCGGAGCCAGGCACCGCCGCCTGAACCTGCCACGCGAGGAGGAAATGATCGGCAACGGTCTGTCCTTCTGCGCGGTCTGCGACGGCGCCTTCTATCAGAACGCTCATGTGGCCGTGATTGGAGGCGGCAACACCGCCCTGCAGGAAATTTTGCTGCTGGCCGAAACCTGCGAGAAGGTCACGGTGGTACAGAACCTTCCCATTTTGACGGGCGAGCAGAAGATGATCGACCTGGTGCTTGCCCGGCCCAACGTGGAGATCCGCTATTCCACCCTCTGCGTGGGCTATGAAGGCGACAATCATCTGACGGGTCTGCGGCTACGAAATTCCGAAAACGGAGATGAAACAACGCTGGCCGTGGACGGGGCCTTTCTGGCCATCGGTACGGAGCCGGAAAATCTGGCCTTTGCCGCGCTGGCGCCCCTGGATGACGGAGGCTACATTAAGGCCGACGAAAGCTGCCGGACGCCTACCGAGGGCATCTTCGCCGCAGGCGACTGCCGCGTCAAAGCCTATCGGCAGGTGGCTACCGCCGTGGCCGATGGCGCGAGCGCTGCGCTGAACGCCTGCCGGTATCTCGACTCGAAAGGGTAAAGGGTTTTATTCTTTGAAAAACTGATACCCATGCCCGGAAAGGGGGCTGTCATTTGTTTTTCTTCATCCTGCTTCTGCTGACAGCCGCCTTGGGCGGCTGCCTCGGGGCCGCGATATCTCATGTGCCCGGAAAGCGCGGGCGGACCGTTTTAACGGGGCTGCTTCTGGTCCCGGTGACGGTCGGGCTCTTCGTGGGTGGGATTTGTCTCCTGGCCCGGAGCACCGATCTCACGGCGGTCTGTGACCGTTTTTTTCCGGAACGTCTTTCAAAGCTGGTCGGGTGCGGGTTGCTGCTCTTTCTGTTCTGCGTGTTGGGCCTGCTGGCGGGCGCCCTGCGCGCCCACGGGCTGCGGCGATACCTTCGCATGGTTCAAGGCAGCCGGACCCACCGGTGGACGGGCCGTATCCTGCTCGCGGGCGGGCTCGCGCTGATTCTTGGCTGTGCCGTACTGGCCGGAGTGCCGACGCCCACGCCGGTCCGCCTCAGCGAGGTCTGCTGCGCGAACTTTACGCTTCTGACCGACCCCGACACCGGGGATTACGGTGACTACATCGAACTGATCAACACAGGCGATCAGCCTGCGGAGCTCGGAGGCTGTTTCCTCTCCGACCAGGCCAAGAAGCGCAACCGCTTTCGTTTGCCCGCGCTGACGCTCCGGCCGGGGGAATGCGTTGTTCTCTGGGCCGACGGCAAGGGCAAGACCGGTGCCGGCAGCGGTACTGGCATTCATTTGAATTTTACCATCCAGCCGGGAGATACGGTGTGGTTCAGCTCGCCCCACGGCATTCTGCTGGATCGTGTGACCGTCCCAGAACGCTATCAAAACATCTCTCTTTCCCGGCTGGGGAATGACTGGACCCTGGCCAGGGGAACCCCGGGCAGGGAAAACGAGGGCGCGGAGATTTTCACGCCCCCCACCCTTCCGGCTCCGACCCTGAGCCTGGCCGGAGGCTTTTACGCTGAGCCACAAACCCTGACCATCTCAGCCGCACCCGGCTGTGAGATCCGTTACACGCTTGACGGGTCCGTTCCCACGGTGAACAGCGAGGCGTATACAGGCCCGCTGCCTCTGCGGGATATTTGCGCCGAGCCGAACCGTGTCGTCAGTCAGGCGAATACCACGCTGAAACGAGACGGCGCAATTACGGAGCCCGTGGACAAGGGCACCGTCCTGCGGGCGGTGGCCTTTGACGAGACCGGGGCCAGGAGCGAGCCCGTCACCGCCGTCTACTTCATAGGAGACGCCTTTGCCAAATACGAGGGCCGGGCCGTTCTCAGTTTGGTGGCGGCCCCCCTGGATCTCTTCGGAAATTATGGCATTTGCGTCACGGGCCAGGATTATGACAAATGGGAGGCCGCCGGCAAAAACGGTGACGCTCCCTATCCCTACTTCTATCGCCGGGGCAGGATGCTGGAGCGGAACTGCCGGGTAGACCTCTGGGACGGAGACCACCGGAACGTGCTCAGCCAAAACTGCGGCATCCGTCTCCAGGGCGACCACAGCCGGGCCAAGCCTGTCAAGCGCTTCGCGCTCTACGCGCGACCGATCTACAGTGGGAGCAGCCTTTTCCAGACCCGGATTTTCGAGGGTATCCGGAGCCATTGTTTTACCACGCGGGACGATTTCTCCGATGTCATGGCCCAGAAGCTTGCCGAGGGTTTGGATCTGGGCGGCCTGGACGCCATCCCGGCTGTGCTGTTTCTCAACGGCGAATACTATACCCAAACCTATCTTCGGGATCGCTACAACAGGCAGTTCTTCGTTGCACATTATGGAGCAGATCCGGACGATGTGATCCTCATTTCCAACCACAAGCTGGATGTTGGGACCCAGGAGGACTACGCGGACTACCTGGCTCTCATGGATCTGATCGAATCCGCCGACTGCGCGGACCCGACGGTTTACGCCGAGGTCTGTGCAAAAATGGACGTGGAGAATTATGCCGCCTATGTGGCCCTGAATATTTACTGTAACAACACTGACTGGAGTATCTACAAGAACTACAAGCTCTGGCGGACCCGCACCCCCGAGGGAGAGGGCGTTCTGGACGGACGCTGGCATTGGCTGGTCTACGATATGGACGGCTGCGTGTGGTCTGCCTCCAAATACGGCGCGCATAAGGATGAGTTTGACGCCTTTCAGGTCCGCCAGCCTTACACCGAGGCGACCTTCCTGGATATGCCCATTTTCAGCAGCCTGCTGAAAAACCCGGATTTCCGCAGCCTGTTCGTTCAAACCTGGCTGAAGCTGATGAACGTGACCCTCACCTGTGACCGGGCGCTGTCCATTCTGGAGGCGTACGGCCAAACAGAGGACAGCTTCTGGCTGGAGCTTTTTCGGGACCGCCCGAAGCACGCCGCGGCCCTGTTGATCCGGGATCTGGAGCTTGCGGGCGAGGCCTGTACCCTGTCTCTGACCGTTTCCGATCCGGCGGGCGGAGAGATCCTGCTTGAAGGAGCAGCCCCGCCTATTTCGGACGGAGCATGGACCGGAACCTGGATCACCGGCTGCCCCGTGACCCTGACCGCCGAGCCCGCCGAGGGCTGGCGTTTTGCGGGTTGGGCAGGGGACGCGGAAGGCACAGCGCAGACGATTACCCTGACCCCCGGGGCAGATGTGAACGTGGAGGCGATTTTTAAGCGTTCATAACATTCATGAAGCGAACGACAACAAGGAGGTGGTTCCTTGGCTGCTGAATTTCGGCACGAATACAAGTATCAATGCACTGCCGCCCAGTTGGATGTGGAACGGGCGCGGCTGCGATCCCTGCTTCGTCCGGACCCCCATGCGGGACCGGACGGGCGCTATGCCATCCGGAGCGTCTACTTTGACGATCCCGCAGACAGCGGTATGCGGGAGAACGAGGACGGTACGGACCCGCGGGCCAAATACCGGCTGCGAATCTACAATGCCTCCGATCAGCGGATTTCGCTCGAACGGAAGGCCAAGGTCCGGGGCATGACCCACAAGGACGCCGCCCTTGTGACACGGGGCGACGCCGAGGCCCTGCTGCGCGGCCGGATTCCCTTTCCCCGGCCGGAGCACGATCCCATGCTCCGGCGGATGCTGGCCGACATGAGACTGCGCGTCCTGCGGCCGAAGGTCCTTGTCCAATATAATCGCGCACCCTTTGTCCTGGACACGGGGAATGTCCGCATCACCCTGGACGAGCAGATCGCTTCGTCCCAGGCCGTGGGCCGCTTCTTTGAACGGGATATTCCTCTCCGGCAGGTCCTGCCGTCGGGGCAGGGTGTTTTGGAGGTCAAGTGGGACGAGCTGCTGCCGTCCTGGCTCTATGCGTCCCTCCAGCTGGAGGGCTTGCAGTGGACGAGCTTTTCCAAGTATTCCCTTTGCAGAATCTACAACACCATGGGAGGCATCACGCTATGAGTACCGGCGACATTTTCAAAAAATCATTTCTGGAGGGATACGCCTCCGGAGAACTGACCACCACGACCATACTGGCCTGTCTGCTGATTGCGGGGCTGCTGGGCGTCTACATCTTCTTCGCCTATCGCTTCCTGTGCCGCAAGGCCTTCTTCAACAAGAATTTCAGCATCTCCCTGATCGGCATAGCGGAGATCACGGCGGCCATTATCCTAACCGTCCAGTCTAACGTGGTCATCTCTCTGGGTATGGTGGGCGCCCTGTCCATCGTCCGCTTTCGGACCGCCATCAAGGACCCGCTGGACCTGATCTTCCTGTTCTGGGCCATTTCCGTCGGCATCATTTGCGGGGCAGGCCTCGCGCTGGTTGCCGTTTTGCTGAGCGCTGTGCTCTCCCTCCTGCTTTGGATCTTCAACGCCCTGCCCATTGCCAAGGCCCCGGTTCTGCTGCTGGTCAGCAGCCGGGATCTCAATGCCGAAGCCGCTGTTATGGAGACTGCCGGGAAGTTTAGCAAGGCTGCCGCGGTGAAGTCCCGGAGCCTGACCCCGGATCAGATCGACCTGATTGTGGAGCTCCGGGTCGCCGATGAGGCCGCCCTCACCGCCGCCGTGATGGCCCTTCCGGGTGTGACTGCCTGCTCTATCATCGCCCACGACGGAGAGGTTACGTTTTAATGGAAAGCAAAATAGCGTCCCCCAATCAAACGAGGAATTCGTTGGTTGGGGGACGGTTTTTTCGGATTACAGATCTGTTATTGATACGAATAGGGCGACATTTCCACCCGAATGAAATATCCGCTCTCTCCGCAGACGGGGCAGTTTTGCGGAGCGGCCTTGGCATTGAACTCGTGACCGCAGTTCAGGCAGATCCAGGCGCAGTCCACGTCGGAGACAAAGAGCTTGTGCTCCGAAAGGAGCCTGTGGAAGGCATTGAAGCGGCCCGCGTGGCACTTTTCCACCTCGGCAATCTGCTCGAGCTTCCGAGCCACCTCGCCAAAGCCCTCGTCCCGTGCCACGGCGGCGAAGGCGGGATAGATATCGGAATGCTCCTGCTCCTCGTTATGGGCAGCGGCGGCCAGCAGGGAGAGGGTGTCTGCCCCGGTGTCTACGGGGAAGCCGCCCGAAACCTCCACGTTTTGGTTTCCGCCCTTGCGCAGATAATTGGCAAAGATCTCCGCGTGCTCCTTCTCCTGATCAGCAGTATAGCGGAAGACGGCCGCGATCACGGGCAGACCGTCGGTCTCTGCCTGCTCCGCGGCGAAGCAGTAGCGGTTCCGTGCCATGCTCTCCCCGGCGAAGGCCTGCATCAGATTTTTCAACGTCTGGGTATTTTGCAAGTTCATGGTGATCCCTCCTTTGGATTTCACCCGGTATTCTTTCCAAATCCTGCTGCTTCATACATGGGGCACCCTGTGCATAGGCTTTTTCGGGGGGTGGTATCGTGGGCAAGGGGCGGACGCTGGTCCGGGGAACGCTGCTGCTGACGCTGAGCGGGCTGGCTCTGCGCGGGCTGGGGGTGCTGTTTCAGTCCTTTCTGGCCAAGCGGGTCGGCGCGGAGGGGATGGGCGTTTTGCAGCTCATTTTGACGGTTGGAGGCTTTGCAGGGACCCTGGGCGCATCTGGTGTGCGGGTGGCCGCCCTGCAGCTCACGGCCAGGGCATGGGGCCAGGGGGACCGGCCCGGGGTGGCAGCCGCCCTTCGTGCCTGCCTGCGCTACGCAACGGTGGTCAGTATCGCGGTGGGCGGCGGATTGGCCCTGCTGGCCGATCCGATCAGCACGGCCCTGCTCCGGGATGCGCGAACCACTCCGGCTCTGCGGCTTCTGGGGCTGCTGCTGCCTTTTCCCGTCCTGGCGGGCACTGTGCGGTCGGCCTACACTGCTTGCGGACGGGTCAAGGAGTTGGTTGCTGTGGAGCTGGTGGAGCGGCTGGCAAGCGTGGGCGCAACCTTTTTACTTCTGGCCGCGGCGGGAAGCGACACAGCCCTGGCCTGCGAGGCGGTCGTCGCGGGCTCCTACGGGGTGGCGGCTCTCACCTTTGTGATCCTCTGGCTGCGACTGACTCGGTCCCTGCCCCTACCCTGCGCCCTGCCGCCGGTGGTTCGGACCGCGCTGCCCCTGGGCGTCAACGACTATATGCGGGCGGGGTTGGGCGCGGTGGAGCAATTTCTGATTCCCTACGGGTTGGAAAAAACCGGCTCCCGACACACCGCACTGGCAGCCTATGGGACCATTTCCGGCATGGTATTCCCCCTTCTCTGGTTTCCGGCGGAGGGAATCTTCGCCCTTTGCGAACTCATGGTTTCGGAACTGGCCTGCCTGCTGGCAAAGAAGGATCACTGTTCCATGCGTCGGCTGGTGCGGAAAAGCTTGCTGCTGACAGGGGGGCTTGCCCTGACCGTGGCAACGGCGCTTTGGTTCGGAGGCGGTATTCTCGGGCGCGTAATCTATGGCAGCGAGGAGGCGGGACGGTATCTGAGAATTTTCGCGCCGCTCGTGCTCTTCCTCTACCCGGACGCCATTGTGGACGGTCTGCAAAAGGGAATGGGCCAGCAGCTTCATCTGGTGCGCTACAACAGCTTTACCAATGTTATCGACGTGCTGGGTCTCTGGCTGCTCCTGCCCCGTTTTGGTATTTGGGGCTATCTGTTCACCTATTGCCTGTCTCATTTGGTCAATTTCTTCCTGAGCCTGCGCAGACTGCTGCTCGTGGTGGACGAACCGGAGCTCTGTTATGCGGAAGAAGAAAAAAGAAAGGTATCTATTCAGTAGCCCCATCTGTCATTTCGAACGAAGTGAGAAATCCGTTCCTTTTTGCGTAGATAATACGGATTTCTCGGCGATGAATCGCCTCGAAATGACAGGATACTGAACAGATACAAAGAAAGAAGTAAGGGGGTGAAATCCTCTTACTTCTTTTTTACGGTGCTTTCTTACAAATCAGCCGAAGCTTTTCCAAAACCGCCTCGAATCCGGTGGGTCTGGAGCAGGTGACGGTGACGGGTTCACCGGTGCGTGGGTGGCGGAAGGTCAGGGTGCGGGCGTGAAGGCATTGGCTGCTCTGGCCGAGCTCAGGCTTGGGGCTGCCATAGACCGTATCCCCCAAAATGGGGTGGTGGATATGGGCCATGTGGACTCGAATCTGATGGGTCCGGCCCGTCTCCAGGCGGCACTCCACCAGGGTATATTGCCCCAGTCTTTCCATCACCCGCCAATGGGTCACGGCGGGACGGCTGTTTTTCTCCGTAACGGCCATTTTTTTGCGATCCACGGGGTGGCGGCCAATCGGAGCGTCCACAGTGCCGGCGTCCTCCCGAAAGCCGCCCTTGACAATGGCTTCGTAGGTCCGGGACAGGCTGTGGTCCTGGAGCTGGGCGGCCAGCGCCTGGTGGGCGAAATCGTTTTTTGCCACGATCAAAAGGCCCGAGGTATCCTTGTCGATGCGGTGGACAATTCCGGGCCGAAGCTCCCCGTTGATGCCTGAGAGACTGTCGCGGCAGTGGAACATCAGCGCGTTAACCAGAGTATCATCCCAGTGTCCGGGGGCCGGATGGACCACGACGCCCTTCGGCTTGTTAATCACCAGCACGTCGGCATCCTCCCAAACCACCTCCAAAGGCAGGTCCCGGGGCTCGATGGCTGTCTCCCGTACCTCGGGCAGGATCACCTCATAGCTTGCCCCCGCGACGGTTTTATCCTGCTTGCGCAGGGGGGTTCCCGCCAGGGTCACAGCCCCGGCCTCCAGCAGCTTCTGGGCAGCGGAGCGGGTCATATTCTCAAGGGCCTGGGATAAAAACACGTCCAGGCGGATTCCGGAGCTTTCAGCTTGCACTGTCATAGATACCCGCTCACTTTTTCCTATCGTTCTGCTTGCCGCCGTCGAAAAACAGGACATACACCACAAGGAAGATTGCTCCGCAGGTGATGAAGCAGTCGGCGACATTGAAAACAGCGAAGTTTACGAACAACGGCTCGATCATATCCGTGACCGCGCCAAAAACGGCCCGGTCAATGGCGTTGCCGATCGCGCCGCCGCCAATGGCGGCCAGAGCCCAGAGCTCAGCGGGCTTGTTGACAATCCTTTTCTGAATCAGCAGGGCGACGCCAGCGAAAAAGACGACAACCAGCGCGAGGAAGAACCACCGGGCGCCTCCCAGCATAGAGAAGGCCGCTCCAACATTTTCCACATGGGTGAGTTGGACCACGCCTGGCAGGACGGGCACCGCCGTACCGCAGGGGATCTCGGCCCGGACGATAGCTTTGGTGAGCTGATCGGCCGCCACAGCCGCGGCCATGAACAGACCCATGGCGAAGGCGCGTTTTTTGTTCACCGGGCGCTCCTTTCCGCTTCGTCAATGACATGGCGCATCAGAATGGTGGAGGTCACGGCACCCACGCCCCCGGGGACGGGGGTCAGAGCGCCCGCCACAGGAAAAACGGTGTCGAAGTCTACATCACCGCAGAGGCGGCCCGTGTCCGGGCTGCGATGAATCCCCACGTCCAGAACGACTGCCCCGGGCTTGACAAAGTCGGCTTGAATCATGCCCCGTCGGCCCAGAGCCGCCAGAAGAATATCCCCTTCCCTGGCTACGGCGGCAAGGTCCCCGGTTCGGCTGTGGCAGACGGTGACGGTGGCGTTGGCCTCCAGCAAAAGCTTTGCGGCCGGCAGGCCAGCGGTGCGCGACCGACCCAAGACCACGGCTCGCCTGCCCTCGACGGGCAGGTCGTAGCGGCGCAGAAGCTCCATACAGGCCTCCGCTGTGCAGGGCACGAACCAGGGAAGGGCCTTGAGATTGGCGCAGTCCACATCCTTCCGGGGGGAAATCAGGGAAGTCAACGCCTCTTCGTCCATATGAGCGGGCAGGGGGCGCAGCAGCAGCAGACCGGAAAGAAGCTTGTCGTCGTTGATTTCCCGGATCAACTGGGCGACATCGGCCTGAGTGACATCGGCGGGCAGGATATAGCGGCGGACCCGAACGCCAGTGGCCTTGGCGGCCTTGAGCATACCGGTCTCATAGCTGATCGCGGCAGAATCCTCTCCAACCCGGATGGTGGCAAGAACCGGAAAAACGTAATCAAGATACAGCGCGTCCACCCGGGCCTTCAGCTCGGCCTGAAGCGCCGCCGCGACTCGTTTTCCGTCAAGAATGGTCGACATAGAAATCCCCCTGTCGTGGATGAAGTATCGCTTGCGCGATAGGAAGAATGCCTTGCGGCACAGGAAGTATGGCCTGCGACCATATGGAGGAGAAACCGCCCCCATACTCCGGACATGGCGCCATACTTCCTGTGCAAAGCAAACTTTATACGGCGAAGCCGTACTTCAGGATAAGTCGAATACGCGCTCAGAACAGGCCTGTGATTTTCCCGTCCGCGTCGACGTCAATGCGCTCGGCGGCGGGGGACTTGGGCAGGCCGGGCATGGTCATGATGGAGCCCGTCAGGGCAACCACGAAGCCGGCACCGGCGCTGATCTTCACCTCGCGGACGGTGATGGTAAAGCCCTCGGGCGCACCCAGGACGGTCTGATCGTCCGTGAAGGAATATTGGGTCTTGGCTATGCAGACGGGCAGGCCGCCGAAGCCCAGCTCCTCCAGGGTCTGGAGCTGCTTCTCCACGGCGGGCAGGAAGCTCACGTTCTTGGCATGATAAATTCTGTGGCCGACGGAGCGGATCTTCTCCCGCAGGGTCTGGTTCAGCTCGTAGCAGAAGGAGAAATTGTTGGGCTGTTCGCACAGGCGCAGAACCTCCTCCGCCAGCGCCAGACCGCCTTCGCCGCCCTTGGCCCAGACCTCGGAGAGAGCCACATTGACGCCCAACTCGCGGCACTTTGCCTCCACCAGGGCAAGCTCGGCCTCGGTGTCATTGGGGAAGCGGTTGATGGCCACCACACAGGGCAGACCGTAGACGTCTTTGATATTGGATACGTGCCGCAGCAGGTTGGGCAGGCCCTTTTCCAGCGCCGCCAGGTTCTCGGTGTTCAGCTCGTTCTTGGGAACGCCGCCGTTGTATTTGAGCGCCCGGACCGTTGCAACGATGACAACGGCGTTGGGATGCAGGTCAGCCATACGGCATTTGATGTCCAGGAACTTCTCCGCGCCGAGGTCCGCGCCGAAGCCGGCCTCCGTAACGGTGTAGTCAGCCAGCGACAGGGCCAGCTTTGTTGCGACAACAGAGTTGCAGCCGTGGGCGATATTGGCGAAGGGGCCGCCGTGGACCAGGGCGGGGTTGCCCTCGAGTGTCTGAACGAGGTTGGGCCGGATGGCGTCCTTCAAAAGGGCGGTCATGGCACCCTGGGCCTTGAGTTCGCCGGCGGTGACGGGCTTGCCGTCATAGGTGTAGGCAACCACGATGCGGCTCAGACGGTCCTTGAGGTCTGCCAGGTCATTGGCCAGGCAGAGCACCGCCATAATCTCGGAGGCAACGGTGATGTCGAAGCCGTCCTCGCGGGGCGTACCGTTGGCCTTGCCGCCCAGACCGTCCACCACGAAGCGGAGCTGGCGGTCATTCATATCCACGCAGCGCTTCCAGGTGATGCGCCGGGGGTCGATGCCCAGGGCGTTGCCCTGCTGGATGTGGTTGTCCAGCAGCGCGGCGAGCAGGTTGTTGGCGGCGCCGATCGCGTGGAAATCGCCGGTGAAGTGGAGATTGATGTCCTCCATGGGGACGACCTGGGCATAGCCGCCGCCGGCAGCGCCGCCCTTGATGCCGAAAACAGGACCAAGAGAGGGTTCGCGCAGGGCCACCACGGTCTTTTTGCCCATGCGGGTGAGCGCGTCGGCCAGGCCGATGGTCGTGGTGGTCTTGCCCTCGCCCGCGGGCGTGGGATTGATGGCAGTCACCAGAATCAGCTTGCCGGGCTTGCCAACCTGGGCTGTGGCGGGACGGATAATCTTCGCCTTGTACTTGCCGTAAGGCTCCACCCAGGATTCGGGGATCCCGGCCTTTTTGGCCACCTCGGAAATGGGCCGCATCTCGCAGCTCTGGGCAATCTCAATGTCAGTTTTCATAGTGACTCCTCTCGCTCTCATTCGTTTTTCTACGGGGCCTTACCGATTGGAACGGCTCCGTTGTTATCTTAAATTACCGTTGGCCTCGGTGCCGATGTAATTCAGGTTGTCCCTGATCACCACCACCAGGTCGGCGGGGTATTCCGCCAAATACTCTGTCAGCGTCATGGCGTCGTAGTGGCGAAAGTCCAGGCTGCGCAGCTCGTTGAAGCTGGCTGTACACAGGGCCTCCACCGGATTTGTGAAGGAGTCGCCCACAATCAGAACATTGGGCAGCTCCGGGCGGTTGGTGCGGATTACGGTCTCACCCTTGTCGCCCCCCATATAGGCATGGTATTGGACAGGCTCTCCTTCCGAAGGCAGCTCCAGAAGAGGCGCGTCGGTGTGCTCGCCGTTATCCCATCGCTCGTAGGGCGGGAATACCGTCTCATCAAACACCAGAAGCTGCTCCTGAACAGGGGAGAGATCATAGAGCTTTCGGCTGTAGCTGCCGTAGAACATCCCTTCTGTGGGATGAATCCCCAAAGCTTTTTCCGGAATAGCCGTCACTGCCAGCCCGTGATCGGCGCTCCACTTGCAGATGGCGGCATAGGCCAGATAGGCGCCCCGTAGGTTATAATGATGGTCCACCTTGGAGTACAGGGAAGCGGGGTCCGCGTCCTGAATCAAGTCCCGCAGGAAAAGAACGGAAAGTCCCCGCTCCGCTGCGGCGGCGCGAAACGCACGCTCAACGGCCGTATAATATTCTGCACGGCTGTAGACATAGGCGGGATAGGCATCTGCAAGGGCGGTACGCTGTTCGTCGATGCCCAGGAAGAGGAAACGGCCGCCGTAGGTCTCTACCGCTTGCTGGATGTTGCCCAGCCGGTCGGCGGCAGCCTTCGCGGGAACAGAAAAGTCCAGTCCGGAATCATCCCGGTGACAGCCCAGATTTGGAAGCAGGGTGAGGTCTGTAATGACCACGTCGTTTATGATTACCTGTCGTTTGCCGTACAGCTGCAGCCAGAGGTAGTCACGCAGCAGATCGTCCCGCCAGGCCACATGGTCAGCAAAGTATTCGTCCCAGCCGTCAAAATAGCTGCCGTCCCACAGGCTTTGGACCGAGAAGGCCGGATGGGCAGCCAGCGTTCGGTTCTCATAGACGGAGATCTTCTGCCGCCGGTCCCGCAGGGTCACCAGCAGGAAGACTGCCGCGAGCACCGCCAGGGTCAGAACAAAGCCCCGTTTCACAAGCTTCATATCCGCACCTCCTCATCCTCATATTAGTATCAGAACCGGAAATAGATGAAGGCGTTGAAGCTGCTTCCGGTCAGGGCAAGCACCGAAAGGGCCAGCACCCCCAGCAGCCAGAGACACCGCAGCAGCTCCGCCCAGGGCTTCCCGGCGCTCATTCGGAACAGCCTCATGGGCAAGGACGTGCAGAGAGCCAAACCGAAGACGAGCTCCGGCACATTCTGCCGAAGCGTCAGAAGCACATGGTTGAAGCTTCCCTGGAAGCGGAACAGCTCCGTCAAATACTGCGCCACCTGGTTCATATCTGTGAAGTAGAACAGCGTCCAGGCCAAGGTGACGGCCAGGAGCGTATAGAGATGGCCCACGGCACGGGGCAGCTTTTGCAGGAGCTTGCCCAGAAAGAGCTTTTCCAGCATCAGCAGAATGCCGAAATACACACCCCAGAGAACGTAATTCCAGGAGGCCCCGTGCCAGAGGCCGGTCAGCGCCCAGACGATAAATACGTTCAGCAACTGCCGGGCCAGGCCCTTGCGGTTGCCTCCCAGGGGAATATAGATGTAGTCCCGAAACCAGGTGGACAGGGACATGTGCCACCGCCGCCAAAACTCTGAAACGCTCCGGGCGGTGTATGGATAGTTGAAGTTTTCGGGAAAGTGAAAGCCAAACATCCGGCCCATGCCAATGGCCATATCAGAATAGGCGGAAAAATCAAAGTAGATTTGAAGCCCGTAGAGCGCCACCCCCAGCCAGGCGGCGGGGGTTCCGCGCTGGGCGGGAGACATGGCGAAGATTTCCTCCGCTTCCCGGCCAAAGGCGTTTGCCAGCAGAAGCTTTTTGCCGAAGCCCATGATGAAGCGCTGCAGCCCCTCGTACACATCCTCAGGGGTCTCTCGGCGGTTGGTAATTTCCTCCGCCACCGTCTCATAGCGGACGATGGGTCCGGCAACCAGCTGCGGAAAAAGGGCCACATAAAGGGCCACATGGAGCGGGTTCCGCTGGGGCGGCACCTTGCCCCGGTAGACATCGAAAACATAGCTCATGGATTGGAAGGTGAAAAAGGAAATTCCAATTGGCATAACGATTTCCGGCACCTTCAAATCCAGAACCAGCAGGCTGTTCACCGTCCGTACCAGCAGACCGGTGTATTTAAAATAGACCAGAACACCCAGACATACCAGCAGTTCCAGCCACAGTCCCAGCCGCCTGCGCCACCGTTCGGTGGTCGTGTCTCCCATGAGCAGCGCGCTGCCGAAGCTGACAGCGATGACTGCCAGCATCAAAAGCACCCCCTTGGCCTCCCCCCAGAAGTAGAAGAACAGGGAGAAGGCCAGGAGCACCAGATTTCGGGCAGAGCGGAAACGCCCGGGAACCAGAAAATAGCACAGGCAAACCGCCGGGAAGAAAATCAGAAGAAAGGAAAAACTGCTGAATACCATGGCGTGCAGGGCTCAGCGCAGGTGTTCCGCCAGCCAGGTTTTGAGCTGGGCGATGGGGATGCGGACTTGCTCCATGGTGTCGCGGTCGCGGATGGTTACTGCGTGATCGGGCTCGATACCCTTCTCGGGGTCTCCCACCGTGTCAAAGTCCACGGTAATGCAGTAGGGTGTGCCGATCTCGTCGGCGCGGCGGTAACGCTTGCCGATGGAGCCGGTGTCGTCATAGTCCACCATGAAGTCGCCGGCCAGCTCGTCGCGGATCTCCATGGCCTTGTCGGCCAGCTTTTTGGAAAGGGGCAGAACGGCGGCCTTGATGGGGGCGATGGAAGGCTTCAGGTGCAAAACCACCCGAACGTCATTCTTTGCTTCGTCCACCACTTCCTCGTCGTAAGCCTGGCAGAGCAGGGCCAGTACAGTGCGGTCGAGACCGTAGGTGCTCTCGACGATATAGGGAATGTAGCGCTCATTGGTGTAGGGATCGAGATAATCCATTTTCTGACCGCTGTACTCCTGATGACGGGTCAGGTCGAAGTCTGTGCGGTCGTGAGTGCCGTTAATCTCCCCCCAGCCGATGGTGGGGAAGAGGAACTCGATGTCACAGGCTGCTTTGGCATAGTGCGCCAGTTTCTCATGGTCGTGGAAGCGGAGATTCTCTGCCGGCAGTCCCAGATCCTCGAAGAAACGACGGCCATATTGCTTGAAATACTCGTAGAGCGCAATGTCGTCGCCGGGCTTGCAGAAGGTCTGGAACTCCATCTGCTCGAACTCGATGGTGCGGAAGGTGAAATTGCCCGGCGTGATCTCGTTGCGGAAGGCCTTTCCGATCTGACCGATGGAGAAGGGCAGCTTGGCCCGCATGGAGCGCAGGACATTGGGATAGTTGACGTACTCGCCCTGTGCGTTCTCGGGGCGGAGGTAGATGACGCTCTTGGCGTCGTTGGTAACGCCGCGATAGGTCTGGAACATAAGGTTGAATTCGCGGATATCCGTGAAGTTATGCTTGCCGCAGTTGGGGCAGGGGATGGAGTGGGCCTTGATGTAGTCGAACATCTCCTCCTTGGTCATGCCGTCGGCATGGGCCTCGGGATCAAATTCGTCGATCAGATTATCGGCGCGGAAGCGCATCTTGCACTCCTTGCAGTCCAGCAGGGGGTCGGAGAAGGAGCCCACATGGCCGCTGGCCTCCCAGACTCTGGGGTTCATGAGGATGTCGGCGTCCACCTCGAAGGAGTTGTGACGCTCCTGGATAAAACGCTTGCGCCAGGCGTCCTTGACGTTGTTCTTCAGCCGGGTACCCAGGGGACCGTAGTCCCAGGTGTTTGCCAGGCCCCCGTAGATTTCGGAGCCCGCGAAGATAAAGCCCCGGTTCTTGCACAGGGCCACGATCTTGTCCATGGCCTTTTCGGTATTATTCATTGATGATCCTCCCGATCTATATTATTTCAGGAACCCGTTGATGATCTGCTCCTCGGCCTCCGCCTCGGTCAATCCGAGGGTCATGAGCTTCATGAGCTGTTCGCCGGCAATCTTGCCGATGGCGGCTTCGTGGACCAGGGCGGCGTCTACGTCGTTGGCCTCCAGGCCGGGAACGGCCAGGATGCGGCCCCGGTCCATGATGATGGAGTCGCATTCCGTGTGGCCCTGACAGGGGGCGTTGCCCAGAATCCTCGAGTCGAACTTCTGGTAGGAGTCGTCGCGGGCCACGGAGCGGGAGACCACATCCGCGCTCGAGCCGGCTCCGTTGAGCGATACAGTGTAGACGGAGATGGCACGCTGCTTTTCGTGGGTCATGAGCCGCTCCCGGACCGCCAGCTTCGCCCCGGCCTTCAGCTCGGCTCTCGTGGTGCGCTCGGTGTCGTCAACGCCTTTGATCTGCACCATTTCCATCTCCATAGAGCTGTTCTCCTCCAGGTGGACCTCCGTAACAGGGTTCAAAATCCTTCTGCCCCTGCCGTCGCCGGAGCCGTAGTGCTTCTCCACGTATTTCACATGGGCACCGGGCTCCAGGAAGAACCGGTGAATCCCATCATGCTGGGCGTCCTGGTTGCCGCAGTTGTCAATGCCGCAGCCGGCCACGATGACCACGTCCGCGTTCCGGCCCACATAGAAGTCGTTGTAGACGGTCTCCTTCAGACCGGACTGGGTCAGCACCACGGGGATGTGGACGCTCTCGTTTTTCGTGCCGGGCTTGATGTGAATGTCGATGCCGGAGACCTTTTGCTTGGGGACGATCTCGATGTTGGATGTGGAAGCCCGTCCGGCGGAGTCGCCGTTGGCGCGAATGTTATAGGCACCCTCCGGCACTTCGTGAAGGTCCGCGACCTCCCGCAGAAGTCGGAGTTGGATTTCGTCAAGCTGTTTCATTGCGCACCTCCCTGGTCCGCCTGGCGGCAGGCCCGGACCGCGGCAGCGGTCCCGATCAGCGTGGGCAGGATCTCGTCCTTGGGACCCTGGCGCAGAACCGCGCCGTCCTGGATGACAATGATCCGGTCTGCGACGGCCAGGATCCGCTCCTGGTGAGAGATGATCATGATGGCGCTGTCGCGGATGTTCCGGCGCAGGTTTTCAAAGACCTGGATCAGGTTTTGAAAGCTCCACAGGTCGATGCCCGCCTCGGGCTCGTCAAAGATGGAGAGCTTCGCGCCACGGGCCAGGACCGTGGCAATCTCGATGCGCTTGAGTTCGCCGCCGGAAAGGGAGCCGTTTACCTCGCGGTCGATATAGTCCTTGGCGCACAGACCCACTGCGGAGAGATACTCGCAGGCGGCGGAAACATCCAGCCGCTTGCCCGCGGCGATGCGGAGCAGGTCCAGCACCCGCAGGCCCTTGAAGCGGACGGGCTGCTGGAAGGCAAAGGCGATGCCCATCCTGGCCCGGTCGGTAACGGAGGCCGCGGTGATATCGGCGCCGTTGAAGCGGATGGAGCCGCCGGTGGGCGTCTCGATGCCGGCAATCAGCCTGGCCAGGGTGGACTTGCCGCCGCCGTTTGGGCCGGTGACAACCACCATTTCCCGGTCGGGGATCGTGAGGGTCACACCCCGCAGGATTCCCTTATCCCGGCCCTCGTCGTGGACCTGGAAGGAGAGATTCGTTAGTTCAAGCATGGTATTACCTCGAAATAGCAGGGATAGGGGTGCGGGAATCAGGTTCCCGTCTTGACACAACGTGCATTATACCCCATCTTTTTGGAAATTTCTACCCTTTTTCTGCCCTTTTTTTCATTTATTTCGGCCTTCTGGTAACTGTTCAGCTCATACTGAACTGAAATACAGGAGTTGAGGACTGAAAGACA
>CALYTU010000009.1 GCA_945487445.1 uncultured Clostridia bacterium | reverse complement strand
TATGCCAAAACCATCAGTTTTTACTCAGGTCCTCACTTTGCGACTAACACTAAAAAATTTGTGATTCCTATTGACAAATAAGCAAACGCTAACTATAATATAGCCGGTTAGAAATCGCTAACCATTTTTAAGTCCTGAGATTAGCGCACGCTAATCATTTGAGTTCGGAGGGAGAATATGATGCCTCTCACATTTGCGGACGTCGGCCAGTCTCAGATCATCAAGCGGATCGGCGGCAGTCCGGAGGTTAAAAAGCATTTGGAGGATGGCGCTAAAAGTCGTTTGTTGCGATCCACTCGGGTGCGCATATGATTGCGGAGATGATTATATAGTATAAATGGATTAGTGTTAGTCGCAAAGTGAGGACCTGAGTAAAAACTGATGGTTTTGGCATACAACATATTCGCTCGTTTCGTCACTCTTGGATACAAGATCTTGTAGCAGGTCCTCACTTTGCAACTATACCCAATGGATTTCGCCCCAAACCGTGTTATAATAACAGTATCTACAGACAGAAAAAGCATTAAGTTGTGGAGTGGAGGAAGATTTCGATGGGCATATCTCTTTTCCCTCATAATCAGAAAGCATATGAAGCTGCAAAGCAGATGCTTCACGAATGTGGAAAGGCGGCGATTATTCATCCGACGGGAACAGGAAAATCCTTCATTGGGTTTAAGCTTTGCGAGGACAATCCCCAAAGCCATATTTTTTGGCTATCTCCAAGCGCATATATTTTTAACACTCAACTTGAGAACATAAAAAAATCGGCGAGCGGGTGGGCTCCAAAGAACATCACCTTTTATACATATCAAAAACTGTTATTCATGCAATGGAAATAGCAAGTGATTCAATTGCCCTTCGTTATGCCTTTTCGTTGCCCGTCATTGAAAAACTGGCTGTCCCCATATGGGGACAGCCAGGAATCAAATGATTTGCGATATCATTGACAAACGGTATTATCGGCAATAGTCTGCTTCAAAATGCGCAGGAGTATTTGTTGCCGGCAGTTCTTCGGAAAGAGACTGTTTATTGAATCGGGGACCATCCAAAGAGTCCAGGTTCCCAGATGTTGCTGTCAATGTCGGAAACCCAGAGCGTTCCATTATGCCAGACTTTGTCTCCTCTGGCATATGCGTTGGTGCTGTCCGGTTGGGTCCATTCGGTAATCAGGTTTTGGTTTGGGATCAGAACGCGGCTCCAGAGGCTTGCCGCAGCCGTTGGGGTCCATGCGGGCTGAGAACTGTGATCCTGCAGGCAGCGGTACAGGGCTCCTTCAAATCGCACACGTGTTCCGGAGGTATACGCCGCGCTGTCCGGGCACCAAAGTGCAAACAGCTCCGCAGCTTTTGCAGCCTCCTCATCCGACAGGGTAGTTGCGGCTTGTTCTACTGCCCTTCGCAGGACCGCTGCTTTACCGGGTGAAGTGCCTCCGCTCAAGATCGCATAGGCTCTGGCCTCCTGTTCCGCCTGTCGCTTGGCGGTCAGAAAATCGTAGGTGTTCATTCTGCTGCCTCCGTTTCAATAATGATGGCTGGCTCATAAATGACTCTTCCGGGAGATAAGCTCATGGCTTCGACTTTGACGCCCAGTTCCCAGTGCGTGCCTGTTTTTTGCGTTCCGAAGACTGCGGTGCCCTCATTCTCGCAGTCTATCCATAGCGGCTCTGCGTCTGCGAAATTATTGCAGATCTTCAGCGTCATTGTGTCGTCGGCACCGAGGCTGTTCGGAACGAAAAGCTTCCCCCTCGTTGGCCTCGTATTTGGAACACCTAGGCTTGCGGTGAAGCCGATCTGCCAATACGTCCGATGGCTGTCGGGAAGCAGAAAGATGGTTTCCGCACCTACTTCGCTGACCGGTGTATCGGGGTCGAAGGATAAGACAGGACGGATCAGGTTTTCATTTCTGTTCGCCATATTACTCGCGGCAGCACCGGAAGAAGTGATGATAATAAAATGGGTTGTATCGGAAGCGGAACGTGTCCAGTAAGGAACGGCGACTCCGTTCGAATTGAGCAGAATCCTGGCGGTATTGGCCGTAGAAGTATTGCACCAGGTTTTCAATGCTTGGAGAAAGCTTGTCCCTTCCTCTGCGTTGCCAAAGCCCAATTCACTTGTGGACAAGAGAAAACAGCGCCTCGCCGCGGACAGGATCTGACCGGTGCCGTCGGTGCTTTGCGTATAGTCCTTCCAGGTGATCGTCGAGTTCTGCATGGCGGCCAGCGTGCTCGCGTCAAAGCGGGCGAGGAAACCTGATTGCGAGTCTTCCAGATAGAGATCTACGGAAGAAGCGTTGTAGGAGGCGACATTTTCTGCGCTCATCATCCGACCTTCTGTACCGGACTCTCGAAGCAGGAGCGCATTCCCAGCGCTGTTCTGACCGAGGAAAATGTATTTGACTGCCATGCTTTCTCCGGCAATGCTTTCATACAGCCAGATGACAGCGCCAGGGGACAGCTGAGATAGTGTTCTGCTCATAGTTTCCTCCTTAACTGACAACGCCACGCGTCCAGCCGTCCAAAGCTCCCTTTGTCACTGTAGGCGGGCGGGTCAGAAAATCCGCTGTAAACAGTTCCGGACTGTATTCTCCGGAGCTGTCGCGGGATGCGGTCATTCCTCTGCTGAGGAGTAATTCGAACCAATTCAGATTGTCAGGATGGTCCATGTACCGTTCCCGCCTTTCACGTAGAATTTGCTGTTTTCCAAGCACAGCATGATACTTCCGGGTTCAGCTTCCGTGCATCGGCCATCGAGCAGGTCTGCCTGAACCTCCACAATGCCGTCGTAGACCCCGCGGCAAACGGTTGCTATACTTCCGTCTGCGCGTTTTTGCTGGATCGAACGAGCGATTCCTTTCAATGCGGCTCTCAGTAATGCCATTTTTGTTCTCCTTTCAAACGATTCATGTGTTGTTGTTTTTCTGCGCTGCATAGTTTCCCGACTTTGCGCCCCCTACCTGCGTACCCGTTCCGCCCAAACGAACCGCACGTATGTCAGGAAAAACAGCAAGGTATCTTATGCAGTAGACTTTGCTCTATCACTTGTATCCTAATTATATCACATTATTATCACTTTGTCAAGATACTATTTGAAGAAAAACTGCTCGAATGGAGAATATAAAGGTGATTATTTGAGAGCGATAAACGGGCGTAAATAGGACCCTACTGCCTATAGGCTCCTCTTCACGCCCGTTTGTTGTTTACGAAATTATCGCTTTCCGTACATTTTCTCATAGTAATTCTGATACTCGCCGCTGATGATGGTCTCCCACCATTCCCGATGGGTCAGATACCAATCGATGGTCCGGTCCAGGCCGTCGGCAAATTTGGTCTCCGGCAGCCGGGCCAGCTCCCGGTGGATCTTGCCGGGGTCGATGGCATAGCGCATATCGTGGCCCTTCCGATCGGCAACGAAAGTAATCAGACTCTCAGGCTTGCCCAGCTTCCGGCAGATCAGCCGTACAATGTCGATGTTCCGCATCTCGTTGTGGCCGCCCACGTTGTAGACCTCGCCCACGGTACCCTTGCGGAGAATGCCATGCGCTGGGGGATTGAAACCTCTTTCCGTGAACTGAAATACACCGTTGGGCTCCAGCATTTTCACGCAAAAAAGGTGGAGTTCGTTCACCAGGAAATCTTTGCCCGCCTTACCATGTACAACTTCTATGAATTGATTACCCAGTCCGTAGTCATTCAACAGAAAGAGTATCTGTTCAGTATCCTGTCATTTCGAGGCGATTCATCGCCGAGAAATCCGTATTATCTACGCAAAAAGGAACGGATTTCTCACTTCGTTCGAAATGACAGATGGGGCTACTGAATAGATACTTCGTCATTATAAATTGGAATTACGATGCTCAAAAACATACTGATGAACTCCTTTTTGATTCCGGTTGAAGGGGGAGGTTTGAATGTGTTATTCCCGAGGGCGGACGTCCACGACACAGATCTCCGGCGGGTTGCAGAAGCGGGGAACCCATTCGTAGCCGGACAGACCGGTGGTCAGTATGCAGGCAGCGAGTTTCCCGCTGTACAGGCCCTGCGTATAGGGGGGCAGCCAGCCGATATAAGGGGCGTGCAGGCCCTGCCCCAGAAGGGGGATCCGTATCACGCCGCCGTGGTAATGGCCGGAAAGCACCAGATCCACCGGATATTTGTCCCGGTAATTCCAATCGATCCAGGAGGTTGGAATATGATTCAGCAGGAGCTTGAAGCAATCGGCGGATTCCAATTCATCCGCAAAGGCTAGCTCCAGCTGCTTCTGCTCCCGAGTGGCGGGGAACATCCCAGGCTGTCGATAATACCCCATATATCCGCCGATTCTGACTGTGTTTCCGTTTATGTCGATATCAAGACAGGCATTATCAACTATCACAGCGCCTGCGGCCTCGATCCGCCGGGCGAGCGGGCTCCGATGTGCGTCGAAAACGCCGTCGATCCAAAATCCCGGATTGGCGTGCTCGTGGTTCCCGATCCCGAAATAGACCGGGGCGATCCCGGCGGCGGCCTGTATGAAGCCGCACATCCGCCGGATCTCCGCCTCGTCAGCGTCATGATTGAAAATGTCTCCGCCCAGGGCGATCAGATCGGGCGCCTGCTCCGCGATCTTGTCCAGCAGCCGTTGATTGTCCTTTCCAAACTCCCGCCCGTGCAGGTCGCTGAGAAAGACGATTCGGAACGGAGCAGAGATCTTTTCAGAGTGGAGCGTATAGCTGCTGATGCTGAGCGTGTAGGTGGAGTGAAGAAACTCCGCACCGATTAGGAGGAGCAGAGCAGCCAACAGAATCAGCAGGCGTTTCCGGTGTTTTTTCTTCTCCTGTGCGGAGGCCCGCTTCCGGAAATTCACTGCGTTCTGATACAGAAGGGAAAGCCCCGTCGTAACCAGAAACGCGACCGCACTCAGGAGCCAGGGATTGGAGCTCACGCGGCGGGCCAGAATCAAATAGACGTATTTGATCGCTACGCCGTGGATCAAAAACGTATAGGGCGTCAGGCCGCCAAAGGCTGCAAGCGGCTTGAAGGAGAAAATGCGGGACAGAAGCGTTCCGCCGTCGGCCAGCAGCCAGATCAGCAGCAGGGTCGTCGGCAGGAAGAGCAGCCCGTATTTAAAGCTTTTCGTGATCGGAAGCTCGCTCGTGGCCTGATAGAAGACAAAGGAGGCAGCGATCAGAAGCGGGACGGCGATCTGGCCGAGGGCTCGAAGCCCGCGTTTTTCAGATTTTCGCTCGCCGCGGTGCAGATAGAGGAAACCCAGGCAGCAGCCCAGCAGAAAATCCAACGCCCGGACGGGTGGGAAATAATAGAGCAGCCATTTGGTGTTGACCCAGAGGGAATTGTCGTGTCGGCCCAGCGCGGCGGTAAGCGCAGTCAGCAATAGCTCCGCCCCAAACAGGAGCAGTGCGAGCCGCACCACCTTTCCCCGATTGTGCAGCTTCTTGAAAAAGCGGAGAATCAGCGGAAAGCAGAGATAGAGAAACAGACAGACGCAGAGATACCAGGCGGGACCGTTGAGCGTTGCGTACCAGGTCTCATTGGGAACCCAGATCTGCTGCAGCGTACTGTGCAGAAGCAGGTCCAGGCAGGTTTTTTTGACGGAAATACTGGACAGCACCGCGTAGGCGGCGGCAAAGAGCATGGTAATGATGTGCAGGGGATAGAGGGTTCGGATTTTTCTCCAGGCGAAGCGGAGACCAAACGCGGGGGCTTCCTTCCGCGGATAATAGCTGTACAGCATCAGAAAGCCGGACAGAACAAAAAACACCGAAACACCCCAAACACCCCAGGCTTCGAGGCAGCCGAGCTGCCCGATTCTGGAGTGTGAGAGGAAGATGGCAAAAAACGCGACGGTCCGGAGGCCTTGGAGGGCCTGGATTTTACCGGCTGACGTAGGCCGTCCGGCGGTAGCGGTGGAGCTGAAAGAGGGTTCGGAATGGAGAGATGAAGCTTGAATGCTTTTCATGTCTGTTGTTTCCTATCTGCCGCGCCTTCCGAACATCCGGGAAACGCGCTTTTTCGCATAGCTTGCGAGGCCGGCGCCGCCATGCTTCTTCCGCGCGAAGTGAAGCGTCTCGTAGATCGCGGCGCTGCGGGCGCCGAAACGCTGTTCGAGCTTCAGCCTGCGGAGCTTGTAGGCTCTCCGTTCCGCGTCCTCTTCCGATAACCAGGAACCTGCAAAATGATGGATGGTATAGGTATTTTCTGTGACCCGGATTTCCATGGTATGGATATCCCGCGGACAGAAATAATCATAGGGATAAAGGGCCAGACCTGCGACCTCCTGGAACTGGTTGTTGGGCAGAAAACCCTTCGGCGTGAGCAGATCGGTGATGGTCTTGACGTTTGTCGTCAGATCCGGCGCTCCGTTGATCAGAAACGGCCGCTCGTCATAGTGGGCCAAAAGCTCTTTGATCAGGGGGTGATCCTTCTCGGCCGCCATGATCCCCGTGGGAATATTGACCTCGTCCTCAAAGCCTGAGAAGGCCCGGTGCCGCAGAAAGCAGTCGATGGGGCGGACGACCTCCACATCGGTGTCCATGTAGACGCCGCCAAAGCGATCCAGGGCGTAGAGGCGAACAACGTCCGTGACAAAGGCCCATTTTTTTGCTTCATAGGCCTGCCGGACGTAGAGCGGAGCGGAGGCAATCTCATAGTTTTCCTCCGTCCAGGCCCGGATCTCATAATCCGGGCAATATTTTTTCCAGCTTGCGATGCACTTCTGCGCGGCCGCAGGCAGAGGCTTGCCGCCGAACCAGCAATAGTGGATGATCTTGGGAATCATAATCGTTTCCTACTTTCTTCGCATCACGGTCAGTAAATAGCGGAAGTGCTCAGCCCGGGACAGGTGCCTGGACTCCAGCGGTACGGCATACTGACTCACGAGCCGGTCAAGCCTGCTTTTTGGGTTTTTGAGCGCCTCAATCAAGTCGCCATAAAAGACGGGCTTGGGGTGATTTGCGCTCTGCTGGTATTGCAGGTAGTCATCCACCGGCTGCGGCTCCAGCGTGCCGGAGGCATGCAGCCGTTCGGCTGCCGCTGCGCCGGCAGAAGTGAAGCAGAGCACCATGCTGACCCCGTCGGGATCCTGCTGAAACTTGGGTCCCCAGTAGTCGGCCAGACGGAGATCCGCCTCCGAATCCTGACGCCAGCGGCATTCATAACAGCTTTCATTATAGCAGTTCCCAACCTCAAACATGCGGAAGAAGGGATCTGCTTCTTTGTCACAGGTATAGGTGTGCACACCGTCCTCGGCCTGGAGGCAGAAGCTGCGCCAGCCCTTCGGCTGCGCGCGGAAGCGAACCAGCATGGAATCCGGATCGACGTCGGCGCTTCGATGGATATATTGCCGATATTGACGGAAGAGCCAGTCGCTGGGGACGCCGTGGCAGACCAGATCGACATATAGGATATTGTCCCGGTCGGCCAACAGCCTGCGGGCGCCGGCGATCTGACAGGGCGTGCCGAAGACGGCGACGGGACCGGGGTAAGCCCGGATCTGCGCCAACGCGGGGGCGAAGGAGCTTTGAATATACTTGGAGCCCTGGAGCGCGGGCAGCTCCGCCTCGGAGGAGATCAGAATATGCTCTGCGCACTGCTTCTGCCGGTTGTAGACGCATCCGGCGATCCGATATCCTTCCCGGAGCAGAGTCTTCGACAGAGCGAAGGCAGCGCCGCCGCTGGAAGAGCTCTGCAGCAGATCCCGGCTGGAGGCTTTGAAGGAATACAGGGCGGCGCTTTCCGCGGGAACGGACCGCGTCTCTGTGCAGAACGGGCAGACGGAGAGACACCTTCCGCAGCGGATGCAGAGGCTCTCGTTGACCTGGGCGGTTCGGAAGCCGCTGTCGTTCATTTCAATCCGGATCGCGTTGACGGGACAGGTTTCCGCGCAGGCGCCGCAGCCGCAGCAGAGCGCATTCTGCTCCGTCACATGTTTTTTCGTTTCCGGCTGAGAAACACGGCTGAGGGCCTCCTTCAAATAGGCCAAAGACGACTCGCGCATCGCGCCGAGGCGGCGCGCGGCCTCCTCGAAGTCCGGCTGCTTCCGGGCGAGCCTGAGCGTATTTCCTTCCTGCCAGAGCCGATCCGTCAGCGCGAGCTTTTCCAAAAAATGCAGCACACGGGTGTTTTGGTTTTTGGGGTCCTTTCTGGAGAAGCGCAGAAAAGCGGTAAAGGGCTTACGGAACAGGACGGAAAAGCTCAGACCGTGGAAGGAATCCGTGCAGACATAGGCCGCATTCAGGAACAGCTGTAAGAACTCCTGCGGCCCGACGGCGTCCCGAATACAGCCCAGTCGGTCAAGATCGGACTGAAATACGGGAATGATACGGAGTTCGAGACCAAGAGCTTCCGCGGTGCTTGCTGCGGCAGCCCAATATTCGGCATGGTTCCCCAGGAAATAAACCAGAAGATAGGGCTTTCCGCCGCCATCCTGTCGCAGACCGAAGGCTTCGATCCAATCCGTTTGGGTCAGAAGCTGCGTGGGATCCACAACGACCGCCGCATTCCGTCCGGTCAACTCCTGAATGATACGGCGACCGCTTTCCTCCCGCACGGAAAGAGAGTCGAAATCAGCCAGCAGCCTTGCCATTTCAGACCGAACAAAGCGATCGCGGATTTCCTCTGTTCCGATGCTGGGGGCGTAGGCGATTTTCCGCTGGGGCTCCCGTACAAAATCCAGAAAATATCTCGGATGAAATACCAGAGGCGACCAGATCTGATCGCTGCCGCAGAGGAAGGCGTCAAAGGAGGTATTCAGGCGTTCTAAATCTGCAAGTGTGTGGCAGCGTTGGGAAAACCGTAAATACCGGTTCAGAAACGCCTCAAATTTGAGATCCTTTTCTTCCCCGAACAGCCTCGGATTGCGGGAGGGCCTGCTGCGGTGAAATTTATTGGAGAGCTTCCGCGCAAAACGAGACAGGCTGTACTCCGGAAGCGTGGTAAAGTAGCCGGGGGAATGATAGTCGATCACTTCCGGCTGATGCCCCAGCTTCCGCAGGGCCGCGGACAAGGCCGCAGCCTGCAGCGCGGTCCCGTAGTTGCGATAATGATACCAGGTCAGAATCCCAAGCTTCATCCGTTGTTCCTCTGATAGTTTGTTATTTCCGGCGGCAGCAGCTCCAGCCTGCCCCAGGCAGGGGTCCTCCAGGGCAGCCTTCCGGGCGTTTGCTTTTCAATCGTAAAGGACAAGCCGGGAACCCAGTCAAGCTCCTTGTCGGTTCCGTATTCGTTGGAGGCAAAGAACACGTAGAAGGATTGATAATTGCCGGGGGCGAGCTGCGTGATATCGAAGCTCAGATCCACGGAAGAGATCTCGCCCTGCCTGCCGGAGAAGGCGTGGTAGCAGAAGGAGGCGCAGACCTTGGTCTGATCCACTCCCTCTACAACAAAACGAAGGCTCATATCCGGAACATCCTTCTGATACTTCCATTGCAGACGCAGGGGGAGCTTTTCATGTTCCTGGAAAACGCAACTGTCTTTTCCAATGTAGTTCGCGGAAAGGATGCGAACGTCATCCCGCTGCAGGAACGCCAAACGCTGATAATCCGCGTAGGATTTTGCGGTCTCTGTGGTCATATTGCATTCCATATATTTTTCGATGGCCTGCTCGGTATTGCCATCGAAGACAATCCTGCCGTGATCCAGCACGATGCAGCGGCTGCAGAGCTGACGGATCGTGTTCATGTTGTGGCTAACATACAGAACGGTACGCCCCTCGCGGTTTGCGGCGTCGCCCATTTTGCCCAGACATTTCTGTTGGAATTTCATGTCGCCCACGGCCAGAACCTCGTCCATGACCAGGATTTCACTGTCCAGATGCGCGGCGACGGAAAAGGCTAGCTTTACGTACATACCGGAGGAATAGCGCTTCACCGGCGTATTGATGAACTGCTCCATTTCCGCGAACTCCACGATCTGATCAAACTTCCGGTCGATCTCCGCCTTGGTCATGCCGAGGATCGCGCCGTTCATATAGACATTTTCCCGCCCTGTCAGTTCGGGGTGGAAGCCCGTGCCCACCTCCAGCATGGAAGCGATGCGGCCGTTGTAGGAGATGGAGCCGGTGGTCGGCGCGGTGACCTGGGAGAGCAGCTTCAGCAGCGTGGACTTGCCGGCGCCGTTGTGGCCGATGATTCCCAGGGCCTCGCCCTTCTTTACTTCCAGACAAATGTCGTTCAGCGCAAGGAATTTCTGACCGACCTTAACATTTGTCTGCGCTCCGATCTTACTGTTCGGGTCCTCTTTTCCCCGCTTTCTGGCCCACCAGGATTGCAGATCGCCCCGCAGCGTCCCGCCGCCGATGGCGCCGAGGCGGTATTCCTTGGAGACATGCTCGATTTTGATTGCCAGATCCATATTTGCGTTCATTTCCATTTTGAATCCTCAACTGTAGATCAATGTCATTTGAAACGTTCTGCCTTCTTTCAACGGAGCTGTTCCATGCGCAGAAGGCGCTTAATGCGATGCTTGGCCCGGGCAAGAGGAATCCGCAGAGGATAGACCTGGTTCAGTAGATCATAATACTTCTGTGGGTACTGTGTCTGGACGATGCGGAGCGCTTTGCGCAGCGGCATTCGCCAAGCGGGAGGGATATGCCTGAGCTTTGCGATTTTTGCCAAAACGGTCCAGAGGGCCAGCACCTCTGTCCGGTGCGACTCAGCACAGCGCAGAATCTCCTTGTCATCGAGGGACCGGAAATACGAGACTGCGTGATCCAGGCCTTCGATGTTGTCATAGTTTTTCAAAGAGAAGCGGAGGGAGGTGATGCTGTTGGGCCGCTCGCGGTAGTAATACAGCTTTTTCGATACGGCTGCAACGGTATGGGCATTGTAGAGAAGGAGCGGGATGACCCACTGATCTTCGTAGAGCTTGCCGACCGGGAACTGGGTCTGTTCCCACAGCTCTGCCAGAAAGAGCTTTCCCCAAGCGGAGATCTGCATATAAGGGTGTTTGCTGTAGACAGCTTTACAAGCCTCTTTCCCCGTCATTAGCGCAAGCTCGCCGAGACCGTTCCCCGCGGAGAGAGGGAGCGGCAATGTGCCGTCCTGAAAATGCAGGCTCCCGCAGACGGCAATATCTGCGCCGGTCTCTTGCACGGCACCCAAAAGGAGCTCCAAATAATCCGCGGAAACGAGGTCGTCACTGTCGATAAAGGCCAGATAGCGGCCGGAGGCAGCCCGTATCCCGGCATTTCGTGCCGCAGAGAGTCCGGCATTTTGTTGGTGGATTACCCGAACACGGGGGTCCTGGGCGGCATAGTTGTCGCAGATATCGCCGCAGCGGTCGGGACTCCCGTCGTCGATCAGGATCAATTCAAACTCTGTGAGCGTCTGGCCCAGGATGCTGTCAACGCAATCCGGGAGCCACGCCTCGACTTTGTACACTGGAACAATTACGGAAATCATAATGAACATACCTTTCTTATCGACAGGGTGGAAAAGGGCTGGCCTGCGGGTCCTATACGGTGTCCATAAAGGTCTTTTCAACACGGCTGAACAGCATCAGGCCAAAGAACAAAACGACAATCGTTACAAGCCAACTGAGCAGATAATCCGGCAGGTCAAAGCGGCCAAGACCCAGAAAGGCCGTGCGGAAGGCGTTGATGATGGGAGTCATTGGGTTGAGCATATACAGGCTCATATATTTTGGCGGGATGATGCCGATATCATAGGCCACCGGTGTTCCGTACATCCAGAGCTGGACACCAAAGCTTACCAGCATCTTCAGATCCCGGTATTTCGTAGTCAGGGAAGAGATGATAATGCCGACGCCGAGACTCAGCATGGCCATGTGGACCAAAAGAAGCGGCAGCATCAGTGCGTAGAGGCTTGGCTGCACGTCGCCCTTGATCCAGTAAATGACCACAAACACCAAAAACAGGACAAACTGAATCGAGAAGGAGATCAGATTGGTCAGAACCGTTGAGATCGGGGAAACCAGCCTGGGGAAATAGACCTTGCCAAAGATCGCGGAGTTGCCGGTAAACGTGTCTGCCGTTGCGGTCAGACAGGATGAGAAGTACCCCCATGCGATATTGCCGCTCATGAAAAACAGAAAGGAAGGAACGCCATCCGCGGCAAGTCCGGCCAGACTGCCGAACACTACGGTAAAGACCACGGTGGTCAGCAGAGGTTGAATCAAAGCCCACGCTGGCCCGAGAATGGTCTGCTTGTATTGGGATATAAAATTGCGCTTAACAAACAGCTTGATCAGGTCGCGATATCTCCAGACCTCATTCAAGTGGATGTCGAACCACCCGTTTTTCGGCAGGATCGTGGTGGAAAAGGTCAAATTATCAGTTTTATTCTTCATGATGTTCTCCATTCAGATCAGTTTCTCCAGCTTACGGAGCTCAGACTGGTTGACGGCGTCAAAATCAAGCTGTGCAAGCGCTTCCGAAAAGCCGCGGCGCAGGGCCGGATCATTTCGAAGTGACAGGATCGCCGCCGCGATCGCTTCCGGCCTGCTTTCGCACAGCAGACCGTCGGTTCCGCTCGTCAGCTGCTCCGAAGCCGCAGCCCTGGTAGCCACGATGGGCTTGCGCAGGACCCGCGCCTCCAGAATCGTCACGCTGTGTCCCTCAAAGCGGCTGGGCTGGACGTAGACGTCGGCCATGCGCAGATAGGGGTATGGATTGGACTGCATGCCAAGCAGATGGAAGCGGTCGCCGATCCCCAGCTGTTCCACCTGCTTCCGCAGCTCGGACTCTGCGGGGCCTCCGCCGACGATCCACCAATGCAGGTCGGACACGCCCTGCCGCAGCAGGCTCGCGCAGGCTTCCGCGGCAAGATCCATGCCCTTTTCCGGTGAGATCCGGCCGCAGGTGACGAGATTGAAGGCGTCGGATGGGAACTCCGTTTCCGGCGGCTCCAGGCTTTTCCGCTGAACGTCTTCCGTGTCCACCAAATTGTTGATCATAACGATCTTATCCCGATATTTGGGGCGGAATACGCGCAGATTCTCAGCAATTTTTTCCGATACGGCAATGATCCTCTCGCCCTTTTTGTAGCCGATCTCATCGTGCCAGCTGCGGCGCATCGCGCCGTGATGGTAGTACATCAAATACTTGTCGGCACGGACGGCCCGTACTGCAGCCTCCGCGGCGCGGTCGCTGTAGATCACAGCGGTATCAAAGTGTTCTCCGGCAAGATTTTCGCGGAGATAGCGGATGTAAAGCCGGTTTTCCAGCCATCTGATCGCCGGGACGGTCCACTGCATCAGGCGGTGCAGCCGCGAGGGACGCGGCGACGGCTGCGTCAGATGGAACAGCCGCGCAAAGCGGTAGGGCTTTGGAAAGCTGACGGGACGTTCCCGGTCTGCCACCAGAAGACGGCATTTTTTCGTGAGCCGGGGAGCCATCGGCTGATCGTTTCGAAGGATCAGACAGCTCACATCGTATTCCTCATAATTGAAGCGGTTCAGCAGATTGACCAGCGCGGTCTCGATTCCGCCGATCCACAGCGCTTCCGTGACAAAGATAATTTTCTTTTTCATTTGCGATTCAGGGTTCTTCGGATTTTGTTCTTCACGCGGTTCAGAAAGCGTTTTCTCTTCTCCGCCCGAAACAGCCTGGAATATTTGCGATTGCATGATCTGATTGCGCCGGAGGGATCGGGCAGCCGCTGCTCCAGAATGCCAAGCAGCTCAAGCTGCCGCCGGTATTCCAACGCTCTGGTATAACGTGTGCCCCAGTGCATCAAATTATAGCTTGTGTCGGGATTGGAGCGGAGCCTTGCGGTTCCGGTGCTGATATCAATCTCCAGATCGTCGGCATGCTCCCAGTAACAGCAGATGGTTCCGCCGCGGAAGAGCGTCGGATGGCAGCCCTGGATTGCCATGGCAAGCGCTACCAGCGGCTCGTCGCCGGGATTTGTGAATTTTCCCTTGAAGCGGAACTGCGCGTAGTCCGGGACAAGCTGCCTGGCGGTATCAAACACCGCCTTCACCGTTTCGCCCCGCCGGAGATAATAGATCCCGCCGTGCAGACCGACGACGTAGGACACCCGGGACTGCCATGCACCCAGGTTTTCGTACTCGAACCAGCCGGTTTTGTCGTCCAGCGGGAGCGTGCGGCCATAGCAGGACATGTCGTCCGAAGCTGCAAACTCCGAAAAGAGCATATTGAGATCGCCGTAGGCGAGGCAATCCGCATCTATGAAAATGGTCTCATCGTAGGGCTGATAATCCGCCAGCTCCAGCTTGTCCAGGTAGGAATTCGCGGCCTCGTTTCGGAACAGAATCACATCGTCAAATGCTTTGGTGTATTCGTTTTCCCGGTCACAGAGCAGGGCGAAGGGGAGCGGATCAGGGCAAAAATACCTGTAAGAACGGAGCAAATTCTGCGCCAGCCGATAGTACTCCTCCTTGCCTGTGGCAATCGTGATAAAGCCTCTGGTTTTGTCCATATTGATCTCCTCATTTCGATTTTCTGTTTATTTCTCGAAGCTGCTCTTTTCGGGCAGAATTTGCTCGAAGGCCTGGACCAGCTGACGCCGCAGACCCTCAAAATCTACGGGAACCTCGCCGTCGTTCATACAGAGCATGTCCGTTTTTTGTGCACGAATGGTATCGCAGAGTGTGCGGATCGTTGCATCGCTGATGCAGGAGACGGCGCTTCTGGTATTGTAGGGAGAGAACTGACCGCTGGCAATCTGCCACCAGAGACAGACCCACTGGTTTACGTCGTCGGCGCTGCGGAAGCGGTGCAGCGTCGTGCTGCGAAGCAGCTCCGGCTCTGCCGCCCAGACGGCTTCAAACGTGCTCTTTGTGTAGGGAGCCGGGGCGTGCAGGTTTTTAAAGCCGTAGAAATAATTCGGGAAGAGCTTTTCGATGGCTTTTGTCCGGATGTTGTCCTGCCAGCGGTAGGCGCGGTTGGCGTACTTCTTTCCGTAGGCGGCAACCTGTGCTTTCTTGCTGAAATGCTTGTTGATGACGCCGATATCATTGACGGCTGCCTGCTGCCAGATCTCGGCGCGCCCGACGAGCTCCAGCGGGACCTCGCCGCCGTAGGTGCAGGGAAGACCGTCCCGGAAGAAAGCTGCTTCCGGCATAGGGCGAAGCAAAAACATATCGTCGTTGAAATAGACGAAATGCTCCGCAAGACCCGGGATTCGGTGCAGATTCATCTCCAGCGCGTGGGAGCTGAAGGTGGGCAGGGCTTCGGCGGGCATATAATCCTCGTGCCGGACGTGTTGCAGCTTCGGCGCGTCCAGGTTCAGGAAGGCCGGCACATGACCGCAGGTGACAAAGTGCAGCTTCCGCACCCAGGGCGCGAACTTCTCCACAGCCCGGAACCAATAGGGCATCAGCCCCCAGTCCCGGAAGCGGTTTTCGGAGTTGCTGTCGTCCAGGGTCTTTCCCTGGTACCTGGCCTTTTCTTTTCTCCAGTCTGGGTCGTTTCCATCGACCCAGAGGACTACAAAATCAATATCCATAGTTTGCTCCACAGTGAATCATGTGATCATTTTTCCGAGCTTTGGAATTTTTCGGAGAAGAAATACGGTGACGAGACTGACAAGCAAAACGCGAAGCGCGTGCTCCGGGAGGATCGCAGGCGGGAAAATGCTGAGAGACAGCATGCCTGTGTTCAGCAGAAGATCGGCATACAGGGCATGAACAAGATAGATCCCGAAGCTGTGCTCGGAAAGGAAGGAGATCAGCGTCGCCCCGGCGCGGGAAAACGGGTGGCGGCTGACGCGTTTTGTGAAAAACACATAAATTGCCGATGCGACAACGGTGATGTTTGGCTTGAGGTATTGGAAAAAATACTCTGAGCTCGCGCCTGCCGGGTAGAATTGTTTCAGCGTTGCGAAGGAAGCCGCAAAGGTGAGGAGCACTGCGGTCCCGTACAGGAGCAGCTCGGTCCGCTTGGAGGGTGTGTATTCGTGGAGATAGTATCCCAACAAATAGCAGCCGGAAAAGCCTGTGACGAAGTGCAGTGCGCCTTTTTGGCTGAGTACCGAGAACAATCTTCCGATAAACGGAAGATCGGTCAGATAGCCTGCGCACAATTGGACACAGAAGAAAAGCAGAAGGAAGTATTCCGTCAGGCGTTTGCGTTTTGCGATGAGACGCAGAAAGGGCGTAATCAGATACAAGCCTGCGATCATAAAGAGGAACCAGAAATGATAGGGTCCTTCAAAGGCCTGCGCGACAATCCCTTTCCAATTCAAACCGCTGTAGGCGCCTGAGAAGATATAGAAGACCTGATATATGATATTCCAGAAAAGAAAGGCAGCGGCGATCCGTTTGACCGCCTGCAATATTTTTCGGAATGGCATTTCTCTGGACGGATCCAAAAAGAACCTGCCGGAGATCATGACAAAAACCGGAATTTCCCAGGAATAAAGGGTAGATAATACCGAATAGAATGCGTGAACGCCCGGGTCGTCAACACGGTTGACGGCTCGCTGGCAATGGACCAAAATGACTGTCACCATAGCCAATACGCGCAGCAGATCCAATTCAAGCTCTCTTTTTTTCATGGTGTTCTCCCTTGAAGCGTTTTCCGACGAAAATGGGACAAAAACGGTTGAACAGCAGGATCAGGGGAACTTCCAGGGCGAGGATCAGAGCGAAGACGCTGAGGACCCAAAGCGGGCTTGCGGAGCTCCGGACGGTGTAGAGCACCAGCTGATGGGTGCCCATCACGACGATGGAGTTTTCGCCCAGCCAGGCCAGAGGCCGCCAGCGAATCATTTTTGAGACGCCCAGCACAAAGGATGTCCCGGCCAGCCCACAGAGCAGGAACAGCGGCGGATCCGTTACGCGGCATTCATAGAAGTCGTTTTTGGCGAATTTCAGCGTCAGGGCCGAAAAGACAAGGGTCAGAAGCAGGGAAACGACGGTCTTTGGAAGGCTGTGAGCCTCAAGAGGTTTCCGCAGCAGCTGCCCGGCGGTCATAAAGGCAAAGCCCAGCAGGCCGCGAATCAGCGTGTCCAGGAAAAGCCCTCTGGGGAGGACCCAGGCGGAAAAGAGACAGAGGCCGGTCAGGACAGCCAGCAGCAGCGTTCCGGTCCTGCCCTGGGGCAGATAGCGGCAGCAGGCATAGAACAGGAGGTTGGAAACGAACATCGCCGGCAGAAACCAGTCCGCGCCGATATTGCAGCGCAGGGTCAGCGTGAGGAGCAGCCCATCTGCAATCGAAACGCTTCCGAGGACGAAATGCTTGTACAGGATGCCCAACAGCTCAAAGAAGAGGTAGGGGACCAGCAGGGCCTTCGCCTTCTGGATCAGAAACGCAGCCCAACCCTTTTTGCGCCATTTCTCCCCGTTGAAGAGCATTCCGGAGAGCAGGAAAAACGCGGGCATAAGAAAAGCGGTCAGAAAGCCGTGGGCCAGGTTATAGGCCCGGATATCCCAATTCGGGTTGGCGGCGGCCAGAATGTGCACCAAGACCACAAAGAGGATCAGAATGCCTCTGGCGTTGTCATAGTGCGCGATGCGTTTACCCATGTGCGCTTCGCCTCTTTTTCAGATATCGCAGATACTTCACCCGATTTGCGACTGTGTGCCGGACTGCGGAATAGCGGCTGCGCCAGAACAGCCAGTCTGCCTTTCGCTGCAGCACCTTATTCGTGTATGTTCCAGACAGTTGTTCGGGAGAGACCCTGTGCTTTGCCAGCCACGCGATAAAATCGTCGCAGATCACGCCGATCTCTTTGCGGCGGGAGACCTGGATCCTCTGCCTTGCGAGCATCAGGAAGATGTCTGCCAGCAGATCGTCGAATTGACCGCGTGCCATATCCAGACTGACAGAGAGTGTATTCAGCGCAGTCTCAAGCTGCCCAAGCAAGTAGGACAGCTTATCAAAACGCTTCAACCTTCTTCCGGCATTTCCCTCGTCTTCCGGCTGCCTGTAGCGATAAATCGCTCGATCTGAAAGGTAAACGATATCACACAGGGAAAGACAGCGAAAAGAAAACTCAAGGTCCTCGAGCAAAAACATATCGGTGTTGAAACCGAGCTGGTTCTCAGTCAGCAGTTTCCTGCGGATGAGTTTATTCCAAACGGGAGACAGATAATTATACTGAAACAGCGCCTGGATCTCCGTTTTCCACATAGCGCGGTCTTTTTGTCCCGGTTGGGGGTATGTGATTTGCTCAGAGCGGTAGTTTTCGCCTTTCCAATAATAATCAAAGCTCATGCCGAACATCAGAACGTCGGGCTGCTGCACAAGAAGAATGTGCTCTAAATCGCTCATGCTGCCGGGAGCAACCGAGTCGTCAGCGTCAAAAAACCAGACGTATTCTCCCTGCGCAAGAGCAAGTCCGTGATTCCGCGCAGCAGATACGCCGCTGTTTGGCTGGTGATATGAACGGATGGCCGGGTACTCAGCTGCGAAACGGTCGCAAAGCGAGGGCGTATCGTCTTTGGAGCCGTCATCAATCAGAATGATTTCATAATCAGACAGCCCGCATTTCATAATGCTGTTGATCGTAGCGTCGAGTGTACGCGCGGTATTGTACGCGGGAATAATAATGCTGCATTTCATGGAATGTATCACCCCTTGCGTTATAGTATGGACGCACAGTCACGACGGAGAAAGTGCGTAAATATGCTCCGGTTGGGCGTTCAAAGCGTCAAGAGAAGAAGAAGCGGTACGGATGAAAGCCGGAGCTGGTTGAAGTATAGCTGAGAAAACGATAGATCGCAAAGCTGCAAAAGGCATAGGGAGCAAGCGTATCAACCAGAACAACAAATCGCCGAGAGAGCATGGAGCGGCGCGGCACGTTTCGGTCAAAGGCCATCGGAATGAAGATCACAGAGAACTGGAAGTAGTAGTCGGCCAGGCGCTCAAATATGTTGTTATAACCGCAGAAGGTTTGGAAAACAATCGCAACGCCGATAAATTTCATAAGCAGCGTATAGACCGGATCATCAGAACTCGGCATGCGCAGCAGGATGGCGGCGACAACGATGACAATCATGATAAGGGCTTTGGTTCTTAAAAACCGAATATTTGACAGGTCCACCGCTGCAACATTCTCATCGTTATACGTGGAGAGCATAAACGTGATGATTTGATTGCGGAACAGATACGTGAGCAGGAGCATGACCGCCAGGACAATCAGAAAATATCTCTCTATTTTCAGCTTTGGAAGGAAATACGCAGGCAGGAAAACATATGCCGGAAAATGGAACTGGGATGCGATAAAGACCAGAAGAAAGAACTTGACCGGCTTTCGCTCTATGATCGCATCGAATGCCAGCATCAGAAAGGCCATGGCAATGCTCTGCTTCAGCGCGGAAAAATGGAAAACGTACAGCAGAAGGCCGAAATGATACAGAATACTCTGCACGGGACTGGGAGAGTACTTATAGATCAGCCGACCGAAGCAGATGGAGACAAAGACGGAGATGGTCGTGATATAAAGCTGGTAGTCTGCGCTGATAAAGGAATGGAAGGCTTTGGTCATGAGCGTGAAGCCAAAATTGAATTTGCTGCTGTTGGCGAAGATCTCTGACCAGGGCTGAGCTCCGATCCGGTTAAAGCCGAAAAGATAGGAAGTGGTCGAATCAAACCCAATGTGATATGTGTCCCGCAGACCGTAAATTGCAAACAGCAGCAGACTTGCCACGATCACATATTTCTTGTTTCCCTGCCGGTTTCCTTGCATCAAAAAGGCGGTAAGAAGCACGAGCGCTACAAGCAAAGCATAGTAATCCATTGAAAACTAACCCTTTATCAAATCAATTAAATAGTCTTCTGTTTGCTGTGCGAGCTTCCGGGCGGAAAAATCCTTTCCTCTCGCGAAGGCCCGAGCGGCATATGCGGAGCGGAGCGCTTCGTCCTTTAGAATGCGCCGCATACCGGCGCAGAGAGCGTCTTCGCTGCTTTCGGTGATGAGCCCATATTCCGAGTCGCCCAGCAGCTCCCGCATACCGGCGCAGTCGGTCGTTACGATCGGCTTGCCGAGGATCAGCCCTTCCGTCACAAAGGTGCTGAAGCCCTCATAGCGCGAAGAGCATACCAGCAGATCTGCCGCCCGGATATAGGGGTAAGGATTGACGCAGAAGCCGAACAGTCGGACGGAGTCCGACAGCCCGTTTTCCGCGATATAGGCCTCCAACGCAGGGTGATCCTCGCCCTCGCCCAGAATCCACAGATCGTAGGCAAAGCCCTCGTCGATCAAAGCCTTATGAACGCGCAGCAGTCGGTCATAGGCCTTCTCATAGGTCAGACGGCCCAGGGTCACCACGGTAAAGCGGCGCTTTGCGGGCATGTCCGGCAGCGCCGCAGAGGCCTTGCTTCGGATCTCCTCATCGTCGATGGTGTTATACAGCACCGCTGTCTTTTCTGGGATACCGAACAATCGGTCAAAGCTGTCCTTGACGTCTTGCGACACGCAGACCACCCGGTCAAACTTCCGATACCAGGCGGCGGAGCGTCTTGCAAAGTCCTCGGGATCCTTCATCTTCAGGGCCAGGTCGCAGTGAACCCAGGCGAGCTTTTTTGCTCTGGAGTTTGTCGAAGCGGCCATGATCTTTGTGGCTCCGCATTCGAGATAGGCGATCTCAATATCGTAATCATCCTTGATATGGAGCCGGTAACAGAGGCCCAGAGCGATCTCCCCGCGGCTGCGCCAGGAATTCACCTTGCTCCTGGTATCATAACAGTAACGATACCGGATCCCGGGACGCAGATACTTTTCGGCGTCCGCCTTCCAGAGCGTCTGCACGGTGATCTCGAATTTGCTCTGGTCCATGGCGTTTACCAGGTTGCAGAGAACCTTTTCCGCTCCGCCGCCCCGCAGTTCTTCAATAAAAAACAGAATTTTGATCATGCTTCTCATTCCTGATTTTGAAGTAAGCTTATCCGGCCCGCCTTATGCGGATACGGAGCCTGTGTTCAGCCAATGCACAAAGTCGAAGTATTTTTCATAGCGGCGAATGCCGAACAGATTCCGATCCAGAAAGCTGTAGGGGTTTGGAGCCTTCCTGTTTGGCTGAATCACGACGGTCCATGGGATCTCCGGTACCGGCACGGCGCTGAGCAGAACCTTGCCTCTGCACGGAACAGTCTCCAGCTGTTTAAGCTGCTCCACGGTGACCCCGTCCAGCTTATACAGGATGATGAAGAGATTCTCCGGGACAATGCGCGGCTTCCGCTTTTCCCAGGCTTCTTCGGCCTCTTCTTCCGTTTTCGCGTGGTTGAAGTACAGGCGGATCGTCGGGATCCCGTCCGAGCCGCGGAGCTCCGCTGTGGGATAGGACTCCTCCCCGCGATAGAAGGAGAGCTTCTGCTGGAGGTAATAGTCCAGATGCAGGCAGAAACTGACAAAATCCGGCTGACGGAACCACATGTTGATGGTCGGCGAAAGGAATTGCTTTCCAAGGCGGTGATAAATGACGCCTCCGATGCAGTTCGAGGAGAGGATCGTGAACCGGTCGTTTGACAGGCGCTTTTGAAAGCGCATGGATATCCGGCTGTCGATCAGTTTGAACAGGCGGCAATGCGTCCACCATTTCATCAACTTTACGATCGTTTTTTTCATAAAACCTCCCGAAGAGATTATCATTCCCGGTTTATTCGGTGTGCGAAGCATCGGCACACGAGGCGGTATACAGATTGAGGATGGTTTGTACAAAGTGAGAGCTGTCGAAGCCCTTTTCTTCGATTGCGGCGATTACGGCGGAACGTGCAGGCTTTGTGCGGCGGACAGCTTGCTCCAGCGCGTCAGCCCAAGCCTCGGCGGAAGCGTCCGGCGGGAGCCAGGAGACGGCGTTCAGCCCGAAATCCGCCTCATGGGAGAAGCTGTCTGCAACGACACAGGGAAGACAGGCCGCCTGCGCTTCAATCAACGTCAAGGGCATTCCCTCGTATTTCGAGGGAAGCAGGAATACATCCGCCTGCCGCATCAATTCGTTTACATCCTGACGGAGCCCCAGCAAATATACGATATCTTCCAGATGATTTGCGTGGATTTCCCTGCGAACCAGCGTCTCGTAGTCGTTCCCGTTGTTGCCGACGAAGACAAAGCGGAACGGATCGCCCCGATCTCTGCATGCTACGGCAACCCGGACCGAGTGAAGGAAATTTTTCTCATCCGAAAAGCGCCCGACCTGGAGGATGGTCTTGCTGCCGTCCGCAGGCCGCGTGCGCGTATTGCCGGATTCAGGAAGGAAGCGTTGGGTATCGACAGTGTTGAAGACCACGTGGTAATTCGCCTGGCCGGTCAGCTTTTCCCCATAGAGGAACATTCCTGCGAGGGAAGAGCAAGCAAGAAAGCAGGTGGCGTTTTTCAGAATCAGTCTGCGCATTGCCCGGTGATAGAGGCGGCGGATAAGGCTGCGGCCATACTCCTGGTTGGAGCTGTGTGCGTGGACAAAGCGATGCTTTACGCCCGCCAGGCGCGCAGTCAGAAGAACCATGCCACTGTGAAACAGCTCATTGGAATGGACGATATCATAATTCCCGTCTTTCATGACGCGGTAGATCGCCTTACAGTAGCGCAGAAAATGTCTTCCGTCTGTAGGCGGGATGTGGATGCATTTGCCGCCAAGAGAGAGTATTTCATCCTCATAAAAGGGGTGAGCGGCTGTCGTGGTGAAATCGATGCGGAAGCAGGAACGATCCGCTCCACGCAAAAGATTCATCAGTTGGTTTTCAATGCCGCCGACCTCCATGGTGCCAGCTATGATCAAAACGTGAGTTTGTTTCATATGGCCTCCCTTTTTCTCATCCGGAAAGTGCCCCTTCTGCTTTTTCCGGCAAGGCTGCCTTATCGGTTTTGCGGTGCAGCCGGGCGATTGCGTATGCGGCAAGGCTGAGCTTTCGCTTCACGACCAGCTTCTCCAGCCTGTGCGTGATGCCCCCTGCTGGGAGCCCGCGATCCTCCGCCGCAAAATCGACCAGCGTCTGTTTTGTGCGGCGCAGCCGTTCCCGGCGCGGCAGATCCGCCTTGAACAGCTCCTGCACGCAGGCAAAGGCGGTCCGGTAATAGTTATAATCCAGTATCTGCGTCAGCCTGTCCTTCTGCGGCTGCTCCAATGCAGAGCTGAGGACCGCGTCAAAGGCGCAGCGGTAGTTCTGCAGAGCCTGAGAGCAGATGTCCGCGTTGTATTTGCGGCTGTTCGATTGGGAATCGGATTCGTCTATGATATACGCACAGCGCTCTGTCGCTGCGGCTGTCTTCGCCCGCATCAGATAACGCAGACAGAATACGAAATCCTCCCCGATCCGCAGTCCCTCCGGGAAAACAATCCCATTGTCCGTCAGGATCGCTCTGCGGAAGCGCTTGTTGCAGGGGGAACCGTTGCGGCTGC
Source organism: uncultured Clostridia bacterium (assembly GCA_945487445.1). GTDB lineage: Bacteria > Bacillota > Clostridia > Oscillospirales > Oscillospiraceae > JAFRPC01. Next base: position 1,965 of record CALYTU010000009.1, on the reverse strand, counting down.
GAACGAAGGCCGCTGTAAATTCGTCATAATCGGAGGCGGAGACAAGGCTGCTGGGGATGATGCTGTCCATGACGCTGCCGTTTCGCGTGAGGCGCTCCCCGAATACAAGCAGGTCAGCCTCCGGCTCTTCCGCGAGAACGTCAAAGTAGTCGCTTGAGACAAGATCGTCGCTGTCCACAAAGCTGACGTAGGCACCGGAGGCGGCGGCCAAGCCGCGATTCCGGGCGGAGGAAACGCCGCCGTTTTCCTGAAAAATGTAACGGATCTGCCCGTTCAACGCGGCGTATTCCCGACAGATTTCGTCGCTGCCGTCTGTGGAGCCGTCGTTCACAAGGATCAGCTCTGCCTGTCCGTTCATCTGCGGGAGCAGACTGTCCAGACAGCGGCGCAGGGTCTTCTCCGCGTTATAGATCGGTATGATCACAGAGTAAAGCATGAATCATTTCACCCCTGCGCAGTTCAGATAGAATTTCTGAAGCTTTTCGGCCTCCTGCCGGATATCGAAGCCGGCGTCCGCCAGGCGCTGCCGATTGTCTGTCCTAGTAAGATCTGCGGATAAAAGCTCCTTTGCCCATTTCTCCGGTCCAAGCTCCAGAGAGAGGCGATTCATATTCGGAGACAAAACACAGCTCTCGGGAACCGCGTTGGAGCAGAGAATTGGAAGCCCGTTTGTCTGCGCTTCGATCGTGACAATGGGAAGCCCTTCATAGAGCGATGGAAAAAGCAGCAGATCAAAGGCGTTGATCAGCTCGTTTACGTCTGTTCGCACGCCCAAGAAGGAGACCCGGTCGGAGAGGCTGCATTCCCGCGCCTGATTGCGCAGCTTTTCCTCATCCGGACCTTCCCCGACAAACACCAGGCGGCAGTCTGCCCGGTCCTCCAGAACCCTGCGAAATACGTCCAGCGAAAAGGCCTGATTCTTTACCTCCCGCAGTCTGCCGATCTGCCCGATCACGAGCTCCCTGTCTGATACGCCAAGCTCCTGCCGATACTGCTCGCGCAGCGCGGGACGATATACAAAACGGTCCAGATCCACCGCGTTCCGGATGACAGTGTAGTCGGAGCCGAACATCCAAGCACCCGCTTCGTCAGAACAGGCAAAGCGATGGGTCGCGTGTTTTGCAATTCTCTTTTTGTTCAGCATATGGTAGGGAAGCGCAAACTTAAAGCGCAGGGAGGTGCTGTGGCTGTGCATGATCCGGCAGGGAATGCCGGCCTGCTCCGCGCAGAGGATCGGCGTGATATACATCAAGGCATTCGCGTGAACGTGGATGATACGATAGCCGTGCTGAAAAACCTTTTTTAATTCTGAGCGATTTTGGATGGGATGTCTGAAATACGGCGGGATCAGCCAGATCCTGCTGCCATAGGCTTCCAGCTCTTCCTTATACAGGTTTTCATCGCTCTGTAGCAGGAAATCAAACACGATCTTCTCGTGATCCATATTGCGGTACATGTTCATCAGGAACATTTCTGCCCCGCCGCTGCCCATGCCGGTAATGACATGCAAAATCCGGACCCTGTTGTCCATCCGTATCCGTTCCTTTCCTTGCTCCGCTTTATGCGATCAGCTTTTCTGATTGTACCATTCCCAACTGTGTTCGAGGTCGATAATGATTTCTCCGTGATTGGCACAGCGCTTGTCCTCGGGGGAAGCTGCATGTAATCTCCGTAGGCGTTTCTGAGATATTCCTCATAGTCCGGCGGCGCCGGAAACAGTTCTCCCTCAAAAGAGAGCAATTTCGCGTCTCCTTCAAACACCTTTGCCGGGTGAACGTCGGTGATACTGGCCCAGATGGGGGCCTTCCGCGGAGCTTTTCTGCTGTGGCCCATAAAAACCATGCCCGCAAACAGCTTGTGTATTCCTTTGCGAAGAAAGCGGGGAAGCTTTATCATCAGCTTTACAAGCTGAAACGTATCTGTTCAGTATCCTGTCATTTCGAGGCGATTCATCGCCGAGAAATC
>CALYTU010000008.1 GCA_945487445.1 uncultured Clostridia bacterium | reverse complement strand
ACCCCTCCTGTCATTTCGAACGAAGTGAGAAATCCGTCTTCTTTTGCGGGAAAAAACGGATTTCTCGGTCGCAAGCTCCCTCGAAATGACAAGCTGCTGAATAGGTACGCTGATTTTTTAAAAACCGAGCTGATCGTTGACCAGGATCACGTGAATCCGGTCGGCGTGACGGGAGAAGCGCGTGATCAGAAACTGGCAGCAGATGGTGTCGGGGCTCTTGCAGTCCATGCAGGAACCTGTTTTCGCGCAGGGGGTGGACAGGCCGAAGCGCTGGGCGTTGATGGGAGCGGCTACGTTTTGGGCCCGCTTCATGGCGTGGTCGATGTCCTTGCAGACCTTGTTCATGCCAGCGATGACGAGGACCTTCTTCGGTCCCTGGGCGATCGCGGAGACACGGTTGGCGTTGCCGTCAATGTTCACCAGCATGCCGTCCTCGGTCATAGCGTTGGCAGAGGTCAGGAATACGTCCGCGTCATAGGCGGCCAGCATGGCAGCCCGCTTGTCGGTCCAGGCGTCGCGGTCAATAAAGCGGTAGTCCGGCCCCTTGACAGCCTCTACCAGCCCGATCTCATGCGCGCTCATGGCCCCGCCCATGGAGACCGAGGCCCCCTTGGGGATCAGGGAAAGCGCCAGCGACAGGGCTTCCTCCTTCGTGGCAGCGTAGTATCCGGTCATATTCCGGGACGCCAGACCCTTGATGACCTTTTGCGCCAGAAGCTCGTTTCGTTTTATCGTGTTCTCATCCATACAATCCTTCCCATTTCCAATTTATAAATGTAATGTAATTGTATTATACAGGCTGGAAGCACCCTCGTCAATACGAAAAATTGGTTTCTTTCAACAAATATATCTTGACAATCCGAGGGGATATATGGTAACTTGTAATAGGAAAAACAAGAGGTTGAAGATACCTTTATACTGTCGGATGATGGACCCGGGAGAGTCCGCCGCAGGCGGCGCCGAAGGGGATTGCAAAAGCTCTCAGGCAAAAGGATCGGGTCCGGACGAAACACCGTAAAGTGCGCCTTTTGCGCACGCCGTAGGTGCAACCCGCGCATCTCGCGGGGAATCTCTCAGGCTCAAGACGGTGGCACGCCCTCCGGGGTCGTGCCGCTGTTTTTTTGTTTTTTTGCAATCCACCACTTACAATACACAGGAGGTAATTCCATGAGCGAACTCAAACGCACCCAGCTCTACAACGCACATTTGGCGGCCGGCGCGACCATGGTTGACTTCGGCGGCTGGGAAATGCCCATCCAGTACCCCAGTGGGATCGTGGCTGAGCATCTTTACACCCGTCATTTTTGCAGCCTGTTCGACGTCTCCCACATGGGCAGACTGCTGATTGAAGGCCCCGCGCGCGTTGCTTTTTTGCAGCACGTCCTGTCGAGCAACGTCCAGGCGCTGGATATCAACGAGGCCCAGTACTGCATCATCCCCAATGCTGAGGGCGGCGCAATCGACGATGCCTACCTCTACCGTTTTGAGGCTGATCGCTACCTGCTGGTGGTCAACGCGGCCAACACCGAGAAGGACCTGGTTCATCTGCGTGAACAGATCAAGGCCTTCGACTGCACGCTGACCGACATTTCCGCCGACTATGCCTCCATCGCCGTCCAAGGCCCGAAGAGCCGTGAGATGCTGGAGAAGCTGTCGGGCGGCGTCCAGCTCACCGAACTGGTCAAGAACGCACTTGGCACCGTGGAGATGGAAGGCCGCACCGTCCGTCTGGCCAAGACCGGCTACACCGGCGAGCCTCTGGGCTATGAGGTTTTCATCAAGTCCGAGGACGCTGAGTGGATGTGGAACCGCCTGCTGGAGCTGGACGCCAGGCCCGCCGGTCTGGGCGCCCGTGATACGCTGCGTATGGAGGCCATGCTGCCCCTCTACGGTCATGAGATGGGCGTGGACGCCGAGGGCAAGGAGATTCCCATTTTTTCCGTGCCGCTTGCCAAGTTTGCCGTTTCCTTCGCTCCCCAGAAGGGCGACTTCATCGGTCGCGAGCCCCTGGCCCGCCAGTATGAGGCCTTCCAGAAGATTCAAAACCGGATCTATGAGGGCACCGAGTTGCTGCCCCGCCGCATGATGCCCATTACCCTGATCGACCGCGGCGTAATGCGCAAGGATATGCCGATCTATCGCGGCGAAAAGCTGGTGGGCTACGTCACCTCCGGCACTATGGTTCCCTATTATGTGGCCGAGGGCGAGGGCATGGCCACCGCCTACACCGACGAGACCGCCAAGCGCGCGCTTGGTCTGTGTTTGATTGACGCCGATATCCAGACGGACGACATCGTTTACGTAGACATCCGCGGCAAGCGTATCAAGGCTGTGATCCCGCGCTTCCACATGAGCGTGATGGCGCCTCCTTATGCCCGTCCCATCCTCTATACGCCTCCTGTTCAGGGCAAGCCCGCCGACGGCACCGGCTATCGTGCCGAGGCGTTGGAGCTGATCAAGAAGGCTGCCGAGAACCATCTGTGGCGGCAGAAGCAGTGCATCAACCTGATTCCCTCCGAGAACACGCCCAGCCGTGCCGTGCAGATGCTCTGCGCCTCCGATCCCGCTTTCCGTTACGCGGAGCACAAAAAGATTGCGGCCTTCTACGATAACGAGGTTTTCTACTATCAGGGCACCAAGTTCATCGAGCATGTTGAGGAGCTGTTGGTGGAGCAGATGCGGCAGTACCTCGGTGCGACTGAGGTCGAGACCCGTGTGATCTCCGGTCAGATGTCCAATACCGCTGTGTTCTCCTCTCTGATGGACTTCAAGAACCGCAACAACCGCAAGGTCAATCCCCAGCGCCTGGGTTACATCCTGCATAATCACATTGCAAAGGGCGGCCATCTCTCTGCTCAGCCCATGGGCGCCCTCCACGACTATGTGGCGGTCGATCCCGTCACCGAGCGCAATGCCGTGGTCCCGTTCCCCGTCCTGCCGGAGAACCACTATAAGATCGACGTCGAGGAGACCAAGAAGGTTATCGACCAGTATCGGCCTGAGTTCATTGTCTTTGGCAAGTCCATGGTTCTGCACAAGGAACCCGTCCGGGAGATCCGGCAGTTTGTGGATCAGATGGGCCTGCAGACCACCATTATGTACGACATGGCCCATGTCCTCGGCCTGGTCGGTGACTACTTCCAAAAGCCCTTCGAGGAGGGCGCCGAGATTGTCACCGGCTCCACCCACAAGACCTTCTTCGGCCCCCAGCGCGGCATTGTCGGCGTGAATTACAAGCCCGAGGATCTGAAGTGGAACCTTTGGAAGACCATTGAATCCCGTGCCTTCCCCGGCTCCGTTTCCAATCACCACCTGGGCACCCAGCTGGGTCTGCTCATGGCGGCCTATGAGATGAACACGTTCAAGGATGAATACCAGCGGAACATCATCGAGAACGCCAAGCATTTCGCAAAGTGTCTGAAGGCAGAGGGCCTGGATGTTGCCGGCGATCCCGCTATTTCCTACACTGAGACCCATCAGGTCATTGTCAATGTGGGCTACGCTTTGGGCTATGACGTGGCCGAGCGTCTGGAAGCCAACGGAATTATCGTCAACTATCAGGCTACGCCCGAAGAGGAGAGCTTCACCGCCTCCGGTGCGCTTCGTATGGGCGTGAGCGAGATGACCCGTTTTGGCTTCACCAAGGATGACTTTGCAAAGCTCGCGTCCATCATGGCCGACTGCATCGTGCGCGGTAAGGACGTCACCGAGGAGGTCCGGAAACTCCGTTCCGAGCACACCGAAATGAAGTACTGCTTCAACGACGAAGCGTTCAACGAGACCCTGGGCAGCCTGATGGGCATCCTGGGTGTGTAATTCAAACGTAAATATCATATTCTAACTTTCATAACAGGAGGATATTAAAATGGCTATTCCCAACGAACTGCGTTACACCAAGTCCCATGAGTGGATCAAGGAAGAAGACGGCGTTGCCGTCATCGGCATCACCGACTTTGCTCAGAACGCCCTGGGCGATGTGGTCTTCATCAACCTGCCCGAGGCGGGCGACGAAGTTGTTGCCGGCGAGTCCTTCGGCGATGTGGAATCCGTCAAGGCCGTCTCCGATTTGCTGAGCCCGGTGTCCGGTATTGTGCAGGCAGTCAACGAGGAGCTGATCGACGCCCCGGAGATGCTGAACTCCGATCCTTACGGCGCCTGGATTATCAAGGTCGAGCAGATCAATGACCGCGAGGAGCTGCTGGACGCTGACGACTACGAGGCCCTTTGCGCCGAGGAGGGCTAAATGGGCAGCTACGTTCCCGGAACATCCTCGGAACGGCAGCAAATGCTTAAGGAGATCGGCATGGAGCGCGAGGACGCGCTCTATGCCGACGTGCCCGCGCAAATGCTCCTGACTGAGCCGCTGGACATCCCCTCCGGCATGAGTGAGCTGGAGGTCCGTTCCAGTATGGAGGCCCTGGCCGCCAAAAATAAGGTCTACAAGACTGTTCTGCGCGGCGCGGGTGCCTACGACCACTACATCCCCAGCATTGTCAAGTACATTCCCGCCAAGGAGGAATTTCTGACTGCCTACACGCCCTATCAGGCCGAGATGAGCCAGGGCATTCTCCAGTCCATCTTTGAGTATCAGACCATGATCTGTCAGCTCACCGGCATGGACGTTTCCAATGCCTCCGTCTACGACGGAGCCACTGCTGCCGCCGAGGCAGCCGCCATGTGCCGTGACCGTAAGCGCACCGTTACCTTGGTTTCTGCCGCCGTCCACCCCGACACCGTCAACACCATCCGTACCTACTGCTACGGCTCCAATACCGAGCTGCGCGTCGTGCCCTGCAAGGACGGGAAGACGGACATGGTTGCCCTGCGCGAGATGCTGACGCCCGACGTGGCCTCCCTGGTGCTCCAGCAGCCCAACTTCTTCGGTCAGCTCGAAGACGCCAAGGCCATCGGCGAGGCGGTTCACACAGCCAAGGCCATGTTCATCCTCTCCTGCGACCCCATCAGCCTTGCCATTCTGCCTACGCCGAAGGAAGTCGGCGCGGACATCATGGTGGGCGAGGGCCAGTGCCTGGGCCTGCCCATCGCTTGGGGCGGTCCCTACCTGGGCATTATGGCCACTACCGCCAAGCATATGCGCAAGCTCCCCGGGCGTATCGTGGGCCAGACGAAGGACGACGCCGGCAACAAGGCTTACGTCCTCTCGCTCCAGGCCCGTGAGCAGCACATCCGACGTGAGAAAGCCAGCTCAAACATCTGCTCCAACGAGGCCCTTTGCGCTCTGACGGCCGGTCTGTATATGGCGACAATGGGTCCTGAGGGCATGAAGGAGGCTGCAAAACAGACCACCGCCAAGGCCCACTACCTTCAGGCGGAGCTCTGCAAGCTTCCCGGTATACGCCTGAAATACGACGGCCCCTTCTATGAGGAGTTTGTCACGGTCTGCTCCGAGCGGGATGCCGTTCTTTCCGCGTTGGACAAGGCGGGCATTCTGGGCGGTCTGCCCCTGGGCGAGGAGGAAATCCTCTGGTGTGCCACTGAGAAAAATACCCGCGCTGAGCTCGACAGGGCGGTTTCCATTGTGAAGGAGGTGCTGGCGAAATGAAGCTGATTTTTGAAAAGAGCGTTCCCGGCCGTCACAGCAGCCTTCTGCCCGCCTGTGACGTTCCCGCCTATGAGCTGCCCGTGGAGACCCGGCAGGAACCGCTGGACCTGCCCGAGCTCTGTGAAAACGACGTCTCCCGTCACTATACCCAGCTCTGCCAGCGGGTTCACGGCGTCAACTGCGGCTTTTATCCGCTGGGCTCCTGCACTATGAAATACAACCCCCGCATCGACGAGGAGGCTGCCGCTCTGCCCGGCTTCACCGCCATCCACCCTCTGGCTCCTTCCGAGGCGGTCAAGGGCTGCCGCGAGGTGCTGGATTTAACCGCTAAGTATCTATGCGAGATCTCCGGCATGGACGGGATGACCTTCCAGCCCGCTGCCGGCGCCCACGGCGAGTTCACCGGCGTTCTGCTGATCAAGCAGTACCATGACGCCCGGGGCGATAAAGCCAGGACGAAAATCATCGTTCCCGACTCTGCCCACGGCACCAACCCTGCCACGGCCGCCATGTGCGGCTATGATGTGGTGAATGTAGCCTCCGCCCCTGACGGGTGTGTGGATCTCGATGCCTTGAAGGCCGCTTTAGGCCCCGACATCGCGGGTCTTATGCTGACGAACCCCAATACCGTCGGCATTTTCGACAAGAATATCCTGGAAATTACGCGGCTGGTCCATGAGGCCGGCGGCCTGTGTTACTACGACGGCGCGAACCTGAACGCTGTCATGGGTCATGTCCGTCCCGGTGATATGGGCTTCGACTGCATCCACATGAACCTGCATAAGACCTTCGCCACGCCGCACGGCGGCGGCGGACCCGGTGCGGGCGCGGTGGGCTGTAAGGACCTCCTCAAGAAGTTCCTGCCCAAGTCAGCCCTTATGGAGGGCGAGGGCAGCATCCAGGTTCGCGGTTTTGCCGGAAATTTCCTGGTTGTCGTCCGTGCCCTTGCCTACCTGATGACTCTGGGCCGCGAAGGCGTTCCCGAGGCTTCCACCAATGCCGTCCTCAACGCCAACTACCTCATGGAGAGAATCAAGGGCACCTTTACTCCGGCCTTTGACCGGGTCTGCATGCACGAGTTTGTGCTGGACCTCTCCGAGTTCAAGAAGGAGACCGGCGTCTCCGCGCTGGACGTGGCAAAGTCTCTGATCGACAACGGCATGCACCCGCCCACAATGTACTTCCCGCTGATCGTCCATGAGGCCCTCATGCTGGAGCCTACTGAGACCGAGAGCAAGGAGACCCTGGATGAGGCCGCTGAGATTTTCCGCAAGCTCTTTGACCTAGCCCACACCGATCCTGAGTACATGCACCACGCACCCCATCACGCTCAGATCGGCCGTCCCGACGAGGTCGCCGCGGCCCGGAATCCCATCGTTCGCTGGGTGAAGGCATGATCGAGCAGCTGCTGATCTGCCGGAGCCGGGGATGCGATCCCTATGAAAACCTTGCCCTGGAGGAAGCTCTGCTGCACCGGGTTGGGGAAGGGGAACTGATCCTCTACCTTTGGCAGAATGCACGCACCGTGGTTATTGGAAGAAACCAGAATCCCTGGAAGGAATGCAGGACCGCCCTCCTCGAACAGGAGGGCGGTCACTTGGCCCGCCGCCTCTCCGGCGGCGGTGCTGTGTATCATGACCTGGGAAATCTGAACTTTACCTTTCTGATGTCGGCTGCAGATTACGACCTGCCCCGCCAGCTCAGCGTTTTGGAGCTGGCATGTCGGAGCCTTGGTATTCCGGCGGAGCGGTCCGGACGCAACGATCTGCTGGCAGGGGGGCGGAAGTTTTCCGGCAACGCTTTCTATTCCCACGCCGGGAAGGCCTACCACCACGGCACTTTAATGGTGGACGTGGATATGGAGATGGTCCAACACTATCTCAGCCCGTCCAGGGCCAAGTTGGCAGCGAAAGGCGTAGAATCCGTCCGCTCCCGCGTCGTCAACCTGCGGGAGTTCGTGCCTGCACTTTCGATTGAACGGCTGGAGAACGCGCTGATCGACGCCCTGGTGGAGGTTTATGATGTAGCGCGGGCAATCTGCCCGCCCGGCGAGGCGCCAGGCGCCAGGCAACAGGCAGCAGCCAAAGCCTTTTCCTTGAGGGGAAGGTGCCCCAGTGCGCACATTGGGGTGGATGAGGCGCTCCCGGTTGAATTGCTCAGCCCCAACGAATTTGACCTCTGTTCCCTAACGGAAAAATACGCCTCCGATTCCTGGCTCTACGGGCCGAAGCTGCCCTTCACCCTTTCCGTGGAGGACCGCTTCCCCTGGGGCGGCGTCGAAATCCGGTTGAACGTCAATGGAGGCGTGATCTGCTCTGCAAAGGTCTACACCGACGCCATGGATGATACCGTAGCCCCCAGATTGGAGTCTGTTCTGACGGACTGTGCCTATCGTACGGAAGCGCTGCGAAGCGCCCTTGCAAGCCTCTCCCTGCCTGCGGAGCAGGAGGCACAACTACTGACCCTTCTGGAAACGGGGTTGTAAGCGCGGCGCAGGCGATTCTCCCTCTTTCACCTGTAGCGCGGGCAATCTGCCCGCAATCCGGTGGAAAACGCATAGAACAGCGGGCAGATTGCCCGCGCTACATTGAATCGAAAGGAGACAATCCTATGAACAACTATGATCTGATCGTGATCGGCGCCGGTCCCGGCGGCTATGAGGCTGCACTGCACGCCGCCAAGCTGGGGCTCAAGACCGCCCTGGTGGAGCGCCGGGACGTGGGCGGCACCTGCCTCAACCGGGGCTGTATTCCCACCAAGACCTTGCTGCACTCCGCGGAAGTTTACCATGAAGCCAAAGAGGCTGAGACCTTCGGCATTCATGCCGAAAACGTGGGCTTCGATCTTCCCGCCGTCTTTGCCCGGAAACAGGCTGTAGTGGAGAAGCTCCGCGGCGGCGTGGAGGGCCTGCTGAAGTCCGCAAAGGTGGATGTTCTGCGCGGAATCGGCACCGTTCTGGGCACTGGCAGGGTCCGGGTGACCAACGCTGAGGGCGAGACCGAATATACCTGCGAGCATATTCTGGCCGCTACAGGCTCCGTTCCTTCCCGTCCCCCCATTCCCGGTCTGGAGCTGACCATGACCTCCGACGAACTGCTGGACGGCGCTGAGACCCTCTACAAGAGTCTCATTATCATCGGCGGTGGTGTTATTGGTGTTGAGCTCGCAACCTTCTATACGGACCTGGGCTGCCCTGTTACCATCGTAGAAGGCTTGGACCGCCTGCTGCCCAACATGGACAAGGAGCTGGGTCAGAATCTTGCCATGCAGCTGAAAAAGCGCGGCGTGGTCATTCAGACCGGAGCCATGGTCCAGGGCGTAGAGAAGACTGAAAACGGTCTTATCGTCCGCTTCGAGCAGAAGGGAAAGGTTGGCGCCGTGGAGGCGGAGGCTGTTCTGTGTGCCATTGGCCGCTCGCCTTACAGCCAGGATCTCTTTGCCGAGGGGCTGGAGGTGGCCTATGACCGCCGCCGTCTTCATGTGGACGAGCATTTCCGCACCTCAATCTCAGGCGTTTATGCGATCGGCGATGTGTCTTCTCCTGTGCAGCTCGCCCATGTCGCCACGGCGCAGGGAATTGCCTGCGTGGATGAAATAGCCGGGCGCACCCCTCACCAGGTGCTGAGCCTGATTCCCGGCTGCGTCTACACACGTCCAGAGATCGCCACCGTAGGCATCACCGAGGCCGAGGCAAAGGACCGCGGCATCCCGGTCAAGACCGCCAAGGGTCTGATGTCCGCCAATGGACGTACCATGATTCTGGAGGGCGAGCGGGGCTTCATGAAGCTGGTTGCCAACGCGGAGACCGGTAAGCTGATCGGCGCGGCCTTCATGTGCGAGCGGGCCACAGATATGATTTCTCAGATCACCGTGGCCATGGCCAACGGCCTGACCGTGCGGGATACCCTCACCGCTATTCGTCCCCACCCTACCTTTGAGGAAGCACTCGGCACCGCGCTGGAGGAGCTTGCAAGGAAGCTGGAGGCCTGATTATACATACCATGAGACGGATATGCAGCTTTCTGCTGGCCCTTGTGCTGGCGGCGGAGATATTCTCCAATTCCGGAACGCGGCATGAGCTTGCCTGCAGCCTGTCGACGCAGGCGGAAGCTTATTATTCCGGGTCGTATTCGATTCAGGCGCTGTCCGCGCTCCCGGGCAGCGCTTCTGAGAGCGCCGCAGAGGCGTGGGAAAGTCCGCTCTGCGCCGCCCTGCATACACTGATGAATGAGTCCCGGACGGGTCTGGTTTCCTATGCGGAAACCATCTTGTCTTTTCCTCGGACAGACGGAAGCGGGGGCTCCTCGGAGCCTCTGCGCTTTTATTGCGACGATTTCGGCGATTATAACCGCGAGCAGGTCTGGGCGGAGCCGCACGGCGCATTTTACCAAGATGGAGCGGGCTGCGATTTGCACCATCTGCGCCCCACAGATCCACAGGCGAATCTCGTCCGCGGCTCACAGACCTTCGGAACCGTGCAGGGCCGCTATCCGTCCTGCGAGACCTGGCCGGACGGAGAGAACCCGGTGCTCTGGTTTGTGCCTGATTGGAACAACGGAACCGGTTTGGTCGAGGTTCGCGACGATGTCAAGGGAGACGTGGCCCGCATTTTACTTTATATCTATGTGACTTACGGTGGCCCGGACGGGGAGAATCGGAATCTCTGGTCGGACCTTCCGCCATGCGGAGGTGGTCTCACAGCCAGCGACGGGCAGCGTGTGATCGAGAGTCTGGATACCTTGCTCACTTGGATGACCCTCGACCCCGTGGATACATGGGAACTGGGACGTAACGACGTGGTGCAGAGCCTTCAAGGCAATCGCAATGTATTCATCGACTATCCCGAGCTGGCTTTCTGTCTGTTTGACCGGGAGATCCCTGATATGCCAACGCCGTCCGGCTGGGCGCACAGCCTGCATTGTACCGTTACTGCCGTCGCTGACCCGCCGGAGGGCGGCGCCCTGTACGTTGCGGGCAATGTCGTCACGGCTGTCCCCGGCCTTGGTTGGGAGGTAGAGGACTGGACGTTGATGCCTGCGGACGCAGCCGCTGTGACGCGAGAGGAGAATGTGTTTACTTTAGGCGGCCTGTGCGGTGACTGCACGCTGACCGTTCGCTTTTCGTTTACAGATCCCTGCGCTGCTTTGGGCCATCGCTGGGACACCGGTGAAATAATTGCCGAGCCGTCTTGTGACACAGAGGGCGTTCGGAAGCTGACCTGCGCAGTCTGCGGCACGGAGCGTACCGAGCCCATCCCCGCGATGGGGCATGACTGGCACACACAAAGCGTGGGTCCAAGCTGCGTTCGGGCAGGATATGAGCTCCACTGCTGCTGGCGCTGCGGCGCGGAGGTTGAGTTCCTTGGCGCGCCTGCCCTCGGACACGCCTGGGACGAGGGAACCGTAACCCGCGAGCCGACACAGAAGCTACCCGGCGAGCGCAGCTTTCGCTGCAACCGATGCGGCGCCGTGCGCATGGAGGAAATTCCCTTTCGATTTGTGGATGTTCAAAACGAACACGCATGGTACTTTAACCCAGTCTATTGGGCGCTGCATCAAACGCCGCCCATCACTTCCGGTACAAGTCCGACCCATTTTTCTCCAAGCCAGGTCTGCACCCGAGCACAGATCATCACATTTCTCTGGCGTGCCTGCGGAAGCCCCGCGCCCCTCAACCCTGATTTGCCCTTTGCGGATGTGTCTGCCGGGGCATATTATCGGAAGGCTGTGTGCTGGGCGGTGGAAAAACAGATCACGGGCGGAACAGGCCCCACGACCTTCTCTCCTGACGATCGCTGTACCCGCGGGCAGGTCGTGACTTTTCTTTGGTGTGCCGCAGGTAAGCCTGCGCCGGGGGCAGATCCAATGCCTTTTACGGACGTTTCTCCATCCAAATACTATTACCGGCCCGTCCTCTGGGCCACACAGCGGGGGATCGTCTCCGGAACCTCTGCCAATACCTTCTCCCCAAAAGGCGGCTGTACCCGCGCCATGGCTGTCACAATGCTCTATCGCCTGTATGGCCCTTAATCCAGACACCTGTGAACGCGAAAGGAGAATCCTATGAATTACAGCGACCTTTCCCGCTCTTATTCGGTCCGGCAACTGACCGTCGCGGATTACCCCGCTGTCTATTCCCTTTGCAGCGCCAATCCGCTATTTTACGAGCACTGCCCCCCATTCATCTCTGAGGAGCAATTTCGTGCAGATCTGCTTGCTTTGCCGCCCCGTACGACGGTGCAGGATAAGCACTACCTCGGGTTCTTTGAAGGAATGCGTCTTTGTGCCATACTGGACCTGATAACGGACTATCCCGGCCCGGAAATTGCCTTCTGGGGATTCTTTATGCTGGAAAAGACAATGCAGGGGCAGGGGAGAGGTACAGCACTGGTCTCCGAACTCTGCTCTGCCCTGAGCGGGATGGGCTTCCGGGCGGTCCGGCTGGGCTGGGTACGGGGCAATCCCCAAGCCGAGCATTTTTGGAAGAAAAACGCTTTCGTGCCGACCGGGGTTACCTACGACACCAACGGCTACACTGTCGTTGTCGCCCGGAGAGAGTTGACATAATGTTGTTTTGTTGAAAAGGCGTCTTACGAGCGACATTGACAGAAAGAAAGCCACGTTGTAAATAGCATTCTGATTATCGGCATTCAACAGCTTATACGATTATCTGATAAAACGCTTTAATAGATTCTGATGATCGGATTTCGTCAGCCTTGCATTTGAGGGGGCGTCAGCCCGGGGCAGAAGCGTTTCTCATTTCCCGTAGGGGCCATGCCTTTTGGCGGCATCACGCCTACGGCGTTGCTGTTGAGCCAAACCGTTTACCGGAAATTGCATTAGACAATAGCAGACAAAACAGGCGTAACCTGTCGCGGTTACGCCTGTTTTCGATCTTTTACTGCAGCGCTCGAAGCACCGATTCCTTGCGGAAGCTGTCGTGGATGATTTGTCTCTATGGGTTTTGTCAGTTGCCGTTCAGCAGTTCCACCGGGTATTCGACCGAACTTCGGGTGGCGTTGGGACCGCTATAGTGCTTCAGAAGCTCCGAAATGGCGTTTTCATAGCGCCAGACACATCCGGCGTTGAGGAAAGCGTTGTGATTTTGAACATTGGGCAGCTCCAGCAGACAACTGTCGTATCCCTGTACAAACCCGGCCCAGCCGGTCAGATAACCGCTGCCGCCGGACAGATAAGTGTAGGTGCTTCTCGGAAACTGACTGGAGAAAGCATTGTAGATCGAGCCTTTGCCGGAGGAGCAGATTATCTGTCCGTACCAGCCATGAGTGTCGATACAGATGTTGTGACCGCTGCCCTTGCATTTCTGAATGAAGCTTGCGATCGCCTGTGCTTCCTTGCACTGCAAGGGCTCGGTGCCGTTGAAGTTCCGCGCATCGGTCCGCGCAGTGAATTTGTAGGGGAAGCACCGGTTCATGTCAATGCCCTTTCCGCTGATGAGTTGTCCGTTCGAATTATAATAAGTGGTGGTGCAGCGCCCTGGACCGTTGCTGGTGGTTCCGAGATAGAGACCGTCGGGATTCAGACAGCGGAGAATATAGACCGTCCAGTGTCCGTTTTGAATCAGTTCGTAGTTGTTTTCCAGGTATCGCTTGGTTTGTTCGGCCAAATAGACAAGCTCTTCTCCGTCACGGTTCCAGTTATCTTCCCAGCCGTGGATGGCGAAGGTCAGAATCATCACGTTTTTGCCGTTGCCGAGCTGATAAGCCGTCAGGGGATAGCGCCCGGAACCGCTAGTGCCATACTGGATGGTTTGAATGATCTTCTCGTTGACGGTGAATCGAAGCCGTTTGTCCGGTCGCTCTAGCCGTTGGAGCATGTCGGCCAGCTCGCCGGCGAGGATCGTGTCGTTATAGTTCGCGTTGTGATCGTCATCAATCCCCTGCATCACCCCAGCTCTATATAAGCAAAGCAGATATGGATGGTAGAAATTCGTCTCACTGACGTCCGGGAGCACGTTGATTTCGTTCATTGCTTCCAGATCCCTCCCGCGTAGCGAGCGCTGGAGAAATACAGCCGCATCGCCGCGCTTGACCGGCTGATCGTAGTCGTTTCGTCGGTTTTTGAGAATATCGTATTCAAGCGCTTTTTCAATCCATGCTTCGTCCTCTTCGTCTGTCATGGGGTATTCCACACGGAAATAGGCTTCGTAGACGCGGACGGCTGCCCGGAGCGCCTGGGCTACAGTCACTGTTTGGCTGTCTGTATACAGGGCGTCTTCGGTCAATTCATTCTCGAAGACGGAGAGATTGATCCCATCGAGATTAAGCTTTGTCCAATCGTCCACCGTGCAGTATCCGCTCTCGCCAGTGCAGGTGTAGGATACACCATCGGCTGTGCCGGCGACTTTTGCGTGCAGGATGGAACCGTTTTTTGCCGCAAAAAGATGTCCCGCTTTCAGATAGAATCCGTCGGTATAACGGCCTGGAGCGGCCACAGGAGCGCCGCCAGTAAGCAGAGCCAGATCGCGGTTTGCAAGTGTCAGAATCTCGGTCTGTGCCCTGCATACCCCGCTTTCCCCCTCGCAGGTATAGATTACGCCGTTCAGTATTCTGGTTTCGGCTGTGCGGACGTATGCGCCGCCTTCCACAGCGAAAAGCTTTTTTCCAAAGCAGTAGAAGCCGTCGCGGATGCGATAGTTTCCCGGACTGGGATCGAACCAGGTTTCGGCCTGATCGTCCGATTGAAATTGGGCTGTGTGAATGGTGGCCGCTTCCATGACCGCAGCATAGTACCAGCTGCCGATCTTTACATCGGGGAAAAATCGCAGACCCTCGCTCGCTGCGATTGCCGCGTGATCCGGTGAGCGCCGCAAAAACTTATTAAGCATGACCACTGCCTCCGCACGGGTGACGGAGCTTTGCGGCCGGAAGGTGCCGTCCGAATAGCCGGAGACCCAGCCCTTTTCCTGGGCCAGCGCGATTGCTTGTGCCGCCCAGTGACTTCCCACGTCGGAAAAGGTTGCCGGTAAAGCGGCGGTCTCGCCAGAAATCTTGGCCAGAATCGCTACAAATTGGCCCCGGTTTATGGGCTTATTCGGGCGAAAAGTCCCGTCGCTGTAGCCCGCCAGGATGCGCGCGCCTGCCAGGGCGTTGACAGCAGCAGCATACCAGGAACCTGACCGCACGTCCGAAAAATGGGCTTCCCCCGGTGAGTAGCTGCCCTGGCTATAGAGGATGACGGCCAGCTCAGCCCGCGTGAGCGGCTCCTGCGGGTGGAAGCCGCCGTCGTTTTTGCCGGTGATATAGGGCTTGTGCATTTCGTCCGGCCGGTGCATCGGCATGTCGGTTTCTTCCGTCACGTCCGGCTCCGTGGCTTCCGTCGTTTCAATCGGTTCCGTCGGCACCGGCTCTGTGAGCGCTTCGGTTTCGGGGGGCGACGGGTCTGCTTCTGTGGCCACTACGGGGATTGCTAACTGAAGCAGAAGAGCCAGAATCAGAAGCATACAAAAGATTATTTTCATTCAGGTACCTCCACAGAGGAATTGCAGTCAGAAGACGGTTGTTTGTCCATCTGCTCATGGAACGAAACAACTCAGACCACGTTGACGCCGTTGATCTCAATTCCCTCGTCTGCTGCGATCACGACGCAGCGCACGCCTCCGATCTCCCGGACCTGGATCAGGTCCTGCCGATCAGGATTGACTTTGATGATTACGTCCGGGGTCTTGTATTCAAGCTGCGCTGTGTTCAGAAGATTTTGAGGCGGCAGTTCCGTGTCCACGCCGAAGGCCTCCTCATACTTGACCCGGAAGGCGGCCATCCGAGGCTCGGAGATGCCGGTGTGCTCCAGGATCCGGCTGACTTCACCGCAGGAGACGGTCAGCGGCTCCGGGGACCTTGCTTCCTTGTGGGTTGCGGTCATTTCTCGGAGCTGGGCATGGACGGTTTGAATGACCCGTGGGCTGCATTCATCGTTCAGGGTTTCCACCAGGACATCCCGGAAGGTGTCCTTTTGGACGTCAATGGCCATGGGCGGCCGCGTGTGGAAAACAGCGTTAATGAATTCGTCATAGCCGCAATCTCTGGAGCGGTTGTAAAGCAGTGCGCCGTAGAGATTTGCAGCCCGGTCGTCAAAGGCGGGGAACAGGAAACCGAGCTCCGGACTCCCGGCCACCCAGTCCACACCCTGGGTCCGGAAGGTCTGTCCCGCGGCGTCATAGCGAAGTCCGGGCCGCGTCTCCTTCACTGGACAGATGGAGCAGACCAAATAGGAGAACTGTGTTTCGCCGCTGTCGTCGTGAAAAACTCCGTCCTTGCCGCGGAAGGGAACGTCGTACACGTCCGCGGCCAGCAAAATTAGATAGCTGCACTCCGCCAGCTTCAGGCTTCCCGCAATTTTCTCGTAGAGGGTGTGACGGGTCTCGGCCACCCCCAGCCGCTCCTGCCGCAGCTTCATGAGCAACTCGTGCTCTTCACCGCTTTGGACCTGGGCTGTAGTGAAGCTGAGATCGGAGAGCGTCCTACCCATCGTGCCCGAGAGTGCCTTTTTCAGAAGCTCCAGATATTTTTCCTGTTCATCCGCTGGCAGCATGGCCAGGGATTCGTCAAACTCGGCCAAAATTTCCCCGAAGCTGTTGACATAGCAGCCGTAAATATGTGTGATGGCTGTGCGGTCCGTCCGGAAACGCCGCCGCAGCTCAGAAATCTCTTTGTCGATCATGGTATGTCCTCCGTCTATTTTTCCGGCGATTATTATAACACAGGTCGAAGGAAATTTCCATAGTTTTTCTGCTTGTTTCCGCATCGGAAAAAGTTGTAAACGCGGATTGACAATCTTATTTTGTGGTTTTATAATGAATTCAGAACAGAATGAAAGGAGCATCCCTATGAGCAGTGAGAACCGTGTCAATCGGGCGGAAATCAACCGCCTGACCAAAGCCATCGCAGCCGAGGAACAGATAATTAACGCCGTCTTCCAGCGTATGGGACAGACCTATTTCACGGCCCACCGCCACGATCCGGAGCAGGCGCAGGCAGCCAACGTACAGGCTGTGCTTGATGCAATCGAGCGGGCCAAGCGTTACAAAGACCAGATTAATGTCCTGCGTGGCATTGCCATTTGTCCCAACTGTAAGGCGGAGATCTCCAGCAGCGCCGCCTTCTGCAGCCGTTGCGGTACGAAAATGCCGGTACAGGCGCCGCTCGCCGCCGCGGAAGCAAATCACTGTCCCGCCTGCGGCAATCGCTGCGCTGTCGGGATCCGATTTTGCAATCGCTGCGGCACGCGCCTGCCTGAGCAGCCTGGCTCCACGCAGATTTCGCCTGCTCCTGTGAGCCCCAATCCTACTCCGTCCTCGCTGATTCCGGAGCCCGCTCCGACGCCGGTGATTCCGGAGCCCGCTCCGACGCCGGTGATCCCGGAACCCGCTCCGACGCCGGTGATTCCGGAACCCGCCCCGACGCCGGTGATTCCGGAGCCCGCCCCGACGCCGGTGATTCCGGAGCCCGCTCCGACGCCGGTGATTCCGGAGCCCGCCCCGACGCCGGTGATTCCGGAGCCTGTTCCGACGCGGGAACCGCAGGCATCAAGATTTTGCCCCAACTGTGGAACTGCGCTGGACCCCGAATACCGCTTCTGTATGGAATGCGGATCTCCTGTATAAGGAGAGTTTCCAGTATAATAGACCCGCCCGCGCCTCTTTCGGTACGCGGGCGGGTTCACTTGTAAAAGGACTTCTGGTTATCGGCTTATACGATTCTCAGATAAATCCATTCAATATCTTTGCAGTCAGCTTTGTGCCATCCATCGTTTGCGTCAGCAAACGATTTCAACTCGTTTCAGATCGTGTCCGTGCCGGATTTGCCTGCGGCAAATTTTCTGCTGCGGCGAACTGGGCGCTCACTGAGCGACCCTACAGGAAATGGGAACGATTCTGCCCCGGGCTGTCGCCTCTCTCAAATGCAAAGCGGACGAGAACCGATAACAAGAAGAACGAGAACCGATAACCAGTAAAGCAGTTTGTTCGGAAATTGGATTCCTGTTTGACAGTCAACGCTGCCGCTCTACGTGGCCGTCTCTGACCTCGAAGATCGCGTCACATTCTTCGATGGTGGTCAGCCGGTGTGCGATGATGATGCAGGTTTTCTCCCGGCTGATGGCATTGACGGCGGCCATGACAGCCTTTTCTGTGGCGGTGTCAAGGGCCGCAGTCGCCTCGTCCAGGAAGAGCACGTCCGGGTCATAGTAGAGAGCGCGAGCAATGCCGATGCGCTGCCGTTGACCGCCAGAGAGGCGCACGCCCATCTCGCCGATCTTCGTGTCCAATCCGTCTTTGAGCCCGCGTACGAAGTCGCCGAGCTGAGCGTCATCCAGGGCTTTCCACACCTTTTCGTCGTCGATCTGACTGTTGTAGAGGCCCAGAGCAACATTCTCGCGGATGCTTTCGTCAGTCAGATAGATGTTCTGAGGAATGTAGCCGATGCGTGCCTGCCAGTCTTCGTAATCCGCGCGAATGTCCTTATCACCATAGAGAATGCGGCCTTCCTGGGGCTCCAGCAAGCCGAGAATGATGTCAACCAGCGTGGTTTTTCCAGCACCGGTTACACCCACGATTCCAACGCTCGTCCCTGCCTGAATCGTGAGATTTATGTCGTGGAGAACAGGCTCGTCCGTGTCCGGATAGGTGAAGCTGAGGTTCTCCACCTGAATGTCAGCCTGCCTGGTCTCGCGGCTTCCGTTGCGGTTTTCAGTCGTAATGGAGGCGTTTCCGATGTCTGTTCCCCAGTTATCGTCAATGATTTCACACACTGCGTTAAGTCCGGGCATCCGGTAAGAAATCCCGTTAATAGTGCCGTTGATGGAGTTCGCGCAGGGCATCAGCCGAATGGCCGCCACGGCGAAAGCTGAGAGGCTTCCCACGATGGAGGAGAGGTCCTGCCGCAAGGCAATCTTCACGGCCACCAGGCCCAGCACGCCACACACGCAGAGAATTTCAACCAGGTGCCGGGGAACGCCGGAGAGAATGGAAAGCCGGCGCTGAACGCGGACGAAATCCTCGCCATTTTCGGCGTAAGTGTCCACGAAATACCGTTCTCGTCCCATGACCTTGACTTCCTTGATCCCGCCCACAGCCTGCACGATGGCCTTAATCATGCGGACGGTGATCTCCCGGTTCTCCTCGCCCGCGTCCTTGAGTTTTTTGCGGACGATCAGGAAATAGAGCATGGAGTAGAGGCCGAGACCTGCCACGATGGAGATGGTCAGCCAGAAGTCCACCAGGACCAGATAACCGATCAGCAGAATTGTAACCAGAATGTTCATGACAAGGGTCATGATGCTCGATACGATGTCATACGCGCTCGATACATCGCTGTTAATGGCGCGGATGACCTCCGCGGAGTTATGTTGGAGGTGAAAGGTGTAAGGCTTGCGCATAAAGCAGTCGAGCAGCTTCGCGGAGGTGTTAATCCGGTTTCGGGCCAGGAACACACCCTGGACCACAGACATGTAAATGGCGTATAGATTCTTGAACACATAGACCGCGATAATCAGCAGCACCAGAACGAGCAGCATGGTGTTGGTGTCCTGAATGGGCAGAAGTTTTGTCAAAAGGCGATACCAGCCCTTACCCGTGAGCTGTTCCGGTGCGATCAACAGGTTTACCAGCGGCAGGATGAGTGACACGCCCAGAAAATCAAAGACTGTGCCAATTAAAATCAGGAAAAAGAGCACGATAAAATACCGCCTCTCTTTTTTCGGAAAGATCATTTTCAGCTTGGCAAACAAAGATTTCTTTTCCATGAGCTTCTCTCCTCGTGTGATAGATGGATTTTATCACACGAGGAGGGAAATGTCAATTTGGAACGATTCCGTTTTTAATCGTCAGTTTTCGCACTATTTCTCCCGTGAAGGGAAAACCAGCGCGGCCAACGCTCCGAACAGAACGGCGGCTGTGACGCCGCAGGAGGCGGCGGCCAGGGGTCCGGTCAGAGCGCCGAGCAGCCCGTCCTTTGCCACGGCCTCCCGGGTGCCCTTCGCCAGGACGTTGCCGAACCCCGTCAATGGAACCGTCGCTCCGGCGCCAGCCCAGTCTGCCAGCGGAGGATAGAGCCCGACTGCGCCGAGAACGACTCCCGTCACCACGCACCCCGTCAAAATCCGAGCCGGCGTCAACGCTGTTTTGTCAATCAAAATCTGGCAGATTGTGCAGATGAATCCGCCAATCAGAAATGCTTTAATATAATCCATATAATTACCTCTGTTTCACCGATCATTTTCAAGTGTCAGATATTTTTTTCAATGGCAACCGCATGGCAGACGGCCGGAATGCTGCGATTTTGCTGTGCGGTGGTGGGGGAGAGCAGGGCGCCGGTTCCGCAAAAGAGAATGCGTCTGTATTTTCCGGTCATCAGCGATGGAAGAAGATCTGCCGACAGCACGGCTGCGCTGCATCCCGCACCGGAGCCGCCGCAGTGGACATCCTGTTGCGTGGGATCGAAGATCATCACGCCGCAGTCGGTATAGCGATCGCCCAGATCCACGCCGTCTCCGGCGAAGAACTCCCGCACCAGATCGCTGCCCAGCTTGCCGAGGTCTCCGGTCACGATCAAATCATAGTCCTCTGCGTTTCGCCCGAGGTCCTCCAAATGAGTCCGAATCGTTCGGTAGGCTGCCCAGGCCATGGCAGCGCCCATGTTGTTGGCGTCGGTAATGCCCTTGTCTTCCACGGTTCCCACCGTGGCAGCGGTCAGTGCTGGGCCTTTTCCGTTCCGGACCGTCAGCACGGCGCCCGCGCCTGTAACCGTCCATTGTGCCGTTGGCGTACGCTGTCCGCCATAGGCAAGCGGAAAGCGGTATTGCCGCTCTGCAGCGGCGAAGTGTGAGGAGGACAGGGCCGCAACCCGTTCCGCATAACCCGCGTTAACCGCCGCACCGGCCAACAGCAAACCTTCAGCCATGGTGGAGCAGGCGCCGTATAGCCCCAGAGCAGGCAGGCCAGTCCATCGAAGGGCGAAGCTTGAACCGACGCACTGGTTCAAAAGATCTCCGGAAAAAACCAGATCCAGCTTGTTTCGTTCCAGACCCGCCTTTTGCAAAATCAGCTCCAGGGCGGTCTGCTGAAATTTTGTTTCCGCCTGCTCCCAGGTCTTTTCCCCGAATTTGCCGTCTTGCACCACACGGTCATAGGCCTTTCCAAGGGGACCTTCCCCCTCCATTTTTCCTACCACAGATGCCCAGGCCGACAGAACCGGCCGTTCCGGAAAGATGATGCTTTGCTTCCCGCGATGTAGTGTATCCATGCCTTGACTCCTCTCAACCTGTTTTTTCCATAGTGTTCCCTCGACGCGAAAAAAAATACCCGGCATTCAAATGAATACCGGGTTATAATTTGAAATCAGCCGATTCGTACGCCGCAAAGGAAGCGAGAGGCGTAGTAATCGTTGTCCAGACTCGAGACAATCACGCCGAGCCGGGAATTGGCGGCATGGATAAAGTTGCCGTTGCCGATGTAGATGCCGGAGTGTGTGGCAGGTGTGCTTGCCGTGTATGTCCGCTCGAAAAGGACAATATCGCCAACCTTTAGATTGCCGCGGCTGACATGGGAATAGCCGTTGTTGTACTGGGCGGTGCTGGTGCGACCCACGTTATAGCCAAACTGCCGGTAGATGTAGTAGACCATACCCGAGCAGTCAAAGCCGGAAGGGGACGCGCCGCCATAAACATAACGGTACCCCTTGAACTGCTGGGCGTAAGCGGCAACGCGCTCACCCAGGCTGGTTTCCGAGGTGTTGGAACTGGCGGAAGAACCTGCAGAGGAACTGGAGCTGTTTGTAGTCGAAGTTCGGCTGGAACGGCTGGAAGAGCCGGAGCTGCGAGAGGACTTGGAGCCGGACGAAGACTTTTCGCTGCTGCCGGATTCTTTGTAGGTGTTTCCCTTACTGCCGAAGTTGGAGTAGGGAAGCTCCAGAAGCGTTAACAGGTCTGACCGGACATAACCGATTTCGCCGTTGAAGGAGACCTTGTACCAGCCGCAGTTAAAGCCGATGATGAAGCAGGTCTCGCCCTTGGGCGCCTGGGCCACGATGCCGGATTCGGTGCCGGGACCCTGACGAACATTGCAGCCGGTATCGAACATAGCGTAGCCGAGCTTCACGTTCTTGCGTTCGTTGAACTCGACGTAGTCCTTATACATGTAGCCGATCTCAAGATTATAGTTGACGAGATACCAGTCGCCGACCTCACGGATGATGACCACGCTGTCGCCGCCAACAGCGGTGGCAAGAATCTCGCTGTCTTTGGATGCCTTCGCGCGCAGCCGCAGAGAGGAGGCGGTGACCACACCAATGCCGGTTTTCAGCTCAGTGGCCTGTGCGGGGAGCGCAAAGCCCGCCAGCATGGAGAAGGTCAAGATCAGGATGATCAATCTGGTAGTCAGTCGTTTCATATGTACCCTCGCTTTCCGATCATTTGGAGGCTAAGGCTCTTTCGAGCCAAACGCAGCCAACGTCAAGCGCTGCGTAGAAGCCTTCCTTCACACTCGATTTCAGGACCCGTTCCTTTGGACGGACGGTCTGATCGGTGAGCTGCAGCTGCACCGAAACCTTAGTCGCCAGGCTCATGTCCTGAAAATCTTTGGACTCCAGGATCTGCATGATGACGATGCATTTGTCGGCCATGGAGCCGTAATAAACCATGTTGTCCTTCCGCATCAAGGGATGTCCCTTGTACGTCAGGCCGTTTTGTTCAGCCATGGAGCACCTCCTTGTTGGAAATGTAATCAAATTGTAACTCATTGATATGAGTTTGTCAACCCCTGGAACATAAAATTCACAAAATATTACGAAAAAATTCTTAATTCGGGGTAAAATTAGGTCCAGATGACGTTGCTGCAGGGAAAGAAGGAAAGCGGGGTACGTATGAAAAACAGCATAACCCGGCGGAGAACATGGAATTGCCGGGGCGAACAAAACAGGGAGCCTGCGGCGCAGGCTCCCCGCGTTGTCTGAAACAGAGGGACCGGATCAGGCGAACAGATAGTGGCGCACCAGCTCGGAGAGCAGCTCGTCCCGGTCCAGACGGCAGATCATCGCTCTGGCGTTGTTATGGTTGGTGATATAGGTGGGGTCCTCGGAGAGGAGGTAGCCAACGATCTGGTTGATGGGATTGTAGCCCTTCTCGGTGAGCGAGGTATAGACGGACGCAAGAATCCGCTTCATTTCCTCATGATCCTCCGAGGGAACGCGGTATTTGATAGTATGGTCTTCCATAGGGCCAACCTCCTTTATGCATTTTCTTTATCATACCCCATTTAGCGGGATTTGTAAAGACAATTCTTGGAAATTATTTTACCTTTCGGACAAAAAACAGTCCAAACGTATTTGGTCCGCAGTGGGTAGAGATGGCGGAGCAGGCAGGGTATTCGATGAGCTCCCTGCAACCGGTCTTTTCCCGGACATAGGCCTTCAGCTCGTCCAAAAAGGCGGGGTCCTGCACCGTATGCGTCATGTAGACAAGGTTTGTCTCATAGCGGTCCAGCTTGGCAAGCTGATCATTCAAAAACTCATAGACGCACTTGCGGTAGACGCCCCGGTACTTTTTCCCCACGTGCATCATGCCGTCTTCAAAGACAATCTCCGGGCGAAGCTTGAGGATGTTGGCTCCCAGAGCAGCCACGGTGGAGCAGCGGCCACCCTTGTGCAAGAATTCTACGGTCTCGATGATGAAGCTGCCGTCGATCCGCTCGCGGTAGGCCTCCATAAAGCCGGCTACAGCGGCGGGATCCTCCAAATCGGTTTTCAGGGCGGCAAGAATGGTCAGGCTGGTACCGCCGGCCAGGCTTTTGGAGTCCACAACCCAGACGTTCCCAACCTCTTGAGCAGCCATACAGGCATTTTGATAACAGGAGGAGACCCCGCCGCTCTTGGCAACATGGATCACGGGACGGCCCTCGGCGGTGAGCTTGCGGAACCACTTTTCATAGTCGTCGGGATTGGCTGCGCTGGTCTTGGCCAACTGGCCGCTGGCGCGAACATAGTCCAAAAGCTCCTTTTGGGTCAGGTCCGGCCAGTCGTCCACGGTCTGATCGCCCATGGTCACATAACTGGGAATAACCCGGATGTCATATTTCTTTAAGAGCTCCTCGGGCATGTCCAGGGTGCTGTCAGCACTGATGATGTAGGGTTTCATTGCGTTTCTCCTCTTTTAAGGGTATCATAATCGGTTCGCATGGAGGCGTCGAAGGACGCCTTCGTGCAATGTCGCCTTATCTTCTGACTGCGTTCAGCTCTTGTTCCAACGCCTTCAGCACGCGGTCCATGGCGGGCTCAATGTCGGCGTCGGTCAGGGTACGGTCGTCGGCACGAAAGGTCAGGGAAAAGGCTACGCTCTTCCTGCCGGGCAGAATGCCGACTCCGCGGTAGATATCAAAGACCCGGACCTCTTTCAAAAGCTTGCCCGCAGCGCCTGTGATGGTCTCCTCCAGCGCGCCGACTGTGACGCCTTCAGCGCAGACAACGGCCAGATCACGGCTCGAGGCAGGGAAGCGGGGGAGAGCGCGGAAGGTCTTCTCCGGGGCGAGAACGGACATCAGCTCGGTGAAATTCAACTCGGCACAGTAGACCTCGCAGTCCATGCCGTAATTCTTCACGACAAGGGGATGAATTTGTCCGAGCAGACCGATCCGTCTGCTGCCCACAGTGAGGGCCGCACAGCGGCCGGGATGGTAGGTGGGATCGTCCGTGACGGCCTCAAAGCGGGCTGGCAGGGTGTTGAGCTGGGAGAGGATGCCTTCCACTGCGCCCTTGAGCGTATAGAAGCTCTCCTCGGTCCCGTAGCTGCCCAGCATCAGCAGTTTGGGCTCGCTTGGCAGGGCTTCGCCCTCTACAGGCAGGTAAATCTTCGCAAGCTCGTAAAGCCGTGCTGCCTTGTTGTGAAAGGCGAAGTTCCGCGCCAGAATATCCAGCATGGAGGGGATACCGGTGGTGCGCATAACCGAGGTGTCCTCGCCCAGGGGATTGAGCAGCTTGAGCTGATTGCGGCGCTTATCGTCTTGAGGCGCGCGGATCAGGTCCATGCCGCTGGGGGAGACAAAGGAATAAGTGATAATCTCACTGTAGCCCAAGGCACGCGCCGCTGCGCCGGCCTTGTTCTCAAGTTTCTGACTGTGGGAGTAGCCGCCGCGCGTGGTTGCCCCACGCATCAGGGTGGTGGGAATCTCATTGTATCCGTAGAACCGAGCGACCTCTTCTGCAATATCAGCCATTCTCCGCAGGTCGGGCCGCCAGGAGGGGACCTGGATCATTCCGTTTTCAACGGAAATCTGTTCGCGGCGCAGGTAGTCTATCATATCGTCCGCGGAGATCCGGGTGCCCAGAAGCGCATTGATTTTCTCAGGTTCCAGGGGGAGCACGACGGGGTTGGGAACGTAATTGATGATGTCAATGACGCCATCAAGTACCTCGCCTGCGCCCAGAAGCTCCACCAACTCGCAGGCGCGGTTCACCGCGGGCAGGGTCAGCATGGGGTCGATGTTCTTTTCAAACTTGGCAGAGGCTTCTGTGCGCATGCCCAGTGCCAGCGCCGTCTTGCGGATGGAGGTGCCGTCAAAGTTCGCGGACTCAAAGACCACGTCCACCGTATCTGAGGCAATCTCGGAATTCTCGCCGCCCATGATGCCAGCCAGACCCACAGGACGGGTCTCGTCGGCGATGACCAGCATATCGGGGGTCAACTTCCGCACGATCCCGTCCAGGGTTGTGAGGGCCTGGTCCTCGCCCGCGCGGCGGACAATAATCCTGCCGCCGCTAACGTAGCGGTAGTCAAAAGCGTGCATGGGCTGGCCATACTCCACCATGACATAATTGGTAATGTCCACAATGTTATTGATGGGACGGATTCCGGCTGCGCGAAGACGCTGGCGCATCCACTTGGGGGAGGGGCCGATCCTCACATTCCGAACCATGCGTGCCGTGTAGCGCAGGCAGAGGTCCGGGTCCGGCGTTTCCACATCCAAAAGCTCAGGCAGCACGCCGGGCCCGCCGCCCTTCACCACAGGCTCATGGAGCTTGAGGGGGACGTTGAACGCAGCCGCGGTTTCCCTGGCCAGGCCGATCAGACTGTAACAGTCCGGACGGTTGTTGGTAATCTCAAATTCCACTATCGCATCGTCGTTGCCGATGACCTCGTTGAGGTCCTGACCGACCGTGACACCTTCGTTGTTGAGAATCCAGATTCCGTCGTCACAGGCGTCAGGATAATCGTTTTTGGTGAGACCAAGCTCCTGAATAGAGCAGAGCATCCCGTTAGACGCGACGCCACGGAGCTTTCCCTTGGTGATGTGGACGCCGCCTGCCAAATGGGAATTGTGCAATGCTGCGGGGACCAGATCGCCCTCCCGGACGTTCTGCGCGCCGGTTACGATCTGAACGGGCTCGGCTTCGCCCACGTCGATCTGGCAGACCCACATGTGATCGGAGTTTTCATGCCGGACGATGGACAGAACTCTGCCCACTCTGACGTTTTTGATTTCCGCGTCCAGGCGGGTGGTTGTCTCCACCTTCTGCCCGGCAATCGTCATGATTTCAGCGTATTCCCGGTCAGAGGCCGTGATCTCAACAAATTCTTTGAGCCATTTTCTGGAGATATTCATATTCAACTGCCTCCTTCCTTAGAATTGCCGCAGGAAGCGGACGTCATTTTCGAAGATCAGCCGTAAATCGGAGATCTGGAATCGGCGCATTGCCATGCGCTCCAGACCGATGCCGAAAGCGAAACCGGAGTAGACGTTAGGATCAATGCCGCAGCCCTCCAAAACCTTCGGGTGGACCATTCCCGCACCCAGCAGCTCAATCCAGCCCTCGCCCTTGCAGGTGGGGCATCCGGCGCCGTGGCACTTGAAGCACTGGACGTCCACCTCGCAGCTGGGCTCGGTGAAGGGGAAGTGGTGGGGCCGGAAGCGGACCACGCTGTCCTCTCCGTAAAGGGATTTGACAAGAGTCTGCAGGGTCCCCTTCAGATCGGCCATAGTGATGCCCTTGTCGATGACCAGACCCTCAATTTGATGAAACATGGGAGAGTGGGTGGCGTCCACCTCGTCCTTCCGGTAGACGCGGCCCGGAGCAAGGATGCGGATCGGCGGGTGTTTGACGGCCTCCATGGCGCGGATCTGCATGGGAGAGGTCTGGGTCCTCAAAAGAACGGAGCTATCCTCTTTTAAATAGAAGGTGTCGGACCAATCCCTTGCAGGATGTCCTTCTTCGGTGTTGAGCTTGGTAAAGTTATAGTCGGCAAGCTCCACCTCGGGTCCCTCCAAAATCTGAAAGCCCATGCCGATAAAAATCTCCTTGGCCTCGTCCAGCGCGATGTACATGGGGTGCTTATGACCCAACTCCTGGGCGGAGCCCGGAACGGTGACATCCAGGGCCTCAGCGGCCAGCTTTGCCTCAAGGGCAGCCGCAGCAAGCTCCTGCTTGCGGTTTTCCAGACGGTTCTCAATGGCGGCGCGCACGGAGTTAGCAAGCTGCCCCATGACGGGACGCTCCTCGGCGGATAGCTTGCCCATTGTTTTCAGGACGGCCGTGAGCTCGCCCTTCTTGCCCAGAAGCTTCACCCGCAGGGCTTCCAGCTCAGCGGAGTCCCTCGCCTCCTGCAAAGCCTGCATGGCCTGGGCCTTGATCCGTTCAAGTTGCTCTTTCATGTGTATCTTCTCCTCAAATAGAAGTGATAGGTCCATAATCGTTAAAACTATACCACAGAACAGCGCATATTTCAAGATTTTCTTTTGCTTGAGTTTCCGCAGTTTGGAATGGCAGGAAAACGAGAAGATATCCACAGGCGGA
>CALYTU010000007.1 GCA_945487445.1 uncultured Clostridia bacterium | reverse complement strand
CACTCTTGGCTCCTACGCCCTTTGCCCGGGTGATGGACTTCTCATCTCCAGTCAGGATGGCCAGGGTGAGCTGGTCGGGCGACAGGACGGAGAGAATCGCCAGTGCGGAAGCCGGTCCGACGCCCGTGACGCCAGTCAACTGCTCAAACAGCCGCAGCTCCTCTCTGCCGGAAAAGCCGAAAATATCGAAAGCGTCTTCCTTGACATTCACATGGGTGTAGAGCCTGCGCTCCTCCCCGACCCGAAGTTGGGACTGGGTATAGCTGCTGCAATGGCAGGCGTAGCCCACACCGGCACAGTCCACAACCGCCAAGCCCGCCTCAAGGACCGTAATCTTTCCGTTCAGATAATAAAACATAGCGGAAACTCACTCCTTTTTTTCATTCTGGAGTTTTGCCAGCAGAGAGGTCTGGGATCGGGCGTGACAGAGGGCAATAGCGATTGCGTCCGCCGCGTCGTCCGGACGGGGGACCTTTTCCAGATGCAGAAGCCGGCGGGTCATATCCATCACCTGCCGCTTCTCTGCCTTGCCGTAGCCGACGACCGCCTGCTTGACCTGCATGGGCGTATATTCAAAGATTGGTACGCTCGCCTTGGTCAAGGCCAGCATAATCACGCCGCGGCCATGAGAGACGCCGATGCCCGTGGTGATGTTGTGGCCCCAGAACAGCTCCTCCACCGCGGATGCGTCCGGCTTCGTGACCTCCACCAGCCGAAGCACGTCGTCATAGAGAATCTCAAGCCGCTGTGGAAAGGGCAGGTCAGCAGGCGTGGTAACGACGCCGTACTGCAAAAGCCGCAAACCGGCCCCACCCTCAGTGTGAAGCAGGCCGAAGCCCGTGGTGGCGTAGCCCGGGTCGATGCCTAAGATCCGCATGGCTCAGTGCAGAATCCCGGCAATCCAGCCGAAATAGAGCAACACGCCCACGACCACGATGCCCGCAAGAATCCAAGCCAGAATCCGTTGGCTCCTGGGACGTTCCACATAGGGGGTCGACTGCGTATTCTGTTTTTCCAGTTCCGCAAGAGCCTGATGCTCCAGCGTCTCTCTGGATGAATTGTTCTGTGCCATAAAACCACCTCTGTACCATACTACCACAAAATATTGATGAACGCAATCCCGCGATAATCCCGGGATCGGTCAGTTCATAGCGAATCGGACGAACAGCGCAAGAACCCCCGCCAGAAACAGCAGATGCGCCGGATAGAAGACATAGAAAAAAAACTTGTTCTGCCGTCCGCGCTGTCCGTTATAGAGATGCAGCAGCGGAAAGCTCAACGCACCGAGTATCTCGATCCAATGCGAGCTCGCTGCCAGGACCATTGCGCAAAGCACGGCAAACGACAGAAGGTCTCTGCCCCAGGGTTTATCGCGCAACAGATACATCACGAGAATCAACGCAACGCCCCAGGCCCCGTAGTCGCTTCTCAGCCAATCCGCCGCCAGTACAGCGAATGCCGCTGTCAGTACCGCCGCAAGCCCACGCAGCGGAGCACAGTCCGGCGCGTTGCCCTTCGTCAGCCAGTCCCAGGCTGCCGCTGCCCCCAGCCCGAGAGCGAGCGTGAAGAAGACGTTCTGATACCCCAGGCTCCACCAGGTCCGCTGAAAGGCAAGGTCAAAGGGAATCTCCGACAGCACAGCAAACAGGGCAAGCCGCAGGAAGTAGCGCCAGCGGCTTCGTGTGTGAATCAGGCCCTCGATGAGCAGAAAGCAGAAAATCGGAAAAGCCAATCTCCCGATCACACGCAGCGCATAATAGAGTTTTAAAAAAACCGCGCTGCTAAATTCCCTGCTCTGCATGAAAAGGCCGTCAAGCACAGCTGCGCCAATATGATCGAGCAGCATCGTAACGATCGCAATCCATTTCAGCGCGGCGGCGCTCAGGCCGCGATGCTTGGTCATGTTTTGTATCTGTTCCATATTGTTCTCCGGATTCGCTAGTTCGATTAATCTTCACTCAAATTTTATCATAAAAAAGAGGAAAAGCAAGCAAAATTTCTTCGCCTTGATGTGAAAGCGCCCCGTGGAGAACAGAATGTTCTCCACGGGGCGAAAACAGACAGAATGACGCCGTTCAGGCGGAGCATCAGCAATCCTGCTCCAACGCAGCAAGCTTGAGGCAGAGGCAGAAGATCTCCATCGCCTGCTTCAGCTCTTCCAGGCCGGGATAGCTGGGGGCGATACGAATGTTGCTGTCGGCGGGGTCCTTGCCGTAGGGGTAGGTCGCGCCGGCAGCCGTCATGGTGACGCCGGCCTCGGCGCAGAGGGCCAGGGTCCGCTTGGCAAGGCC
This sequence comes from uncultured Clostridia bacterium, assembly GCA_945487445.1. Taxonomy (GTDB): domain Bacteria; phylum Bacillota; class Clostridia; order Oscillospirales; family Oscillospiraceae; genus JAFRPC01. The sequence goes on along the minus strand of CALYTU010000007.1, from coordinate 25,832 downwards.
CGGCAGGGTGTTGACGGAGACGAAGTAGCCGCCCTTGGGGTTCTCCCAGGTGGCAAGGCCGAGGGGCGCGATTTGCGCTTCAAGCGTATCGAGGACGCAGGCAAACTTGGGACGCAGGACCTCGGCATGACGGCCCATGACCTCGACGGTGTGGGCCTTATCCCGCAGATAGCGCACGTGACGGAGCTGATTGACCTTGTCGTAGGAGATGATCTGATATTTCAGAAGTCCCTGCAGATATGCCTGATTCTCCTCGCTGGCGGCCATGACACTGATGCCGGCGCCGGGGAAGGTAATCTTGGAGGTGGAAGCAAATTCATAGACCATGTCCGGGTTTCCGGCTTCGGCACAGAGGCGGAGGATGTCCGGGAAGGGCAGGTACTCACCAAATACCTCGTGGACACAGTAGGCGTTATCCCACATGAGGGTAAAGTCCGGTGCGGCGGGTTTCAGCGCCGCGATCCGGGCGATGGTCCGCTCAGAATAGACGATGCCCTGGGGGTTGGAATACTTGGGGACGCACCAGATGCCCTTGACAGTGGGGTCCTGCACCAGTTCCTCCACCAGATCCATATCTGGTCCCTCCGCAGTCATGGGAACGGTAATCATTTCCATGCCGAAGTGGTTGGAGATGCCGAAGTGGCGGTCATAGCCGGGAGCCGGGCAGAGCCACTTTATCTCGGGCTCTTGGGACCAGGGGCGGAGGCTGTGCCGCAGCCCGTGCGTGTAGGCCTTGGCGATCAGGTCATACATCAGCTGCAGGCTGGCGCTGCCGCCGATGAAGCACTGCTCGGGCCTGCAGCCGAGGATCTCGGCAAACAGTCGCTTTGCGGCAGGCAGACCGGAAAGGTTGCCGTAGTTCCGCACGTCCAGCTCGTCGCAAACGCAGTCAGCCGGGTCCGTGAGCACCGTGAGGATACCGGACACCAGATCCAGCTGCTCCTTGCCGGGCTTGCCGCGAGCCATGTTGAGCTTCAGTTTCTTTTCGCAGACGCGGTCAAATTCCTCCCGCAGGGACTTGCGAAGGGCTTCCTTTTCCGGAAGCGTCAGGTTTGCAAAGGTTTCCACAGTTTCTTCATCCTTTCCAAAGTGGTTGGCTGTTTCATCACACGGTTTGTAACAGCTTTATTGTAACGCAATCCGGAAAGGAATGCAAGCCAAATTTACAAGACCAGACAAATCAGGCCGTTCGCCCCTTCGTTGACGATGCGCTCAAGCGCACGTCGGAGCTTCATCCTGGCGTCCTCCGGCAGGTCGGTCAGCTTGGCATTCAGACGCTCGCTGACAAGGTCATAGAGTGTCTTTCCAAAGAGATTACTCTCCCAGACAGCGCCGTCCTCGCGCTCGCAGGCAGAAGCAAGGCTTTGGACCAGCTCCCGCGCCTGGGACTCCCCCCCTACGGTTGGGGTGAGCTCGGCGGCAAGGTCGGCGCGCAGCATGTGAATGGACGGCGCGCCCGCACGCAGACGGACGCCCCATGCCCCGCCCTTTTTGACGAGCTCCGGACTCTGCAGCTCCAGCTCCGTTCGATCCGGCATGACAACGCCGTAGCCTGTGCTTCGGACCTGCTCCAACGCGGTCTGCAATCGTTCGTACTCACCCCGGATCTGCGCATACCGGCTCAAGGTGTGAAGCAGATCGGCATCGTTTTCCATCACAACGCCGGAGCGCTGGGACAGGATCTCATAGAACAGCGCGTCCGGAAGACTGACGGCATAGCAAACCGTCCCGCGTCCAAGGTCGACCTCCGAGACGGTACAACGGCTGACGCTCGGCAGTGCCTCCATCGCCTCACACAGGGTTGGAGCCTGCTGCACCCGTTCCACATGGGGTGCCGCCTCGCGAACAGCCTGGAAGACCTCCCGCTTACAGGGATGATTCGGCTCCAGCGCGTCAAACCACGAGGGAAAGGTGAACTCAAACCCCGACGGCGGAAACTGGCCTAGCAGCTCCGTTAAAATGGCGGTGATCTCTCCTCTGCCAAGCGTCAGCAAGTCTGCGGTCATCACACGCGCATGCGTACTCTGCTCCAGGCTTCGGGCAAGCTCCGCTGTCTCCGGAGCTTCCGGCGCGGCTGAGTTCAGAAGGACGACGAAGGGCTTGCCGGTCGCCTGCATATCCCGGATGGCCCGAGCTTCCGCCTCCACATAATCCGTTCTGGGAATGTCGGTGACAGTGCCGTCGGTGGTGATAACAAGACCCACGGTGCAATGGTCGGACATGACCTTTTTTGTGCCAAGCTCCGCGGCGTCGGTCATGGGGATCTCATGGTCAAACCAGGGCGTCGTCACCATCCGGGGCGCCCCGTTCTCGGTGGCTCCAATGGCGCCGGGGATGATGTAGCCCACGCTGTCGATCAGCCGAACGGAAAGCTTTGTCTGCCCGTCGGGGCTGATCTCCACAGCGTCCTCGGGGACAAACTTCGGCTCCGCAGTCATGATGGTCTTGCCGGAGCCGCTCTGCGGAAGCTCGTCACGCGCCCGCTCGCGGGCGTATTCATCACGGATGTTCGGAAGGACCAGTTCCTCCATCATCCGCTTGACAAAGGTTGATTTTCCAACCCGAACCGGACCGGTAACGCCCACATAGACATTGCCGCCGGTACGCCGTTCCATATCCTCGTAAAGCTTCATTCCGTGACCTCCTCTAAAGTAGTGACCCCACGCCCCGTGGGGATCAGCAGCAGCCGCTCCCGGCCGAGACAGACCTCATCCAGCTCGTTTGCGGTCTGAATGGCGCGGACCGTGCTGCCGTTGTCGCGGGCAATCTCCCAAAGATCCCCGGATGCGGAGCGGACGATCAAAGAGGGGCCTTCCACGCGCGGCACCGGCGTCAGCTCGCCGCCGCTGAGATTGCGCAGCGAAGCGTTCTGACAATAGCGCTGCTGCGCCGTCATTGGCAGCACAAGCTGTCTGCCCTGCTGCCGGACCTCAGCACCCGGCACGATGGAACAGTGCCAGTCTGCGGAAGCATCAGCCTGCCTCTCCAGCCGGAGTTCCCGCCTGAGCAGCCTGCTTTGCAGGCGGTGATCGTCGTCGTAATACATCACATTGACGCCGAGACCGCCCCGCGCAGCCTCAGCCCCCGGCGCGGCGGCAATTCGGTCCGGGAAAACCGTCCAGTCGACCACGGAGACCGCCTCGGCAGGAAGGTCCAACGTCTGCGGCAGGTCAGTTTCCAGGCTGTCCAGGCAGGGGGAAAGGTCGCAGCTCTGCCATTCCGGCTTGAACTCCCCGTCCAGATAATAGGCGTCCTCCGTCAGCGTGACCGGAACGTCGTTCCAGAGGACCATCTGCGTCGTGAAACTGACGTTGACAAGCAGACGACGGCTGTCCGGCTGGCCGTCGGTGTCAATTTCCATATGATTGAAGATCGGCTGAATGGACAAATGGGCATTCTCCTCCATGCTGCGTTCAAGATCGGCATATTGGGAGAAGGGAACCGTACCGGTCCAGGTAAAAGGCTCCCCGGATTCCGTAAGCCCCAGAACACGTAGACGGAGGTCGCCCTGGAAGATGGCGCGTTCGCCTAACACGCGGCGCTCCCCCATCTCCACGGAGCACTGTGCCTTCATCAGCCGCTCCATGCCCGGGCCGTCCTCCGGCATGAGCACCTCGTCGGCAATCCGGACCTCCTTCTCCGCCGCGCACAGAGGCAGACGCATGGGATAGGTCTCGGTCTTGCACACCAGCCCCCGGGGGCAGGACTCGATCTGCTCCAGTTCCATCTCCGCCGGGGTGAAAAGCGTCAGCTCGCTGGCCAAATCCGCACGGACCAGCAGCTTACGCGCGTTCACGAAACGCGCCTCGATGGACCGCAGCCAGCCCCAGTAGTGAAGCTGCGTGTCCGGTTGGGTGGGGACCTTCTTAGTTACGGTGAAGGGCAGATAAAGATCGAGCCGTTCCAGGCTCTCCTCCCCTGCCGGGACGTACAGCACGCCTGCTTGAATGCCGCCTGTGACGGTGACGCTGCCGCTGTCCACAGTCCGGTTTTGGACCAGGACGGTGCCGAAGCAATCCACAACACGGTCAAGCTCCGGCAGGGTCTCAGGAATCGTGATTTCTCCGGTCTGCTCCTGGTGAAGATCGTCATAGCGTTTTTCCGCCAGATATGTGATCGTCTGCGCGTGAAATAGGATTTCCATTGCTGCTTCCTCCTTGTGGGTTCTGTCAATACTATATGAGCGCCATATGGCAAACATGTCCTTCCGCGCAAATTACGGCCAGCGCAGCAGCAGGGCCACGGTGATCAGCAGCCCGCCCAGCAGGAAGCTGATCCAGAAGGAACCGATCAGGGCTGAAATAAGAAAGGTCGCGCCGGCCCAGAGAATGGGCCTGCACAGCAGCCGATTACAAAACATGATCCCACCACCTTCCGCTAAAATCTATGCGGAAGGTGGTGGGATCATGACTTTCCAGAAAAAAGGGAATTCCGGTTATCGGCCTTCTGGTTATCAATTTTGTGGCTTTGCATTTGAGAGAGGCGTCAGCCCGGTGCAGAAGCATTTCCCATTTCCCGTAGGGGCGCTCAGTGAGCGCCCGGTCCGCCGCAGCGGACAATTTGGCACAGGCAAATCCAGCGCGGTCACAGTCTGAACAGCGGTAAAATCGTTTCTGACGCAAAGATTTACGCTGCGCATGCAAGAGCGCTCCATGCAAGCGCGTGAAACCGATACCCGGGAAGGGAATTGCTCGAAAGGGATTATGCGTAGGATTTATTTCGGCAAACGCCCAACGGATTTAATCGTTTTTTGTTTCCCAGGGTTTGATCTGCATGGCCGCCTCGTAGAGGCGCAGGTAGCTTTGATGCCGGGTGGGCTGAACATCGCCGGCGGACAGAGCGGCGAGCAGGCCGCAATCCGGCTCCTTCCGATGGGCGCAGTCCGGGAAGCGGCAATGCCCCAGATAGGGCAGAAAATCAGGGAACAGATCCGCAAGCTCCTCCTTACGCAAGGGCTCCATGTGTTCCAGATCGAAGGAAGCGAAGCCCGGCGTGTCGACGACGTAGGTTTGCGCGCCGATTGGAAAGAGTTCCACATGGCGGGTGGTGTGACGGCCCCGGCCGAGCTTCTGGGAGACCTCTCCGGTCTCAATCTTCAGTTCCGGACAGAGCCTTTGCAGAATGGCGCTTTTTCCCACGCCGGAATTGCCCGTGAAGGCCACGGTCTTCCCGGCGATCCTGCTGCGCAGAAGCTCAATTCCCTCACCGGTCTCGGCACTTGTGCAGACGACGGGAAAGCGCGCTGCGCGATAGATCGCGGCCAGCGGCTCGGGGGCGGCAAGATCCGATTTGTTGACGCAGATCACAGGCTCCACTCCCTGGCGCAGGGCCAGAACTGTCATGCGGTCGATCAGAAACGGTTCCGTGACTGGGATGGCCTGTGAAGCGAGAATGACGAGCGTGTCGATATTCGCCACTGCCGGACGCAGAAACCGATTCCTCCGGGGCAGAATGTTCAGAACCGTACCCTTCCCCTGTCCGTCAGTCTGAATCATCACGCGGTCGCCTACCAGCGGGGATTCCCCGGTTTTGCGGAATTTCCCCCGGGCGCGGCACTCCAAAACACCGTCTTCTACGGCGACATAGTAGAAGCCCGAGAGCGCCTTGATGATGATGCCTGTTTTTTCCATTCGTCCTCCGTCAGGGTGTTTCTGCGTTGCCTTCCTGCCCGGCGGAATTGCTGGAGGACTCGGGGGGCTCCTCGCTGGAGGAGGGAGGGGGTTCTGTGGTGGACGGGGCGGGCTCAACGCCCAAGGAAACCGATAGCCGCACTGTGCTCCCGGGCATAACCTCGCTGTTGGAGTCCGGAGACTGCCGGATGATCTGCCCTGCGGGAACGGTATTGCTGTATTCCCTGTCGGTCTGGACCTTGAGGCCCAGGCGGTCGAGCTGCGCCGTGGCGTCGGACTCGGACTGTCCAATGACGGAGGGCAGGGTCAAAGTCTGCTTGCCCTTCGAGACCACTACAGCCACAACGGAGCCCTCCTCCGCCTCCGTGCCGGCAGGGGGCGACTGGGAGATGACGTAGCCCGCGGCCACGGTGTTGCTGTAATCCTCCCGGGACTGGATCTCCAGGCCGCGGGCATTGAGGGAGGCCGTAGCATTGGACAGGGACGCTCCCTCTACCTGCGGGACCTTCACCAGCTTGTTCTCCTTGCCCTGACTGATATAGACCGTGACCACCTGGCCGTTTTTCAGCTCCGCGTCAGCCTCCGGGTCGGTGCGCGTCACATAGCCCTCGCGGATGTCATCGCTGAATTCCTTATCTGTCAGAATGGTGAGCTGGATTTGCAGGGCCTTAAGCAGGCTATTGGCATTTTCGGCGGAATAACCCTGTAAGTTGGGCATGGTATCAGTTTGCTCGCCCATGGAAATATAGACGAAGATCTCCGTTCCGGGCGGGACCCGCTCGCCCACGGCGGGGCGTTGATCACAAACCACGCCGGCGGGGTATTTGTCATTGTACACATAGGAGCTCTCATTGGCAATGAGGACAAGGTAGGGATAGTTTTCCTTGGGAATCTCATCCCAGATGTAGCCGATCAGCGTGGGGACGAACAGCTCCTCGGGAACGGTGGTGTCTGTGGCGTTGGTGGTTTCGGTGGGCTTTTCGCTGCCGCTCTGGCCAACGAAGAGGAACAGCAGGCCGATCAGCGCCACAGAGGCCAGAGATATTGCGGCAATCATCCAGATCCTGCGGCGTTTTTCCTCGCGGTCCTGTCGCTCATATTCCCGTTCCAGCTCCTTTTGCCGGGCAGTCTGATTCTGGGTCTTCGCAGTCTGAACGCGGGGACCGGCAGCGCCGACCTGGACGCCGGTGTTCTTGGGAAGGAAGGTAAAGCGAATGGTGGGGTCCTTGCGGAATTCCTCCATGTCCTTGAGCAGATCCGTCACGGAAGCGTAGCGGATGTTGAGATCGGAGCACATGGCATGCATCGTGATCTGCTCCAGTCCCGTCGGAATATCGCTGTTGAGCAAGGAGGGAGACAGGGGCGTGCCGTTGATATGCTGGATGGCCACGCTGACAGGCGTTTCACCGTCATAGGGCGGGCGCCCTGTGAGCATCTCATACATGACCACACCCAGCGAGTAAATATCGGAACGGCTGTCCACGCGCGCGCCTTTGGCCTGCTCGGGGGAGATGTAGTGGACAGAACCCAGGGCCTCCTTGGTCAGGGTGTTTTGGGCAGAGGCAATGCGAGCGATTCCAAAATCAGCCACCTTCACGCTCCCGTCCTTCAGGATCATCACGTTATGGGGCTTGATATCCCGGTGTATAATCCCGCGACTGTGCGCATGTTCGAGCGCCTTGGCGATCTGCATGGCAAAGTGCAGGGTCTCCCGCCAGGAGAGCGGCGCGCGCTGATCCATATACTGCTTGAGCGTGATGCCGTCAATCAACTCCATCACGATGTAGTCCAGTCCGTCATTTTTGGAAACGTCATAGACACTCACAATGTTGGGATGTGAGAGCATGGCGACAGCCTGAGACTCCCCGTGAAAGCGGCGGCGGAATTCCGCGTCATTGAGATAGTCGTCCTTCAGTATTTTCACGGCCACAAGACGGTTCAAGCGGTGATCCATGGCCTTATAGACCACGGCCATGCCGCCGACGCCGATCACCTCGAGAATCTCATAGCGTCCGTCCAAAAGCTTGCCGATATATTTCTCCATAATTCTTTAACTCCCTTCCGCGTCAACAGGCAATGAGAACAGCCGTCACATTGTCCGGCGCGCCGCGATCCTTGGCGATTCCCAGCAAACGCTGGCAGCAGTCTTCCTTTTTTACGCCGTGGATCACCTCAAACAACAGCTCCTGATCCGCAAGGATGTTAGTCAGTCCGTCGCTGCACAGCAGAACGCAGTCCCCGGGCCGCAGAGGCGCGGTATAAAGATCGCATTTGACGCTCTGCTCCGTTCCGACGGCACGGGTGATGAAATTCTTGCCGGGGTAGGTCTTTGCCTGCTCCGACGTCAGCTCCCCACGCTGGACCATCAGCTCCACCAGGGAATGGTCCACGGTGACGCGGCGGATGCCCTGTCGGTTCATCAGATAGCCGCGGCTGTCGCCGACGTTGGCAAAATAGGTGCGTTTGCCGAGCACAAGCGCTGCCACCAGCGTTGTCCCCATTCCCTTCATCTCGGGATTGAGCTGGGCGTTCTCATACACGGCGGTGTTAGCAATGGAAACCGCGGTACGAAGCAGATAGTCCGCCTGCTCCTGCGTCATGCCGGATCGGTAGCCCCGTTTGACCTCCTCGGAAAAGACCTCGGCGGCCAGACGGCTTGCCACATTGCCGGACCGGGCGCCGCCCATTCCGTCGCAGACGACGGCCAACAAATCGTGGCTTCCGAGCTTCTGGAGCAAGTAGTAATCCTGATTTTGCGTTCGCACCAGACCGGGATCGGTCAGGCCCCAAACTTCCATGCAAGATGGCTCCTTTCATGCGGGCGCACAGGTTTGGCGCCTCACAGGGTTTTCTGCTGGTTTTTTCTTCTTAATTGTCCGCAGGAAGCGTCAATGTCGCTGCCGAGGGTACGTCGGACGGTACAGGCGACGCCCTGTTCCTCCAACAGCCTCTGGAAGCGAAGGACTGTCCCGCGCTCGCTTGGCTTGAGCGGGCTTTCCTCCACATTGTTGAGCGGAATCAGATTCACGTGGGCGCTCAGGCCCCGGAGCTTTTTCAGCAGCAGTCGCGCCGCCTCGGGACTGTCATTCACATCCCGGATCATCGCGTATTCAAAGGAAATGCGGCGTCCGGTTTTTTCATAGTAGGTCCGGCAGGCATCCAACAGCTCATCAACCGGCCAGCGGCGGTTGACGGGCATAATCTTGCTGCGCGTCTCGTCATCCGGTGCGTGGAGGCTCACAGAAAGCGTCAGCTGAAGCTTGCTTTCTGCCAGCTCCAGGATTCGCGGCACGATGCCGCAGGTGGAAAGGCTGATATGGCGCATGCCGATATTCATGCCCTCTCCGCTGTTGACCAGCTCCAGAAAACGACACACGTTCTCGTAATTATCCAGTGGCTCGCCTATGCCCATCAGAACAATGTTGGAGATGGGCAGTCCGGAATCCGCCTCGGTAAAAAGCACCTCGTCGAGCATTTCTCCGGCAGACAGACGTCTGACAAGGCCGCCGATCGTGGAGGCGCAGAAAGCGCAGCCCATCGCACAGCCAACCTCGGAGGAGATGCAGACGGTATTGCCGTGGTGATAGCGCATCAACACCGTCTCCACGCAGTTGCCGTCCCAGAGCTGCCAGAGATACTTAACTGTCCCGTCCAGCTTCGATTCCTGACGGCGAACCATCGTGGGGGCAGTCAGCAGGTAGTTTTGGGCAAGTGTCTGCCGCAGGGACTTTGGCAGGTCCGTCATTTCGTCAAAAGAACGGACACCGCGGTGGAGCCAGGTGTAGACCTGCTTTGCCCGGAACCCGGGCTGCCCCAGAGCGGTGAGCTCGGTTTTCAGTTCAGACAGGTTCAGCGTTTTGATCTCATTCATATCGTTTCATCAGCTTCGCAAGAAAGAATCCATCCGTCCCCTCGTCACATGGCAGCAAGGTCTTCATGCCGCGCTCGATCCGCCCCAGGCCAGGGAGCTCGAGCGGCACTGTGGAAAACTCCGGATGGGCAGCCAGGAAGGCCTCCACGACAGCCTCATTCTCCCGGCGGAGGATGGTGCACGTACTGTAGACCAGGATGCCGCCGGGACGCAGGTGTGTGGCCTGCGACTCCAGGATGCGGCGCTGGATCTCGGGCAGGTGCTCCGCGGGCGTTAGATCTTTGTAACGGATATCCGGCTTCTTTCGGATAACGCCCAGCCCGGAGCAAGGAACGTCCGCGATGATTCGATCAAACCTTTCTGCCCACGCGGGGTCGGGCACGGAGGCGTCCTTCTCTGTCGCGGTCAGGATTTTAACGCCCAGTCTTCCGGCTCCGGCCTCCAGCAGTCGTATCTTGTGCGGATGGATGTCACAGGCAGTCACAGAGCCGACGTTCCCCATGGCAATGGCGGCGGCAAAGCTCTTGCCGCCGGGCGCGGCACAGCAATCCAGCAGCCGCTCCCCGGGTCTGGGATCGAGGGCCAGGACGGACAAGCGGGCCGCCGCGTCCTGCACATAAAACAGGCCGTTTTGGAAGGCGGGTGTTTGCTCGATCCCGCCGCCTGAGAGCAACAGACAGTCGCAAAGCCAGGGGTGGGGCGTCACGGTCAGGCCGTCGGCGGTGAGCAAGGTCGTCAGCGCCGGAGTGTCTGTCCGGAGCAGATTTGTCTGGATACAGGCAGCAGGCGCTTCGTTGTGGCTCGAAAGCAGGGCCTCCAACTTCTGCGCGCCGACGTTCTCCCGCAAAAGATCCACCAGATCCCGGGGATGACTGTGGCGCAAAGACAGGTCCTCTGGCAGGCGAAGCCGGGACGGGTCCCGGAGCATGGCCCGCAAAAGGCCGTTCACAAGCCCTGCCGCGCGGGGATTGGCAAGCCGTTTCGCCTGCTCCACCGCCTCGTTCACAACTGCAGAGGCCGGGAGCTTGTCAAAAAATCGGAGCTGGCAGACAGCCAGCCGCAGAATCTCCAGCACAACCGGCTGGAGGGCACTTAGCTTTCCTTTCAAATATCGGCTGATCCATTCATCCAGCAGCAGGCGGTTCTGCATCACGGCGGCGCTCAGGCGCGTCGCCAGCGCCGCATCCCGCCGATCCAGTCGGTCCTGGGCAAGCTGCTGGCGAATGGCGCCGTCCAGCCAAGCGCCGTTGCGGCGGCAGGCGATCAGCGCATACAAGGCGGTATCTCTTGCAGACATAGGCGCTCCTTTGTCGGAAGGATCGGGCCGTAATCATCATCGGCCAGATTTGGAATGAGCAGTTCATCCTATGCGGTTTCCATAGCGGCCGATCACTTGATTGGCCATCGCATGAGGCACTTCCGTTCAGAACGTTGGCTGCTCAGGTCAGCGGTCACTACGGACTGTATGAAAGGTCAATGGGGTGGCCCCGGAAGTAATCGGCAGCCGACATAGACTTGCCGCCGGAAGCCTGTAGCCGGGTAATCAAAATTGCGCCTTCGCCGCAGGCCACGGCAAGACCTTGCTTCGTCAAAGACAGAAGCGTACCGGGCGCGGCAGGCGCGTCCAGCGGCCAAGGTCTGGCCTCCCAGAGCTTGAATTCCGTTCCGCCCAGTCTGGCGGACGCAGCGGGCCAGGGGTTCAGCCCGCGAATCTGCGCCAGAATCGCGCGCGCCGGGCGGCTCCAGTCCACGGGTGAAAGATCTTTGGTAAGCATGGGAGCATAGGTGGCAAGAGCGGGGTCCTGTGTTCTGCGCGAGGCGGTCCCGGCGGCAATGGCTGCCAACGTATCCTGAAGCAGCGCAGCACCAATGTGAGAAAGACGCTCCATCAGCTCGCCCGCCGTTTCGTTTTCCCCGATCGGCGTGGTTCGAATGTCAATGATGTCCCCCTCGTCCATGCCAGCGCTCATATACATGGCGGTGACGCCGGTCTCGGGCAAATCGTTCAAAACCGCCCACTGGACGGGGGCGGATCCCCGCAGGGCGGGCAGGACGCTGCCGTGGATATTGATGCAGCCCAGGGGCGGAATGTCCAGCACCCGCTGGGGCAGAATTTTCCCATAAGCCACTGCCACGATCAGATCGGGTTCCAGAGCACGCAGCGTCTCCACCGTCTCGTCGTCTCGGAAGGTTGACGGCTGAAAGACCGGCAGACCGTTGGCCTGGGCGAGAACCTTCACCTCGGAGGGAATCAGCTTCATGCCCCGGTTTTTCGGAGTGTCCGGCTTTGTAAAGACGCCCACGACAGAGTGCTCTGTCTCCAGAACAGCGGTCAGGCAAGCGGCGGCAAAGGCCGGGGTCCCCATGAAGACAATCTTCATTCGCTCTCCTCCTCGTTCTGACGCATCAGTTCCTCGTACTCCTCCTCCGTCAGCATTCGGTAAGCCCGCTCAGTGTAGAGATGGCCGTCCAGATGCTCCAGCTCATGGCAGAAGCAGCGGGCAATCAGCCCCTCGCCTTCATATTCGAACCAATCGCCGTGCCGGTCCTGAGCTTCCAACTTGACGCGCTCCGGCCGTTTGACCAAGCCAAAGCGGTCGGGAACGCTGAGACAGCCCTCCAGGCCGTCCTGCTCACCCTCCTGCTCCAGAATTCGGGGATTGACAAGCTCCACAATTTCGTCACCGAGATCCACCACGACCACCCGGCGCAGCACGCCGACCTGGGGGGCGGCAAGTCCAACGCCATTGGCATGAATCACGGTTTCCTTCATATCGTCGATCAGCGTGGCAATGCGGTCGTCAAAGACCGTCACGGGACGGCAGACCTTGTTGAGGGTCGGATTGCCCTCGGTGAGGATCTTTCTCAGTGCCATAGTTCTCTCCTATTCGTAGCCGTTCACATCCACATACACCGAGACTCCCCGGGTTTCCTTCTCCTTCGAGAAGGTCTTGACCAGGGCCGCGAGCTCCAGACGCAGGGGCTTCGCGTTCTTGCACAGCAGGGTGAGACGGAATCTGTATTTGTTGTTGATCTTTGCCACAGGCGCGGGGGCAGGGCCAAGCAGGTCGGCCACAGATGGGCGCAGCCCCGTCTCTCCCAGACGCTGCCAGAGCGCCCTGGCAAAGCGCGCCGCGCAGTCCCCGACATGGTGCTCCGGGAAACCGGAAAAACCGATCTGGACCTGATCGCAGACAGGCGGGCAGTTCCGCAGGCAGCGCAGGGGCAGTTCCTTCTCAAAGAAGCTGTCATAGTCCTGCGCGGCTGCCTGCTGCAAAACCGCGTTTTTGGGCGTCAAGGTCTGGATAATGGCAGTTCCGGGCTTTTCGCCCCGGCCGGCACGGCCTACAACCTGTGTAATCAGGGAAAAGGTCGTCTCCGCCGAGCGGTAATGGTCCACATAGAGTGAAGCGTCCGCGTCCACCACGCCAACGAGCGTCACATCCGGAAAATTGAGCCCCTTTGCCACCATCTGCGTCCCGATCAGGACGGAGACATCTTCTTTCGCGAAGCGGCTGAGCACCGCCTCATGAGGATTCGTGGGGGTAATGGTATCGGCGTCCATGCGCAGAAGCCTCGCCTCCGGCAAAAGCTTCTGCAGATCATATTCCAGCTGTTGGGTGCCGACGCCGACGCGCTTGAGATGTCCGCCGCATTCCGGACATTTGCTGTAGACCGGCTGAGAGTGGCCGCAGTAGTGACACATCAGCCGCTCGTTTACCATATGGTAGGTCAGACTGACGCTGCACCGGGGGCAGGCAGGGACATAGCCGCAGTCCACGCAGAGGATCAGACGATTGCTGCCCCGGCGGTTCAGCAAAAGAATGGACTTTTCCTTCCGCGCCATCCGTTCCCGAATGGCCTCCAGAAGCCGTTGGCTGACAGCTGTCGAATTGCCCTTCAAAAGCTCCTGCTTCATATCCACCAGCTCCACAGCTGGCAGGGCGCGGCCGTTAAACCGCGCGGGCAGACGGAACAGCTTATAGTCGCCGCGCCGGGCGTGGTACATGGTCTCCACGCTGGGCGTGGCAGAGCCCAGCAGAACCAGAGCACCCTCCCGGCTGCCCCGGAAGAGGGCCGTCTCCCGCGCATGATAGCGGGGACTGTTTTCGGATTTGTAAGTGTGCTCCTGCTCTTCGTCCACCACGATCAGACCGAGATCCTGCAGGGGAGCAAAGACCGCCGAGCGGGTCCCAACCACAACCCGGGCCTCGCCGCGGGCAATGCGCTTAAATTCGTCGTACCGCTCGCCAACCCGCAGACCGCTGTGCATCACGGCGATCTGCTCGCCGAAGCAGGCGGCAAACAGACTGAGCAGTTGGGGTGTCAGGACGATCTCGGGCACCAGCAGCAGGGCCGTCCGCCCCTCCGCCAGGCATTTTCGGATCAGATTGATATAAATCGCGGTCTTGCCAGACCCTGTCACACCGTAGAGCAGGGCAGCCCCGGGGCTGGGCAGACGCATTTGATCCAGCAGTCCGTTGAAAACAGCCTGCTGGTCCGGGGTCAGGCAAAAGTCGGTATCGCCCTCATAGGGCGCGATGTGGGTCTTGCGAAGGACCTCCTGCTCAGTAAGCCGCACCAGGCCGGCCCGTTCCAGCGCGCGAAGCGTGGGGACCGAGGCTCCCGTAAAGTATTGCAGCTCCTTCTGGGAAATGACGCCAACGGTGGACATCAGCTCCAGCACGGCCCGCTGCATGGGCGCAGTTCTGCCCCGGCCACGGAGATGCTCCGAAATCTGCTCGGAATCGGCAGTCAGTTCCAGAATGCGCTCGGTCTTGTCGCTGTTCTTGCGGCGAAGCTCCGTTTCGGATCGGAGAAAGCCCCGAACCTTCAGACGACGAAGCGCTTCCGCGACCTCCGGACCCGCGCCGCACTGGCGGTAGAGCGCGTCATCCCGCAATCGCCCGCCTGCTTCGCGGATTACCGACGCCAGCCTTTTCTGAACCGGTTCGCCGGACAGACGGGCCTCCCAGTCCCCCGGGAGCTTTGCAAGGGCGAAGACCTCCCGGCTTTGCAGCCAGAGGCCGGCAGGCAGCATGGCCCGAATTGCCTCATAGAAAGTGGAGAAATACCGCTCGCGAACAAAAGCCGCCACGCGCAGCATGCCCTCGCTCAAAACAGGCACAGGGTCCAGCAGCTCGCAGACCTCCTTCAGATCCGGCGCAGTTCCTTCTTCGAGCGCGAGGATCATGCCCTCCCGCAGACGATCTCCTCTGCCAAAACAGACGCTCACACGGCAGCCTGGACGGGCTGCTTCAAGACGGGGAGGCAGAAGATAGCTGTACGGCTTGTCAATCGCGTAAACAAGGCCGTCCACGGCAATTCTGGCAATCATGGCGCTGTGCTCCGGCAGGCAGCGTTCACCGCAGGTATTCCTTCTTGACCTCGGCAGCCAGCTTCCCATCGGCAACCTCGCGGATGGCCAGGGTGACAGGCTTCTCAGGCAGGACCTCACCGAATTCTCTGGCTTCAATGGCAATCTGGCGTGCCCGGCGGGCCACCACGTTCACCAGCAGATACCGGCTGTCGATATAAGTCAGAAGTTCGCTCATGGGGGGATAAAGCATATTAAAGTGCCTCCTTCAAAAGATGCTGTTGATGCTCAGTTTTCAGCGCCTCGGCCCGGAGAATCGCCTGTATGTCCGAAACAGCGTCCTCGAGCCGGTCGTTGATGACGATGTAGTGATACTGGGGGGCGACCAGATATTCCGTTCTCGCCTGCTGCAGGCGCATAAGGACTTTTTCCTCGTCGGTGTCGCCGCGTCCCCGCAGACGCTCGCCCAAGACCTTAAAGGAAGGGGCGGCAATGAATACAGAGATGGCGTCAGGACGGCGCTGCATGACCTGCAGCCCTCCCTGGACCTCGATCTCCAGGATCACGTCGCGGCCCTCGGCCAGCATCCGGTCCACCGGCGCCTCGGGCGTGCCGTAGCGGTTGCCAACATACTGCGCGTGCTCCAGAAAGCTGTCCTCCGCGATCATCTGCTCGAAAGTTTCATGGGATACGAAATAGTACTGCACCCCGTCGATCTCTCCGGGGCGCATATCCCGCGTGGTTGCGGAAACGGATAGCCGTATCTCCGGCTCGCGCTCCATCAGGGCCTTGACCACAGTCCCCTTGCCAACGCCGGACGGACCGGATATTACAATCAGTCTACCCTTCCTCATCTTCTTCCTCCCCTTCGCTCCCGGCCCGGTTGGCAATGGTCTTCGGCTCCAGCGCCGAGAGAATCACATGATCCGTATCCATAATCAGAACGGATTTTGTCTTGCGGCCATAACTGGCGTCGATCAGCATTCCTCGGTCCCTGGCCTCCTGCACCAGCCGCTTGACGGGAGCGGAGTCGGGGCTGATGACGGATAAAAGCCGCTGAGCTGAAACCATATTTCCAAAACCAATGTTGATGAATTTCATTGCTTCGCCTACTCAATGTTCTGAATCTGCTCGCGAATCTTTTCCAGCTCGGCCTTCATGTCCACGACGGTCCGGGCAATTTCTAGATCGGAGCACTTGGAGCCTATGGTGTTGGTCTCGCGGTTGATCTCCTGCATGAGGAAATCCAGCTTACGGCCAATCGGCTCTGCGGCTTTGAGCATGGTTTGGAGCTGATCCAAATGGCTGCGGAGCCGGACAGTCTCTTCGTCAACTGCCACCTTGTCGGCAAAGATCGCGGCCTCGGTCAGAATGCGGGCTTCGTCCACGCTGGCGGAAGACAGAACCTCCTGCATTTTGGCGTAGAGCTTCTCTCGATACTCAGCCACGGAGCGGGGAGACCGATCCTCCACAAAGGCCACCTTCTCCAAAATAACATTGGCTTTCGCCGTCAGATCCTTTGCCAGAGCCTCGCCTTCGGCCTTGCGCATGACGTCATAGCCTGCCAGGGCTTCCTCCACCACCGAGAGAAGCTGGGCTTTCAGGGCATCCTCGTCCTGCTCGGCCTTTTCCACCGTGAACACGTCCGGCAGACGGGAGAGGGTGCTGACGCTGATATCGTCCCGAACCGGATAGTCCGCGGCGACGGACCGCAGCGCGGCCAGATAGCCCTCGAGAACGGGCTTGTTCAGGGCAATGGAAACGTCTGTGCTCTGGGTCAGATTCACGGTGACGAATACGTCCACCTTGCCCCGGGAAACGGACTGCTTGACCGCCTGCTTCACGGCGTCTTCGCAGAAGGCGTAGAGCCGGGGCAGCTTCACGGCACAGTCCAGATAACGGTTGTTGACGGAGCGTAGCTCCACGGTGATCTGCTTGTCCACAAACACACCGACAGCCCGCCCGTATCCGGTCATGCTTTTAATCAAAATTTGGTCGCTCCTTATTTGATATTCAGCAGAGACAAGCATTGCTTGTCCCTGCAAACAGAATCACTGGTTATCCGCTTTCATCAGCCGATGGGCCGTAAGTGCGGCCATTAGCCGCGCCTTCCATGTGATTGCTGCATTAAGCAGACAAGCAGAACGGGATATTGCAAATCATCTAATCTTCGGGAGAATCTTGATGCGAAACCAGCCGATCAGGATGGAAAAAGCCGCGTCGTAGACCAGGAAGGCCGCCAGTAGGGCGACGCCCAGAATGAGCGGACCGGCCGCGCGCTCGGTGAAGTGATAGGGGATGGCGGCGGCAAAAAGCCTGCTGAACAGGAAGTACAGCACCAGCATGGAGGCTGCAAAGCCCAGAAGCTTCAAAAGCCAACCGAGCCAGGGCTTTTTTACCCTCGTTTGCAGCGACTCAATCAGGGCTTTCCAGATGGGATAATGCCCAAAAAAGCAGAGAAACCAAACTGCCCCCGTCTTCTCCGGAAGCAGGAGAATGGCCAGCGCCGCGGCAGACGCGGAACAAGCCGCAGCCCAGCCGAAGCCGCAGGCAAGGACGATCACCGCCGGGAAAATCCCGGCCAGGGCCGTCAGCGAAAGCGACACCCGGGGGATCGCGGCGCCCAATGCCAGGCAGATGACGCACATCGCCGCGATCAAGGCGGAGAGGGTCAGCTTTTTGGTGCGGCTCATCGGCAGCCTCCGCAAAGGCAGTTCAGGCAAAGCAATGCGTTGCAGATATTACAGGCGTCATCCATACCGCTGTTTTGATAAGCGGATTGTCGGTAGGGCGTGTAGCCGCCCTGCACGGAACGCAGGGCGTTCTGGTACTCATAGTTCCCCGGGACCATGGCGCAGGCAGTCTGATAATGCTGGCGGGCCTCATCCAGCCAGCCGCGGCGGTAGGCGATGGTCCCCTTCAGAAAATACCATTCCGCGTCACGGTTGGCCGCGGTATTCAGAATGGACTCCGCCGCGTCCAGCTGGTTTGCGTTGAGATAGGAGCGGACCTGGGCGTAGGAGCCGCCGGAGCCGCTGTGGCTGTTGTAGGTCTGGTAGCCGCTCCGGTAGCTTCCGTGAGAGGCCGTGCTCTGGTATCCGCCGGACGCCCCGCCGCGCGTCTTGGAAATGGCGTCATAGGCTTCATTGATCTCCTTCATTTTCTCGGAGGCGAGGTCGGCCAGCGGGTTATTGGCATAGTTATCCGGGTGATATTTTTTGACAAGCTCCCGGTAAGCGGTTTTGATCTCATTTTCGGAGGCGGTACGGGAAACGCCCAGCACCTCGTAGGGGTCCTTCATCTGTTTTCTCCTTTCGGCGCAGCTACCGCGCCTTTGGGTTTTCATCGTTTTTCTGTTGTTGTCCTCTTCCCCACATTCGTTTTCCTGCCTGGAACCTTCCGGCCTTGACCGCTGAGAAAACAGACGGCAGGCCCATAAAGACGATGTTCTCCAAAACGGTCGTGTGCGCGCCGGCCGGCAGAAGGGACAGAGCAGCGCCGGCCAGATTCACGGAGCTGTCTGTCAACTGGGAAAGGTAGGCAAGGTCGTCCGGCGTCATCTCCCCCTCGCGGACGGAAAAGCGAAAGCGCAGAGGATTGTATGCGCCACGCGCGCAGTCCTCTCGCAGATCGTCCAGCGCGTCGGTCAGATAGAGAAAGCGGCCCGTCTGATAGAGCACCTGCTCCATTGGTCGGCGCAGAGCCGGGGCAGAGTCCCCGGCACAGCCAGCTACGATCCGCGCGAAGGCGTCCGCCGTGGCGTCAATGGAGGGGCTTTGCGCCGCTTCAAGTTCATGCAGCGCCTGCAGTTGCGAGGCGGTCAGCGCCGCAAAACCCGGCTGCACGCGGGCGGCCTTTCGGTAGGCACGGCGATAGATCCACGCTATCAGACGATGAGGCAAAGCGCGGAAAAAGCTCTCGTCTCGGATGTTGTCGCGCAGCTTTTCCACGCAGAGAATAACCGTATAAGCTGCAACCGACGACAGACCCTGTGGGTCCAGGACGCAATTCTTTTTCCCGCAGACCCGCGCGGGACACCAGCATGGGGCGGTCTGTGCGCTCGCGCCTGCCGACGCCCGCAGCAGGTAGAGAAAGGTCATATCGTAGTTGACGAGGAAACGCGCGGCAAACCCGTAATGCTTGCCGAGCGCGCGGCACAGGCCGCAGTAGGCTGCCTGATAGTCCTCCTGCTCCGCCTGACCGAGAAGATCCCGGCGGGGTCTGACATAGCCGAACATGGGACGTTAATCTCCGCCGTAGCCGCCGGTCTCCGAGCCGGAAATCACAACGCCGATCTCTACCGTCTCCTCGGTACTGACCGCGGGATGCTTCGGGTTAATCACGCGGCCCGGAACGGGGAAGGCGCCGGTCTGGGTATTGTCGGCAAGGTCTACGAGAATGTAGATGCCGTTCTCGGCATTTTGCTTAATCTCCTTGATTTCCTCGGTGCTCCCGCGAATTGTTACACGGGCGGTTCTTGTGGAGGCCTCCGCCTGATAGCCCGCCGGAATGTTGATCAGGCGGATGTCAGAGACTGAAATGGCGTCGGACTTTACGCCGGTAAGGCGGACAGCGGCCGTCACCTCCGTCTCGCCGCTGATATTGGTAACACCGGCCGGCAGCAGGAGATTGAAGTGCAATACATCGCGGTCAGAAACAGTTTTAAGCTTCACCTCTCCAAGGATGTAAGTGTCATCCAACCCGTCAATCACATCGACGGGTCCTTTGACCTGGATGGTCTCCGGGTTCAGCGTGATTTTCGCGTTTTCCTTTTTTATGCCGCCGCCCTCGACAATATCCACCGCAAGCCGGATTTCCTTTGTTCGGAGCACCGGCAAAATCAGGCTGACCTGGGAGACGTCGGCGGAGGTATACTCAGAAAAGGTCACTTCCTCGCCCTGCTCGTTCAGGAAGGTGATTGGAAGCGTTTCAAGTGCCGTTTCCTCAAGGGTGGAAATATCATAATTGATTACGGCTTCTTTGATCTGTTCGACCTCGTAATCGGGACCGTAAACCGTGATTTCATCAGGGTCCATCGTCACGCTCTCTGCCTCAAAGAAGAATCCTTCCTTCACAGCACCGCTCCAGTTCAGCCTCACCGGAATGCTCTTTTTTTCCATGCGTGAGACGGTAATCTTCACCGAATCCCTGCTCTTGCCGATAATATCTATGTCGCTGGAGCGAACAGTGTCCGGAAAGGTGACGGTGCAGGTCAGTGTATATTCGCCAGGCTCGCGGATGCGGCTGGCGTCTGCGTTGATGCGGATGGAGTCGGCGTTGAGCTTGGTCAGATTCATTCGGGAGGTGCTGAGCTCCAGTGCAAGGCTCTGTACATCCTGCGCAGTTATTTTCAGACCTCGTTCCTCCAGACCGAAGGTGCCGTCAATGCTGATCGGGATTTCGCTGACGCGTGTGGTCGTCTCAGGCGCAACAACGGTGACGACATAGAGCCACAGCAGGACTGCCGCCAGCAGCGAGACAAGCATGGTAACAATTCTATGACCCCGAAACATCTCCGTCGTCCTCCTTCCTTCGATTTTTGCGTTTAATCAGCTCCAGCACGCCGCCGCGCTCTTTTCCCTCGCCGATCAACTCCTGCGTCAAAAGCTTTTGGAGCGTCTGCGTGGCAAGATGCCGCTTGAGCATCCCCCCGATGGCCACGGAGATCGTGCCCGTTTCCTCCGAAATGATCACAACCACGGCGTCGCAGCTTTCGCTCATTCCCACACCGGCGCGATGCCTGGTGCCCAGATCGGAGGAAAGGCTCCGATTCTCGGACAGGGGCAGAACGCATCCCGCGGCCACAATGCGGCTGTTTTGAATGATAATCGCACCGTCATGCAGGGAGGCCTTGGGAAAGAAAAGATTTCGAATCAGCTCCTGCGAAACAGCTGCGTCCACGCGGGTACCGGTGGCCGCGATTTGCTCGAGGGAATTGGTCCGCTCAAAAACCATTAACGCGCCGACCCGTTCTCTGGACATCGCTTCACAGGCCTGCACGACCTGGTCAATGGCGGCTGGCACATCAGACTGGGTCGGGCCGGTGGTCAGTCCGATCAGGCCCTTCACAGAGCCGCGGCTGCCAACTCGCTCCAAAAGGCGCCGGAGCTCGGGCTGGAACACGATCACCAACGCAACAAAGCCCAGTTGGAGCACGCGATCGAGCAGATAGTTGACTGTGTGCAGATTTAGCAGATCCGTCACCAGGGTCGCCAGAAGCAGAAGGATGATGGCCTTGGCGATCCGATAGGCGCTGGTGGAACGGATCAGGTTGATGACATAGAAGATCAAAACCGCAACAACCAATATATCGAGGATATCCGTAAGCTTCACCGTGGGAAAGGTGCTTCTGAGATTTGAGAAAAAATCTTGTATGTCCTTCATGTCATTCTCCTATCGCTCCTGCCTGTGCCGCGGATTGGAAAGCCGCTCCCTATAGTAATCCTATTTTATCTTTCAAATTATACTCCATTCTCAGGAAAATAGCAAGTGGTTTTTTTCGCTTGAGTTTCCGCATTTTGAAGCAGAACACCAGTAATACCAACGGTTTGCGGGCTTGTTTGCTAAACATTAGCTAAAAAACCACAGTAATTGAGTTTTCAAGCGTTTGTGAACCATTCGTCACGGAATTATGCGGAAACTCAAGGTTTTTTTCGTTGTGAAACAAGACGTTTTTTTGCGTTGTGAAACAAGACGCAACAGGCAATCTTTTCAACTCAGACGGTTCTTTCCGACTGTTTCTTTGTCAGAAAGAACCGTCCTTCCCTTGTTCACATTCAGGCAAGCGGCAGAATTCTCTTTGTGGCGTTGAGAAAAGCCGTAATATCCGATTGCTGCGAGAATACGGAAAGGGACAGGCGCACCGTCCCCTCCGTCAGTGTCCCGGCGGTTTGATGGGCCAGAGGCGCGCAGTGGAGGCCGGCGCGCAGGGCAATCCCCCGGTCTGCATAGGCAGCGGCAGTCTCTTCACAGTCTTTTCCCGGAAGTTGAAAGGACAGGACGCCCACCTGGCCCGGCCCCGACCAAACTCTGGCCCCCAGCTGTTCCAGACCTGCTCTGGCATAGCGCAGCAGCTCACGCTCCCGACCGAGAAGGCCTGCCGGGTCCTGCGCCCCCAGAAACGCCAGCCCGGCGCCCAGACCCGCGATACCGGGCACATTCAGGGTTCCTGCCTCCAGGCGATCCGGGAGGTCCTCAGGCATAGTCTGGTCCCTGGAACGGCTTCCGGTTCCGCCATAGCGGATCGGCGCGGGCTGGGTCCGGCAAAGCAGCAGACCGGTGCCCTGCGGACCGAGCAGGCCCTTGTGGCCCGGCATGGCAGTAAAGGCCGCGTTCCAATCCGACGGCCGGACGGGCAGAAGGCCTGCAGACTGCGACGCATCCACCACAAAGGGCACGCCCTGCGCGTCGCAGAGCGCACCCAACTCCGCCACAGGCAGCTGCGCGCCAAACACATTGGAAACGTGCAGGCACACAACCGCCCGTGTTTGCGGACTCAGCGCGGCGGCAAAGCCCGAAAGCCAGGCGTCCTGATCAAAAAGCGGAGCCTTGACCGCCTCGATCTCCGCGCCGAGGGCAGCCAGCGTCCGCGTCACGGCGTTGTGTTCCAAGCCTGAGATGACCACGCGATCCCCCGGTTGGATGAGCGTGCGCAGGGCAATGTTCAGCCCCTCGGTGGCATTGGCAGTGAAACAGACCTGCTCCGGCTCCAGCCCGAAGTAGCGGGCGGCGAGCGAACGGGTCCGATAGACCGTCTCCTCCGCCCGGGCCGCCGACGCGTGACCGCCGCGCCCGGGATTGGCGCAGGTCTGCATGGCGCGGAGCACTGCTTGCGCAACCTGCGGCGGTTTTTGCAGGCTCGTCGCAGCGTTGTCCAAATAGATCATACCCACGCCCTCATAAAGCTGCCGTCCTGCAAACGCTGCCACGCCCCCTCCGTCTCAACCCCTGCACGATCCAGCAGCAGCGCGGCGTCCTGACCGTCGACAGCACGGACTGCCAGCGCGTAGGCGCACCCGTTCTGCGCAATGGCGCGCGGCGCGCGAAGCATCCGGCAGCGCACCCCGGCACGGTTGAGCGCGTCACGCCCCTTCTGCGCCGGCGTGACGGAACGCACGGTAAAATACATATCAAGCATATTAATCCCTCCCGGCCATTCTATGCGCCAGGGCGAAAAGAGGACCCTTTTCCCGAAGCAAAAGGCTTTCGGGAAAAGGGCGTCAATTCATAACTCAGGGAGCATGTGACTTGCGCGCATGGAAACATAGCTATGGTTGCCGACAATGAAGTGGTCGGCAAGAATCACGTCCACCGCGGACAGGGTCCGAGCGGCAGCGCGGGTGTACTCAATATCCTCCAGCGAGGGCAGGAGCGTTCCGGAGGTGTGGTTGTGGGCGAGGATGACGCTTGTGGCGTTTGACAGCAGTGCGGTCTCCAGCAGTCTGCGAAGGGGCAGATTGACGGAATTGACGGAGCCGCGGCCGAGCTCGCGGCACTCTATGACCTTGCATTTGGCATCCAGCGAGAGCAGCCAGACACGCTCCTCCAAAAGTCCCTCCGCTCTAGCAGCCAGATAACGGCCGAGCTCGGCAGTGCTACGCAGGTACAGCGTCCCATTCAGGCGGGACTGCTCGGTTCTTGCCCAGAGATCCGGAATCAGACGCAACAGCGCCGCGGTCCGTCTGCCAACGCCCGTAACATGCATGAGCTGCGCATCTGTGGCCTCAAAAACGCGGTGCAACGACCCGAATTCCCGCAGCAGCGCATGGGCGAGCTCGTTGACATCCTGGCGCGGAATGCCGTAGCCCAGAAGGAATTCCAGCACCTGCACGTCGGAAAAACCGTCAAGGCCGCCGGAAAGATAGGTCTCCAGCATCCGCTGCCGATGTCCCTGATGGATCGAAGGGAGTTTTTGTTCTTCCGTCAACAGTTTCTTCCTCCCCTCCTGCGGCGGAGCAGCAGCGCGGCCGTGACGGCAGCGGCAACTCCGCAAAAATCAAGCAGCGTGTCCAGAATTTCCCCGCTTCGTCCGGGGATAAAGGTCTGCAAATACTCATCGGCGGCGGCGAAAATCAGTCCAGCCCCGAGGGGCAGAATGACCCGGCCGCGATTGAGAAGGCGCCAGTCCAGATAAAGCAGGCCGCCGAGAATGAAATACTCTGTAAAATGCGCCAGCTTGCGCACAATTTTCATATTGATAAACGGAAACAACCGGATTAAAAAGTCCAGCACTACGCCGCTTTCCTCGTCCGAAACATCAGCCGGCTTTGCCGAGCGCGCATAGATGAACCAAAGCCATAATCCGGTCACAACCAGAGCTGAAAGGAGCTTCCAGTTCCGTTTCATGCAACCACCTCGCTTTTCTTTTTTACCCTATCACAGAATGCCGAATTTTGCAACGGGATTTTTCAGATTACAAATCAAAATGATTCTGATATGATAGGAACGGTACCGGAATCTGTTCAGCCACCTCGTAGTGGCCGCTGCGAAAGGAGTGATTATAATGTCCGGTCCCGGCGGTCTCGGTCCGCGCGGCTTCCTCACCGAGGAAGAAAAGAAAAACAAGCCCCGCGTCACCCGCGGTCTGCTTATACGCATTATCTCATATCTCAAGCCCTACTGGCCGCAGTTTCTCCTGGTCTTTCTGGCGATCCTGCTCTCCGCAACCGTCGGCCTGCTGCCCTCTATCATCACAGGGCGGATCGTCGACGAGGCGCTGGTGGGTCGGAATACGCTCGCTTTGTGATGCTCAACGGAGAAGTCACCAAGCTCAACCTCAAGGAGCAGCGCAGCGGCAAGTGGTTCGGCGTCATCATGGGCATGCTCACACAACTCGGCCCGCTTCTGATCTATTTCGCAGGCGGGTGGCTGATCATCGCCCGCTCTGACACGACCCTCACCGTGGGCACGATCACCGCCACGGTGGCTTTGATCAACCGCCTCTACCGCCCGGTGCAGAGCCTTTTGAATATTCAGGTAGATTTCACGCGGTCTCTGGCTCTCTTCACGCGAATCTTCAATTATTTTGATATGACAACCCCCATTGTCTCTAAGGACAACGGAAAAAAGCCGGATCTGAAAAACGCCGACATCCGTTATGAGCATGTCGCCTTTACCTACGATCCGGAAAAGCCCCTGCTGACGGACATCGACTTCACCGTACCCGCGGGAAAGATGTATGCCATTGTCGGCCCATCGGGCTCCGGCTAGTCTACGGTTGTGAACCTGATCCCCAGGCTCTACGACGTTCTGGGCGGGCGGGTGACGATCGGCGGCGTGGATGTGCGGGACATGGACCTGAAATACCTGCGCACCAACGTGGGCGTGGTAACCCAGGAGAGCTACCTCTTCAACGGGACCATCCGGGAAAACCTGTTATACGCCAAGCCGGACGCCACCGACGGCGAGCTGGAACGCGCCTGCCGGATCGCCAACATTCACAGCTATATCCACAGCCAGCCCGACGGCTATGATACCGTGGTGGGCAACCGGGGCCTGAAGCTCTCCGGCGGTGAAAAGCAGCGTCTTTCCATTGCCCGCGTTATTCTGAAGGACCCGCGCATTCTGATTTTAGACGAAGCCACTTCCGCCCTGGACTCCATCTCGGAAAACGCCATCCAGGAGGCGCTGGAGCATCTGATGCAGGGCCGGACCTCCATCGTCATCGCCCACCGGCTGTCTACAATCCTGAAAGCTGACCGTATTCTCGTGGTCCAGGGCGGCACCGTCGCCGAGTCGGGCACACATGAGACCCTGCTGGCGCAAAACGGCGTCTATCGGGAGCTCTATGAGACCCAGTTCCGGACCATTCTGAAGATGGAAAGCAAAGAACAGCAGTGTATCACGCGGGCCGCTCCAGAAGAACAGATACCTGTAATGACAGCATTGCGGATATGTATTCCACTCACCATCTGCATCACAGAAAATATACAAAGATTGGGTTGTCATGCAGACGAAACATGCTATAACAGGTTAGCACTCGGAGATAAAGAGTGCTAACCTATCGTTTTGATAA
>CALYTU010000006.1 GCA_945487445.1 uncultured Clostridia bacterium | reverse complement strand
TATGCCAAAACCATCAGTTTTTACTCAGGTCCTCACTTTGCGACTAACACTTTTTTGTTTTCAAACGGTAAGCCTTCTCAGAAAAGAAAAAAATAGATGCGAAAGGAACTGAAACCGACGCCGTCGTTTCCAGGGTGGTGGAGTCGTGGGACCCTGATACCGCATCGTCCTCTTATATGACCTATGTCGAATACAGAGATGAGACCGGCGAACTGCGGGAAAGCCCGATGAGCCTTTTAAACTCGGTGGAGTATGGAACAGGGGAAAAAGTTCGCATCAAGTATATACCCGGCGAGCACAAATTGGTACGCCCTGTCAAGAAGAATGACAGATAATCGGGGCCAGACCTGTTCGTTTTTCAACAGGCAAGTGAATAGAGTTATTGCGGACGGTTCGAATCAGCTTTTCGTTCGAGGGTCGATGGATCACTGGAAGCGATAGGTTGCACCGACTGCTGCAGAAGGTTCATTCATTACGTGTTACAGCGTACTACGGGAGTGCTGAGCCGGTTCAACATGATTGCTTGTTTTCCGACGGGATAAGAGTTTTTAAATTGACATTATCGCAAATACCGTGTATAATGATCAGGATGAAGATGTTTCATCCCGGCACCTGAAGTGGTAAACGCCAAGACGGGCGGTTCGCTTGAAAGATGGGAAAGCTGAAGAAGGACACTTTCATCTGACGATCATGGGGTGGCAGAGTTTCTGTTTGACGCCTCAGCATATTTATGAAAGGAATGATCAGGCATCTTATGAAAAAGAAAACCATGGACGGAAATGAAGCCGCCGCATACGCAAGTTATGCGTTTACAGAGGTGGCAACGATCTATCCCATCACGCCCTCCAGCCCGATGGCGGAGCATGTGGACGTTTGGGCCGCAAACGGCATGAAAAACATGTTTGGCCATCCGGTCAAGCTGGTGGAAATGCAGAGCGAGGCTGGCGCCTGTGGCGCCATGCACGGCAGCCTGGAATGCGGCGCGCTTTCCACAAGCTACACAGCATCCCAGGGCTTGATGCTGATGGTTCCGCCGCTCTACCGCATTGCCGGTCAGCTGCTCCCGGGCGTCATTCACGTCGCTGCAAGAACTCTTGGTACCAGCTTCTTCTCCATCTTCGGAGATCAGTCCGACGTCATGGCCTGCCGCCAGACCGGCTTTGCCATGCTGGCCTCCTCCAGCGTGCAGGAGTGTATGGATCTGGCTGCGATCTCCCACCTGTCCGCCATCAAGTCAAGTGTCCCGTTTATGCACTTCTTCGACGGCTTCCGTACCTCTCATGAGATCCAGAAGATCGACGTGCTGGATTTTGCCGATCTGGCAAAGCTCGTGGACAAGGAAGCTCTGCACCGTTTCCGCAAGCGCTCTTTGAACAGTGAGCGCCCTGTCATGCGTTCCACCGTGCAGAACCCCGACACCGCCTTCCAGTGCCGCGAGGCCGTCAACCCCTACTACGACGCGGTTCCCGGCATCGTTGAGGACTATATGGCGAAGATCAATGCCCTGACGGGCCGCGATTATCAGTTGTTTAACTACTACGGCGCGCCCGACGCAGAGTACGTCGTGGTCGCCATGGGCAGCGTTTCCGACTGCCTCAAGGAAGTCGTGACCTACCTGAACGCCCAGGGCTGCAAGGCGGGATTTGTTCAGGTGCATCTCTACCGTCCCTTCTCTGCCGAGCATCTTCTCAGGGCCATTCCGGAAACCTGCAAGGTGCTGACCGTTCTCGATCGCACCAAGGAAGCCGGCGCAAACGGAGAGCCTTTGTACGAGGATGTTGCAGGCGTGCTTTTCAACCGCGAGAACCGTCCTGTTCTGCTGGGCGGCCGCTACGGCCTGTCCTCCAAGGACACCACCCCTGCCATGATGAAGGCTGTCTTTGACAATATGGTCGAAACGCGCAAGGATCACTTCACCGTCGGTATTACGGACGATTTGACGAACCACTCTCTGACGGTTGGTGAGAACATTGTCACGGCCGACGAGAAGACAATCTCCTGCAAGTTCTGGGGTCTCGGCTCCGACGGTACCGTTGGTGCCAACAAGAACTCCATTAAGATCATCGGCGACAACACCGACCAGTATGTGCAGGCCTATTTTGAGTACGACACCAAAAAGTCCGGCGGCGTGACTAAGAGCCACCTGCGCTTCGGCCATAATCCCATTTTGTCCACCTACTATGTCACAATGGCGGACTTCGTGGCCTGCCACAACGAGAGCTACGTCAAGAAGTACGACATCGTCAATGAGATTAAGCCCAACGGCACCTTCCTGTTGAACACTGTCTGGGAGGGTGAGGAGCTGGTCGCCAACCTGCCCAACAAGCTCAAGCGGATTCTTGCCCAGCGCAACATCAAGTTCTATACCATCAATGCCACCAATATCGCGGCGGAGATCGGTCTGGGCAACCGCACCAATACCGTTCTGCAATCTGCGTTCTTCAAGCTCTCCGGCGTTCTGCCCATCGACGACGCTGTTCGCTATATGAAGGACGCCATCACCAAGACCTACGGCAAGAAGGGCGAAAAGGTCCTGAACATGAACTACACCGCCGTGGACCGCGGTCTTGACGGCATCGTGGAGCAGCATGTGGATCCGGCCTGGGCCGAGCTGCCCGACGAGGAGAAGCCCGTCAACGAGAACCAGCCCGAGTACATCAAGACCATCATGCGCATGGTCAATGACCAGCGTGGCGACCAGCTGCCCGTCAGCGCCTGGAAGGACATGGCTGACGGCACTGTGCCCATCGGCACCGCCAAGTATGAGAAGCGCGGCTTCGCTGCGTTCGTACCCGAATGGGACGCTTCCAAGTGCATCGGCTGCAACATGTGCTCCTTCTACTGCCCCCATGCCGCCATCCGTCCCTTCCTGCTGAACGCGGAAGAAGTCGCGGCAGCTCCCGAAACCTATATTACGAACGAAGCCAAGGGCAAAGGCTTTGAGGGCCTGCGTTACCGTCTGCAGGTCGATCCGCTCGACTGCACCGGCTGCGGCACCTGCGTCACGGCCTGCCTGGCCAAGGACAAGGCATTGACCATGAAGCCCATTGCCAGCCAGCTCTCCCAGGCTGAGAACTGGGAGTTCAGCATGAAGCTGAGCGAGAAGAAGAATCCTATGGATAAGTTCTCTGCCAAGGGCAGCCAGTTCGAGCAGCCCCTGCTGGAGTTCTCCGGCGCCTGTGCCGGCTGCGGCGAGACGGCCTATATGAAGCTGCTGACCCAGCTTTACGGAGACCGCATGATCATCGCGAACGCCACCGGCTGCACCCAGGCCTGGGGCTTCTCCATCCCGAGCTATCCCTACACCACCAACAGCCGCGGTCATGGCCCGGCAATCTCCAACTCTCTGTTCGAGAACAATGCCGAGTACAGCCTTGGCATGGTTTTGAGTGTTCAGCAACAGCGTTTCGCCCTGGCGTCCAAGGTAAAGGAATACTTGGTTGACGCCAAGGATGCGGCACTCAGACAGGCGCTGGAAAACTGGCTGGCAGGCTATGAAGATGACGAGCGGGCACGTGAGCTGGCCGACGCGGTCCTCTCCGCCCTGGACGCCACCGCTGATACCGGCGAAGCCGTCGACTATATGAAGGACAACTGCGAACACTTTGTCCGAAAGAGCATGTGGATGTATGGCGGCGACGGTTGGGCCTATGATATCGGCTATGGCGGCCTGGACCATGTCCTTGCCTCCGGCGTCGACGTAAACATCCTTGTGGTGGATACTGAGGTCTATTCCAACACCGGCGGTCAGGCCTCCAAGGCGACGCCTGTTGGAGCGGTCGCGCAGTTTGCCGCCTCCGGCAAAAAGACCGGCAAGAAGGACCTCGGCATGCTCGCGGCGGAGTACGGCAATGTCTATGTCGCCTCCATTGCTCTGGGCGCCAATCCCAATCAGGCCATCAAAGCGATCAAGGAAGCCGTTGCCCACAAGGGTCCCTCTTTGATTATTGCCTATGCGCCTTGCATCAATCACGGCATCGTCAAGGGCATGGGCTACTCCACCGAGGAGGCCAAGCTGGCCGTGAACAGCGGTTACTGGTTCCTGTACCGTTACAGCCCCGCTTTGAAGGAAGCCGGACAGAACCCCTTCCAGCTCGACAGCAAGGAGCCCTCCATGCCGCTCGAGGAGTTCCTCAACGGCGAGGTCCGTTACGCGTCCCTGCGCAGAAGCTTCCCGGAGGAAGCCGACGCCCTCATGGAGCATGCGAAGAACTTCTGCGCCGAGCAGTACCGGAAGTACCGGAAGCTGGCGGAAAACTGAGAAGGAACGTCACGGACGTCTCTCCATGCCGTTCACCGGAGCGCGGGGCAAAATCGTGCCGGGTGACAGTCAGAGACTGAGGCTTCCGCAATAATCATCTGCTCCCCCTATGATGCCAGTGAGCAATCACAGGCATCATAGGGGGAGTCTTGCCGTGCGGCGGAACGAAATACTATTCACCCTTAAAAAGAGAAAGCTTGTGG
This sequence comes from uncultured Clostridia bacterium, assembly GCA_945487445.1. Classification (GTDB taxonomy): domain Bacteria; phylum Bacillota; class Clostridia; order Oscillospirales; family Oscillospiraceae; genus JAFRPC01. Next base: position 24,305 of record CALYTU010000006.1, on the reverse strand, counting down.
TCTGTGCTGCAAAGGCCCAAAAAGACCTCTTTCGCACTGTGGAAGCCCTGTTCCTCCAGCTTCTTCTGAAGCCAGTTGGCGTCGAGGCCCATGCGTTTCAGGTTTTCTCCGAGGATTCTGCCGTCCATGATGACCTCTGCGTTGATCGTCTCCTGCTGAGGCGAAAGGCCGATGTCTGTGGGCGTTGTGGGGCGCTTGCTGCTGACGGGGAGGATGGTCAGGCGACCGTTGTACTCAAAGATTGCGGTTTGAATGTCGTCGAGGTTAAAAAAACCTTCTTCGCGGCACATCACCATGAATTCACTCAGCTCCAGCTTGGCTTTTCTCATGTTTTTGCGATAGAGCTTTCCGGCGTTCAGAATGACTGTGGGAGAGCCGTTGATATATTTTCTCATTCTCGGGAATTTGCTGGTGAGCATACTGAAGCCAAAGGTGACGCCGCCGTAGATCAGCAGGGCAATCAGGGGCTTCAACGGTTCCTCCAGCTCGGTTGCAAGCTCCGCACCAATGGAGCCGATTGTGATACCGGCAATATAATCAAATAAGTCCAGCTGCGCGATCTGCTTGTGACCCATGATCTTTGCCATCAGAAAGAGAACGGCGACCGAAAGCAGCGATGTCAGGATTACACCAAGCGAATTCATAAGATCCCTCCAGACATGATGGACTTAGGATTTCCGATTCGCGCGGAACCTATACGCCGAAGCATGTGTTCGGCATAGAAGCATGTGTTCGGCATATGCTGAAAGAGAGGTGATTGGGGAATGAATCCATGTGAGTTGACAGCGGCAATCACGGCGCTTGCCAATCTGCTTGCAGCCAGGATGACGGTCGATCAACTGAATATGCTCGGCGTTGTGCTGACGCAGCTTGGAGATACCCTCTTCACAATCGCAACACAAAGAGGTATCTGCGAGACCGCTGCGATGCCAGCCAGCATCCCGTCAACGGGCAAAGGTATGTCGGCCCTGCGAAATGATTAAGGAAAAGCATCCGTTCGGCGGTCCTTGTTATAAAAAAACGAAAAAGTGATTGACATTTTATCGGGCATGTGGTATATTGTACGAGCCGCATTGAAAGGGTAGAAGTACAGGTATGCCCTGTCACCCCCAGAGCGAGACTACAGAAAGGTAGAGAATTGTTATGCAGGCGATTATCGTTACCGGTGGTAAGCAATACAACGTCAGCGAGGGCGACGAGCTCTTCATCGAGAAGCTGAACGTCAATGCCGACGACACCGTCACCTTTGATCAGGTGCTGGCCATTGTGGACGGCGAGAACTCCAGGTTCGGTACACCCGTGGTCGGCGGCGCTTCCGTCGAGGCCAAGGTCCTGAAGAACGGCAAGGCCAAGAAAGTCACCGTCTTCAAGTACCGTCCCAAGAAGGACAGCAAGTCCCTCCGCGGCCACAGACAGCCCTACACCAAGGTTAAGATCGAAAAGATCCACGCTTGATTCCCATGATCAAGGCAGAGTTTTTCGATCAGGAGGGGAGAATCACCGGATTCTCTGTCTCAGGCCACAGTGGGTATGCCGAGGCCGGCGCAGACGTGGTCTGCGCGGCGGTCTCCGCGGCTGTCACCTTTGCCGACGCGACCATCCGGGATGTGCTGGGCGAATCGGCAAAAACCAAGGTGAACGATGGCGATGCCACCGTCACCCTGACACTCCCTGCCAGGTGCGAAAATGAAGAAGCGGTTCAGGCTGTTTTAGCCGGGATGATGCTGACGCTTGGCGCGCTCAGGGACGATTATCCTGATTATATCGAAGTTATGGAGGTGTAACAAATGCTGAAAATCGGTTTCCAGTTCTTCGCTCACAAGAAGGGCGGCGGCTCCACCAAGAACGGCCGTGATTCCGAGTCCAAGCGGCTTGGCGTGAAGCGGGCTGACGGTCAGTTTGTTCTGGCCGGCAACATTCTGGTTCGCCAGAGAGGCACCCATATTCATCCCGGTCACAATGTCGGGATCGGCAGCGACGACACCCTGTTTGCTCTGATCGACGGTAAGGTCAAGTTCGAGCGCATGGGCAAGGATCGCAAGATGTGCTCCGTTTACGCAGAGCAGTAAGAACAGTCACAGGGCCGGAACATAAACGTGTTCCGGCCTTTGGCGTATTACCGGCCGTGTGCCGAATTTGCGTACGGCGGCTCCGGCGGGCTGGGTCAGCCCGCCCTACGCAGGATTGAGCAGTTTGCCGCATGCGTGTGACGGATGCGGTAGAAGGAGGCGGTTTCAAGATGTTTGTTGATAAGGTAAAGATATTTGTGAAGGCCGGCAACGGCGGCAACGGGGCGGTGGCCTTCCACCGGGAGAAATACGTGGCGGCCGGCGGGCCGGACGGCGGAGACGGCGGTCACGGCGGCTCCATCATCGTCCGGGTGGACGACAATATGTCGACCCTGATGGACTTCCGCTATAAGCGCAAGTACCAAGCCCCTGCGGGCCAGGATGGCGAGGGCGGACGCCGGGCGGGTAAGCGCGGCGAGAACCTTGTCATCAAGGTCCCCCGGGGCACTGTCATCAGGGACGCCGAGACCGGGGCCGTGATCCAGGATATGTCCGACCTTAACGAATACGTCCTTTGCAGGGGCGGGCGCGGCGGCTGGGGCAACAAGCACTTTGCCACCCCCACCCGGCAGGTCCCCCGCTTCGCTAAGGCGGGCCTTCCCGGGGAAGAGCATGAGGTCGTCCTGGAGCTGAAGCTCCTGGCCGATGTGGGACTGGTTGGTTTCCCCAACGTGGGCAAATCCACGCTGCTTTCCGTGACCTCCAACGCCCATCCGAAGATTGCCAACTACCATTTTACCACGCTGTACCCCAATCTGGGTGTAATCTGGGTGGACGAGGGTGTTTCCTTCGTCATGGCGGACATCCCCGGCATCATTGAAGGGGCGGCCGAGGGCGCGGGTCTGGGTCACGACTTTCTGCGGCACATCGACCGTTGCCGCCTGATCGTCCACATTGTGGATGTCTCCGGCTCCGAGGGCCGGGACCCGGTGGAGGATTTTGAGAAGATCAACCGCGAGCTTGCCGAATATTCCCCGGAGCTGGCCGCCAGGCCGATGATCGTGGCGGCCAATAAGCTGGACCTTCTGCCCCCGGACAGCGACAACCTGGAGCGCCTGCGCGCTCACGTCGAGGCGCAGGGTCTGGAGCTCTACGAGATCTCTGCTGCCACGACCCAGGGGACGAAGCAGCTCATGCGCACCGTGGCGGGCAAGCTCCGGGACCTGCCTCCCGTGACGGTCTATGAGGCCGACTACGTGAAGCCGCTGGCCGAGGCGGGAGAGGCGGAGGATCTGAACGTCCAGCACTACGGCGATACCTGGGTCATCTCCGGTCAATGGCTTGCCCAGCTCATCAATGATATCAATTTTGCGGACTACGAATCCAGAATGTATTTCGACCGCCAGCTCCGCAAGTCCGGCCTCTTTGAAAGGCTGGAGGAAATGGGCATTCAGGACGGCGACACCGTGAGCATCTATGATTTTGAGTTCGATTATGAACGCTGATACGATGATCGAATAAAACCACTTCATATCTTTGCGGTTAGATTTGTGCAATCGTTCGTTGTCATCCTTGCCGGGCGTCAAGCCCGCCTGCGTCCTCCGCCTCGTTCGGCGCGAATCTGCCTCGCAAATCTTGTGAAAGCGTTTTATTAGATATGTATGACGCGCGCAAGAGAGAATCAAAACGAAAAGAATGAGGGCTCCTGACCGGTTCCCTCATTCTTTCGTTTTTCATTTTTTATTGGTATCTGTTCAGTATCCTGTCATTTCGAGGCGATTCATCGCCGAGAAATCCGTATTATCTACGCAAATTGGAACGGATTTCTCACTTCGTTCGAAATGACAGATGGGGCTACTGAATAGATACTTTTATTGTTTCATGATATCATTTAGTATGCTACGCCCCAGAGAATGGACTTGACCGCCTTTCTGCCGCAGACTGGGCAAACGTCGTCGAGGTGCTCCTGGGCGAAGGGCATGCAGCGGGAAGACATCCCTGCTTCTTCCTTCATTTTGATCTCACAGGCCTCGTCGCCGCACCACATGGTCTTGATGAAGCCGCCGTGCTCCTCCTGGAGGGCCTTGGCTTCGGCCAAAGAATGGGCTTCATAGATGTGCTCGTCCAGGTTCTTTTTCGCTCTGGCGAATAGTCCGTCATGAACGGCCTGCAGGAGCTCTTCCACTTTGGCCTCCAGCTCGTCCACGGGGACCACGGTCTTCTCGCCGTTGTCGCGGCGGACCAGAACACATTGGCCGTTCTCCATGTCGCGCGGGCCCATTTCCAGGCGGAGGGGAACGCCCTTCATCTCATACTCCGCACACTTCCAGCCGAGGGAGTTGTCGGAGGTATCGATCTTGACGCGCACGCCTGCGGCCAGCAGACGGTTCATCAGGGCTGTCGCGCCCTCAATGACGCCGGGCTTGTGCTGGGCGACGGGAACCACGATGACCTGGACGGGGGCAATCTTCGGGGGCAGGACCAAACCGTTGTTGTCGCCGTGCGTCATGATGATGCCGCCGATCAGGCGGGTGGAGACGCCCCAGGAAGTCTGAAAGGGATTGACACGCTGGTTGTCCTTGTTGGTAAAGGTGATGTCAAAGGCTTTGGCAAAGCCGTCGCCGAAGAAGTGAGAGGTGCCGGCCTGGAGGGCCTTGCGGTCGTGCATCATGCACTCGATGGTGTAGGTAGCCTCGGCGCCGTTAAACTTCTCCTTTTCGGTTTTCTGCCCGCGGGTGACAGGCATGGCCAGCACATTCTCGCAGAAGTCGGCGTAAACGTTGAGCATGGTCCTTGTGAAGTCCGCGGCCTCCTCAGCAGTGGCGTGCATGGTGTGGCCCTCCTGCCAGAGGAACTCCCTGTGGCGGAGGAAGGGGCGGGAGGTCTTCTCCCAGCGGAGCACGGAGCACCACTGATTGTATTTCATGGGCAGATCCCGGTGCGAATGGATTACATTACGAAAATGCTCACAGAACAAGGTTTCGGAGGTGGGTCGGATACACAGACGCTCTTCCAGCTTCTCGCTGCCGCCCATGGTGACCCATGCGCACTCAGGCGCGAAGCCCTCCACGTGGTCCTTTTCCTTTTGGAGCAGGTTTTCGGGGATCAGCATGGGCATGTAGACATTTTCTACGCCGTTCTTTTTGAACTCCGTGTCCAAGACTTTCTGGATGTTTTCCCAGATGGCGTAGCCGTAAGGACGATAGATAAAGAGGCCCTTGACGGAGGAGTAGTCAATGAGCTCCGCTTTCTTGCATACGTCGGTGAACCACTGGGCAAAGTCTACCTCCATATCGGTGATCTGTTCGACCTTCTTGTCCATTTTTTTCTCATTCGCCATAGTCTTCATCTTCCTTTCCAGACTGATTAAAATGCTTTATATATTATATCACGTTTGTCAACCTCGGGCATAGGATGGATTGTACCACGCGCTATGCAAGCGGTCATATTCCGAACGCAAAATGCGATTCCGGTTATCGTTCAGTCGTTGGGCGCCCCTGCGGCGTGTTTTCTGCGTTCATCCGATCACCGGAATCCCCATTTGAAACGCGCGTTTTTCAACTAAAATGCCCTCGTGGAGGGAGGTATATATGGTTTCTTATACCGTCTTACTCGATGATAAAACCGCCGAGTTCTATACGAAGGTTGCCGCTTCGGCGGAGCGTACAGTGGAAACCGTATTATCCGACGCCCTGTTCAAGCTCGCCGGGGAGCTCTCGCTGAGCGCTCTCGCCCGAGCGGAGCGGGATCTGCACAGCAGAGCGGGTACATAGCGAACGAAAAAGACGGAGCCGCATCGGCGCGCAGTGCGCGGCGATGCGGCTGATTTTAAAGAACCAGAGATAAGGAGCTCCCGCGGGGGCCTTTTTTCACCACGATCTTTCTGGGAATGCTGGCGTCGAGCTTGTCCACATGGGAAATGATCCCCACCAGACGGTCGCCCTGGGTCAGACCGTTCAGAACGGCCAGCGCGTTGTCCAGCATGTCGTCATCCAGCGTGCCGAAGCCTTCGTCGATGAACAGGGCTTCCAGCCGCATCCCGCCCGCGTGGCTCTGAACCACATCCGATAACCCGAGGGCGAGCGCCAAAGAGGTGTAGAATGCTTCCCCGCCGGAGAGACTGGCCGAGGGCCGACGCTTGCCGGTGCTCAGGTCGAGAATATCAATCTCCAGCCCCGCCTTGGCGCTGGCCCGGTCTGCCTCGGCCTTGTGGACCAGTTCGTAACGTCCGCCGCTGATTACGTCCAGCCGACGGTTGGCCAGCTCCAGAATCTCCCGAAAGACCGCGCCCATCACGTAACGCGCAAAGCTCAGCTTGCCGCCCTGTCCAGCCGTGCCGGCGGCAAAGCCGCCCAGTCGGTCCAGGGTTGCCCAGGCACCGTCCGTGGCGGCCAGTGCGGCCAGGGCATCCGCGGCCTGAGCACGGACACGGACGTGGGCATTGTATGTCCCGTCCAATGCGCGGAGCTGCGTCTCAAGCGCTTTGCAGGCGGCATCGACCACGGCGAAATCGGTTTCCAGGGTGTTCAGGTCCGCTCTGGTCCTGCCCGCGGTCTTCTCTGTGAGCTCTGTCGCCTGTGCAGCGCAGGTCTCCCGCTCATGGGCGTAGGAGAGCAGAGCTGCCTGCTCCGTCCGGAGCCACTGTTCACCGTCGGTCTGCCCCATGGGGGCGAGCGCCGACCGGACAACGTCCTCGTCCGCGAAGCCCGTTTCCGCCAGCGCAGCTGCACGGGCTGCGGCGGAAAGCTCCGCTTCTGCCTGCCGGTCTGAGCAAGTGCGTGCGGCGCTTTCCAGTCTGCCCCGCAGGGAGGCTGCCTGCTCGGCGGCGGACTTTTCCGAAGCGGTCAGGGCATCCAGCTCGGTCCGGAGCCGAAGGGCCTCTGCCTGCCAGTTTGTTCGTAAACGCTCCGCTTCGACGCGGCTTTCATATGCAAGCTGGTTTTGCAGTGCGTGGCATTGACCCACCGCTGCCGCCGCCCTTCCGGCCTCCTGTTCCCGGGCCATCCGGGTCTGCTCCGCTTCGGTCTGAAGCAGCTTTGCCTGGACCTCCAGGGCGTTCAGAGCCTCCCGCAGGGCGGTCTGCTCGCGCTGCTGCCGGGCGGCGCTCCTCAGAGCCGCCGCGGCCTTTGCGTCTTCGGTTCGCAGGCTCTCCGTAACGGCCTCCAGCCAGCCGGGAGCGTCCAGCGTCTCCCAGCTTTCGCAGTCGGGGCGATAGGCGCGAACCTGCGTGACCAGCCGTTCCCGGTTGCTCTGCTGCCGTGCCTGCTGCTCGTTCAGCCTGTCCTTGGCCGCGTTCCATGCCGTCTCCCTTGCCTTGACCTCGGCCTGTGCGGCCTTGACCGCCTCTTCGGACGGTGTGTCGGCCGGTAACGGTACCAGGCCGTTCTGTTGGGCGGTACAGACCGCCTGCCCGCAGACCGGGCAGCTCGCTGTCTGCCCGGTCCGAAGCACGGCACGGACCCGCTCAGCCAGAAGTCCCGCCTGCCCTGCGATGAACCGCTGATTCAGCGCCTCCACATGGTTCCGGGCTTGCAGATAGGCCGCGGTCTGTGCTTCAAGGGCGGCGGCGGCCCGGGCGATCTGTGCGTCTCGCGTCCGCATCCAGCCCAGCCAGTAGGCGAAGCCCCTTTCGCCAGCAAAGGCAGCCAGCGCGTCCCCGGTCCGGGCTGCATCCTGTCTGCACCGTTCCAGTGCGGCGTCTGTGCCCTCCAGCGCGTTCAGCCGCTGCCGAAGTGTCATACGTTCCTGCTCCTGCGCAGCCTGCTGTTCCGCCAGTGCCTCCAGCGCGCCATCCAGCCGCTCCCGGGCCTCGGTCGCCGTCTTTGCTGCCACCTGCTGCCGCTCCAGCTCGTCAAACAGCGCGAGCTGACCCTGCATGGTCCCCAGCGCCGCGTCCAGCTCGCGCAGCCGGTCACGCAGTCGGCTTCCCCCGGCCAGGGCCGCGGCCGCTTCTTCATGGAGGGTAGTCTGGACCGTTAATTTGTCCCGGAGCTGCGCGCAGAGCGCTTCGGCGCTTTGTCGCGCGGCCGCGGCTTCCGCGGCCCGCCGCAGGGCGGGCTGCGCCCGGTGCAGGGCAAGCTCGGCCAATGTCCACTGTTTTTGTCGGTCCTGCATGATCCCGGCCAGGGCGTCCAGCTCTGCCACCCGCTGCTTCGTCCGGTCCAGGCGATCCAGCTCAGCGTTCAGTGTCCTTGCCGACTCCTGACGGACAAGAAGCCTGTCACGGGCGGCCTGCTTATCCTTCAGCGCATCCGTGCATGCGACGCGGTCGGCCTCTTCGCGGCGGATCAGACCGTCCAGCGCCTCCAGAAGTCCCGGTGCGCCGGGGGTAAAGCAGGCGGGATCGGCCTCGGGGGGCAGGACAAGCTGATGCTCCAGCACCAGCCGCAGCCGCTCCCTGTCCGCTGCGCGGACCTGCTCCAACTGCTTCCGGGCGGCGTCGAGCAGTTTTTGATACCAAACGTAGGGCGCACTGTCAAAGAGCTTGCCCAGAATTTCCGTTTTTTTCTCGCTGTCGGCCTTGAGAAAGTCCCGAAACTCTCCCTGGGCCAGCATCACGATCTTGCGGAACTGCTCCGCGTTCAGGCCCAGAAGGGCCTCGCAGGCGGCGCTGACCCGGGTGGCCCCCTCCACGGGGTCCAGCCCCTCGCCGGTCAGTGTGGCCTGAATCTCCGCGTCTCCGTAACCGCCCGCAGCCTTCCGCTTTTTGGGAAAGTGGATCCTCCGGGTGACGGTGCAGGTTCGGCCCGCCTGAGAGAAGATCAGCTCCACCACGGTGTCTTCAGACTTCTCGGTCAGATCGCTGTGCATCATCTCAGCTGACCGGTCCTTGCCGCTGGCCTTGCCGTAGAGGGCGAAAACGATTGCGTCGAAGATGGTGGTCTTGCCCGCGCCGGTGTCGCCGGTGACGAGATAGAGCCCCCGGTCCAGGTCCGCAAAGGGAACCACCGTGTGTTCGGCGTAGGAGCCGAAGGCCGTCATTTCCAGTCGCAGCGGTCTCATGTATCTGCCCCCCTTCCTGCCTCGCGGAGCACCTGTTCAATTTGCTCCGGCGCTGGTTCCAGAGCCGTGTCAGCGTTTTCCGCCAGGGCAGCGGCTCTGTGCAAAACGGCGAGCTCGGCTTCGTTCGGTTCCGTGCCGCCGCTTCTTTGGATGCAGAAGTCGGCAAAAAGCTCCGCCAGGCCCTTCTGCCGCAGGGCGGAGGTTGTGAGCTCTGCTGTCCCGTGGACGGTCTGAAACTGTGAGGTCAGCTCCATCACAAGACTGTTCCGTGCGGCGCAGAGACTGTACAACTCGTCGGAGAGCGCCGGTGTGACCCTTTGATCCGTCAGCGTGATGCTGAGATATTCGCCTTCCGCGGTTTGAGCGGCCATGGCGGCGCAGACCTGGTCGAAGCTGCCCGTCACCATCCGCATTGGATGCAAAGGAGGCAGGGGCAGCAGAGTCGTGGTCACAGGCGTTCCCTTCGGTCCCAGCTCCACCAGAAGCGGACCCTTCCGGGCCTGGGTTGTTTCGTGAAAGTGGTAGCACAGGGGAGAGCCCGCGTAGCGTACCGCCGCCCGCCCCACGGCATAGCCCGCGTGGATGTGGCCCAAAGCCACGTAATCGAAGCCGTCAAAGGCGGTGTAGTCCACCTGACCGATGCCGCCGACCATGGATTCCGAACCGCCCCGTTCTGCCTCTGCTCCGCCCACCGTCACATTCTGGTGGGCAATCAGTACATTTCGCCGGGAAAAATCAAGAGGTTGGGCAGCCAGCAGAGCCCGGATCGCTCCGTCATAGTCCCGGAGCTCTGTTCCCAGCGCTTCGGAAACCAGAGCAGGGAAGAGGTAGGGCATCAGCCAGAAATCCACCGGCCCGGAGCTGTCGGCCAGCGTCACCCGGGTCAGCGTCCCGGGGGCGGACAGCGGGGGGGCGATGTGAAGCCCCGCCGGTGCCAACAGCTCGCGTCCAAAGGCCAAACGGGGGGCCGAGTCGTGGTTTCCCGGAATAACCAATACGCAAATCCCCAGAGCCGTCAGCTCTGTGAGCAGACGGCTCAGCAGTGCCACGGCTCCGGCTGCCGGCGCGCTTCTGTCATAGACGTCCCCCGCGATCACCACCGCGTCGGGCCGGATCTCGCCGCAAAGACGCAAAAAGCCGTCCACCCAATAGGACTGATCGCCGCTGTCCAGCAGGGAGACTCCGTGCAGTGTCTTGCCCAGATGCAGGTCTGCCAGATGGATGAAGCGCATGTTTTTTTCCTCCCGGTCATGTGAAATGATGATAAAGCCATGATACCACATTTTATTTACAGTGACAAGGGACATTGCTATTGATTTCCGGTTTCTGTCTGCTATAATGAGTTCGGAAACTGGAAAAATGCGCCCAGGCCCCGCGTCCCGGGGCTTTCGGTCGTGTCCGGCCTGCAAAACGGTCAACGATCCCAAAGGAGGAGCTTCCCATGCGTTCCATCTGTGACATCTATAAGATCGGCAAGGGGCCTTCCTCTTCCCATACCATGGGTCCCGAGCGGGCCGCCCGCCTGTTCAAGGCCGAGCACCCGAACGCGGAAAGCTGCCGCGTGGTGCTTTATGACTCTCTGGCAAAGACCGGCGTCGGCCACGGCACGGATCGGGTCCTGCGGGAAGTCCTGGCGCCCCTTCCCACAGAGATCATCTTTGCCGGCCAGACCCCTGCGGACCTGAAGCACCCCAATACGCTCGACTTTTTCGCCGTGGAGAACGGCGAGGAAGCGCCCCCGTTTCGGGTCCAGTCCGTGGGCGGCGGCGACATCCTCATCGAAGGCCGCGATACCCACGAGGACGAGGACGTTTACCCGGAAAACTCGTTCGCGGAGATCGTCCAGTTTTGCAAATGGCGGAAAATTCGTCTTTGGGAATATGTGGAGATGACCGAAGGGCCCGAGATCTGGACCTTCCTCGCCAAGGTCTGGAAGACCATGCGCTGGGCGATTGCCGACGGTCTGAACGCGGAGGGGATCCTTCCCGGCGGCCTGCACCTGGAGCGCAAGGCGAAGCTCCTCTATGAGCAGGCGGAAAAAAACCAACTGATCCAAGTGCGGGAAACCCGGGTCATCTGTGCCTATGCCTTCGCCGTCTCGGAGCAGAACGCAGATAACGGAACCGTTGTCACAGCGCCCACCTGCGGCAGCTGCGGCGTCGTCCCGGCAGTTCTGCGCTATATGCAGGAGCAGCACGGTTATTCCGACGAGAGGATTCTGCACGCGCTGGCTGTGGGCGGCCTCATCGGCAATCTGATCAAGCACAACGCTTCCATTTCCGGCGCGGCTTGCGGCTGTCAGGCGGAGATCGGCGCGGCCTGTTCCATGGCCTCGGCCGCCTTGGCCGAGCTGTGCGACATGAACCTGGCCCAGATCGAGTATGCCGCCGAAATCGCCCTGGAGCATCACCTGGGCCTGACCTGCGACCCCATCTGCGGCCTGGTGCAGATCCCCTGCATCGAGCGCAATGCCGTGGCCGCCATGCGTGCGATGAACGCGCTGAACCTTGCGTACTTCCTCTATGATACCCGCTCGATCAGCTTCGACATGGTGGTGAAAACCATGTACCAAACCGGCATCAACATTTCCAAGGCCTTCCGGGAGACCTCCGAAGGAGGCCTTGCGCGGCTCTACCGGCGGGGACGGTAAAAGTGAAAAATGCAACGGAGAGGCTCCGATGAAAGAATGAAAGTATCTGTTCAGTATCCTGTCATTTCGAGGCGATTCATCGCCGAGAAATCCGTATTATCTACGCAAAAAGGAACGGATTTCTCACTTCGTTCGAAATGACAGATGGGGCTACTGAATAGATACGAATGAAAAAACTTTTCCGCTCTGACAAATTTCCTATTGAAAAATTCTGAATGGTCTGTTATAATATATCTCGCAGTCAGATCTGCGGATGTAGTTCATCGGTAGAACGTCAGCTTCCCAAGCTGAACAGGAGGGTTCGACTCCCTTCATCCGCTCCATCGTCGGAGATTCCTCCGCACGGCTCAGAAAAAGCAGTCGCTTGATGCGGCTGCTTTTTCTTCGGCTGTGCTTCGGGTCTCCTCCTCTCCCCACGCGAGCAGATGTTTCCATTTCCGCGGCACAGCCGCCGCAACCGGAAATAAAATTGCGGCGGTCCCCCGGACTGCCTTTCCCGCTTCGCCGGGCTCGCGCGTGGGCCCCATTTTCCGTGCCGGAAGGCGGCGGCTTTTTCGCACAACCCTTCCATCGCCGGAGCTCGCTCTGCACGGCTCGGAAACGGCAATCGCATCTCGCGGTTGCCGTTTCTTTGACAGACCGAAAAGCCGCAGCGGCTTATCTTTTTCATGAGGAGGCACAACCATGCTGACCCATCCGATTTCCCCGGTTTATGACGAACACGCTTCCATTCTGATCCTCGGCTCCTTTCCTTCGGTGAAGTCCCGGGAGCAGGGCTTCTTCTATGGACACCCCCAAAACCGTTTCTGGCGGGTGACGGCGGCGGTGTTCGAGGACGACGTTCCCATGACAGTCCCGGACCGCCGCGCCTTCCTCCTGCGGCATGGGATCGCCCTTTGGGACGTGATTGCGGCCTGCGAGATCGCGGGCTCCTCCGACGCTTCCATCCGCGCGGCCGCGGTGAACGATCTTACGCCAATCCTGAAGGCCGCGCCGATACGCGCAATTTTCGTCAACGGGCAGACCGCCGGAAAGCTCTACCGGACCCGCACTGAACCGCTGATTCACCGCCCAGCCACTGTCCTGCCCTCCACCAGTCCGGCCAACGCGGGCTGGAGCCTGGAACGACTGATTGCCGCCTGGGCGGTCATTCGAAAATAGCGGATGCGCCCGTGTCATATATCGGTTATTTTGCCGTCTATAATAGTGAAAGGACCTTTCTTCAAAGAACGGAGGAGCGAAAATGGAGGCCAAGACCATTTTGGATCTCTATATGCGCCGCAGCGAGCGGGCCATCACGGAGACCGCGGGCAAATACGGCCCCTACTGCGGTGCTGTGGCCGAGCGCATCCTGGGCTGTCCGGAGGACACCGAGGAGCTCCTGAACGACACCTGGCTGGCCGCCTGGAATGACATCCCGCCCAGTCTGCCCGCCTGCCTGCGCGCCTATCTGGGCCGGTTGACACGGAATCTGGCCATCAGTCGTTACCGTTTCTTCCGGACGAAAAAACGATATGCCGGGATGGAATCCCTGCTGTCCGAGCTGGAGGACTGCGTTCCCGCGTCGGAATGCGTGGAAGACAGGCTTGAGCGCATGGAGCTTTCCCGGGTGCTGCAGGCCTGGGTGGACGGTCTGGAAGCGAGGGAGCGTCAGCTCTTTGTCCGGCGTTATTGGCACGGCGTGGCTGTCAAAACCCTGGCCCGGGAAGCCGGAATCACTCAAAACGCTATGACCCAGCGTCTGCTGCGTCTGCGCCGGAGTCTTCAGGCCAGGCTGGAACAGGAAGGAGTAGAACTATGAAATCAGATGACATCTACAACGCCGTCACGGACCTCCGCGACGATCAGATTCAGGCGGGAGAGCAGAAGCTGCGTCCTGCCCGGCCCGCTTATTTCCGCCGTTTGGGGGCCATTGCCGCCGTTTTGGCGGTGGTAATCCTGGCAGGCGCGGGGGCCGGCCCCCGGTTGGTCGCCTCCCTCCGGGGGCAGGACCCCGCGGCGCAAAACGCGGGACAAGCAAACACGGATCCCGCGGGGAACGGTTGGCCCAACAGCCCCGTCGGGGGAGGAAGCCTCACTCCCTACAGCCTGGCGCAGGCTTCCTACCCCAAGATGGCCCCCTATCCAAACGAGATGGATTATGAGAAAGACGGCCGCTTTGACAGCGAAGCCTATGACGCGGCCCGGGCGGCCTGGACGGAAAGCCGCAGAGCCCTGAGCCCGGAGACGGACTACACCGTGGGCCTGGACGCCTACCTCCGGTCTGCCGTCCCCGCATTGATGACGGGCGCCGGAGAGGAAAATCGCGCGGTCTCCCCCCTGAACATCTATATGGCTTTGGCCATGCTGGCCGAGACCACGGCAGGCGAGAGCCGGCAGGAGCTTCTGGAGCTGCTGAACGTCTCGGATCTCCCTGCCCTCCGGGAGCGGTGCAAAGCTCTCTGGCAGTCCAACTACTGCGACGACGGGCGGCTCACCAGCCTGCTGGCGGCCTCCCTCTGGCTGCGGGACGATATGCGCTATCATCGCGATACCGTCGCAACCCTGGCATCGGACTATTACAGCTCGGTTTTCAACGGGAAAATGGGAGATGCCGCCTATAACGAAGCGCTGCATAACTGGATGAACGAGCAGACCGGAGGCCTGCTGGCAGATCAGATTCAGGGCATCAATCTGGAGCCCCAGACCGTTCTGGCTCTGGTCACCACGATCTACTACAAGGCCGCATGGGTGGATGAATTCTGGAAGACCGAATCCAAAACCTTTCACAGTCCTGCCGCCGCGCAGACCTGCGAGTTTATGAAGCAGACCGACATCTCGGAGTTCTACCGGGGTGACGGCTTTGCTGCTGCGGGGAAAGACCTGCTGGGTGGCGGAACCATGTACTTCCTTCTGCCCGACGAGGGCCTGACCCCGGAGGACCTGCTTGGCAGGGAGGAGGTCCTGTCCTTCCTGACCGACGAGGCAGGACGGGAATCGACGTCCCATCAGAGGTCCTTTGTGACCCTGGAAGTCCCGAAGTTTGATGTGAACTCGCAGTTGAATCTGCGTGACAGTCTGAATGCCCTGGGGATCGAGGCTGTGTTCAACGGCGCGCGCGCGGATTTCTCGCCCCTGACCGGGTCCGTGGATAGTCCCATTGTCCTGACCCGCGCCCAGCACGGAGCCCGGCTGATGGTCGACGAGAAGGGCGTGACAGGTGCGGCCTATACCTTCCTGGCTGCCGATGGCGTTGCGGAGCCAGGTGAACTCGAAGAGGTGGAGCTGACCTTGGACCGTCCCTTCCTGTTCGTGGTCACCAACCATGAGGGACTGCCCCTCTTCCTTGGCACTGTCCGGAACCCGACGACGTGACCGAATCGAACCCCGCCCCAAACGCCGCGCTGCGCGGCGTTTGGGGCGGGGTAATCAATTTCCGGGCATAAAAGAGGCAACAGTTCAGCCCCTGCGAAAACCCTCCGGTTTTTCGCAGGGCGGCCAGACCTACCGGCCACCGCAATCCGTGCCAGCGTGTCGGCGGTCAGGGGTCTGGCCGGCCTGCGACATGGGCTGAACACATAATATAAAAGTGCAGATTTTTTGGAAAAGCTGGAAAAAAGTGTTGCAAAATTATGTTAACTATGCTATGGTAAATTAGTACGGTTCTTGTTTATCATAGGAGGTCTGGCCATGTTCAAGCGTATTTCCGTGCTGTTTGTGCTTGTTTGCGTCCTGTTTACCATGTTGCCTGCCGGTGCTTTCGCTGCGGATCAGCCGGCTGGGAACGAACCCGCCGATCTGGTTCGCAACAGCGACATGGAGGTGGCCCGCGACGGCGTCTGCTGGTACGTGGATACCATGGCGGACGGCTGCCTCACGGTTTCCCGGCTCACGGGGCCCACCGTGGGCTGCGTTCAGAGCTGCGAGGTTGCATTTGAGACGGAGCGGCTCACGGAGTATCCTGTGGATCAGCTCCTTCTCTGGGAGGACTGTCTGCTGGTTTCTGTGAATGATCGTCTTCTGACCCTTTCTCCGGAAAACGGGGAGGTCTTGCAGACCCAGTGTTTTGACGCCCCTGTGGACCGCTTTGCCAGAAGCTCCGACGCTTTGTATGTTTTGACGGACGGCAGGGTGCTGCGACTGGATGGCGAGGAAACGACCGTGGTTGGCGGCGGCGTAACCCATTTCTGGCTGGAAGGGCCGGACAGCCTTTGTTATATGCGCGACGAGCAGACTGTTCACACCCTGCGGCTTTCCTGTGGGACTGTGACAGACGCGCCGAATTTGGCCTCTGATCTGGGGGACGTTCCCCTCTTTGGCGGCAAATATGAAGTGAACCGTGCCGGTCTGACCACGCTCAAGCAGAAATTCCCCCATGGGAAATACTGGAACCACATGCCAAAACGCGGCACAGGAATGAGCTGCAACAATCAGAACGGCTGGACCAGTCAACCCTGCTCCAAGCACAACAACTATTGCGGCACCAGTCAGCAAACCTGCAATGGCTACGCGCCGAACGGCGTGGAAATCTCCTACCAGTGCTGGGGCTTCGCCGATAAGCTGGGCCTCGACGCGACCGGCTGCGATCCGCAGAACAGTCCGGCATCCGGGTGGAAAAAGCTCTGGTACGCTTCCAGCCTGAACAATCTCAAGGCGGGGGACATCATCCGCTTCAATAAGTACGGCAATTCCAAGTATGCCCATTCTATCTACGTTACGGCAGTCAGCGGCGATACGATCACCTATGCCGACTGCAACTATGACGGGACCTGCGTCATCCGCTGGAACCAGACAATTTCCAAGTCCACGGTGCGTTCGTGGTTTGTGTTTCTTCTGTCCGCCCCGATCACGCTCCAGAAGGAGAGCTATTATCTGCTCGATGTTGATTGCAGTCTGGACGGCGCGCCCGCCGAAACCGCCTCCGGCTGGGCCACCTTCGATGTGCTGGTCAATGGAAAGGCCTACAAGACCGGCGTCACGGAGTTCCGTGAATACTGCCTCAAGGGGATCAAGTTTGAGATTCGGAACGTCCGACCCGTCAGCGGCGTGATGTTCGACGAGAGCGGCAGCGAGGCGCTGACCGGTACGCTTTCGGGAAACTGTACGCTCAAACTGACTCTGGACCACTACTATCTCAATTCCGCGGGGACGAAGGTGAAGACGACGCTGACCGACCTGCCCGCCCAGGGCAAGTGGTCCTATCGGCCCGTGTGCTGGGCGCTGGAAAACGGGATTGCCAGCGGCGTCAGCCAGACAAGCTTTGCGCCGAATCAGAAATGCACCCGCGCCCAGGCTGTGACCTTTCTCTGGGTTCTGAGCGGACGCCCGCAGACGACGCTCCAAAACTCACCCTTCATGGATGTGAAGGAGAAGTCCTATTACTACACCCCGGTTCTCTGGGCGGTGGAGCGGGGGATTACCGCTGGGAAGGAGCCCGAACGGTTCAAGCCTAACGATATCTGTACGCGCGCGGAGGTTGTTGCCTTTCTTTGGAATCTGTCCGGCAGGCCCACCCCCAAGCAGCTTGAGACTTCGCCAGCGACGGAGTCCGACGACGGACCGGCTCTGGAGCCGGGCCCCGATGAAGGGTCAGAATCGGAGCAGCAGCCCTCGGTCGCCTTCACGGACCTGAAACCCACTGATTTCTATTACCGCGCGGTCCTTTGGGCGCTTGAAAACGGCATCACCTCCGGCACCTCCGCCACGCAGTTTTCACCCAAGCGGGTCTGCTCCCGCGCCGAGATCCTGACGTTTCTGTACGCCTTTCAGCGAATGCAATCATGAACCGCGAAAGCGGCCCGGATAACCGTCCGGGCCGCTTTTTGAAAAACTCCGCGGATTTCGTACTTTCCCCTTGCTTTTTCCAGGGCAGGTCATTATAATAAAAACGCTGGTTATCATGGGGGAATTTTCCCGGAAGGGGAGGCAGTCATGCGGGGCTATGCAAAGGTTATGCGGTATCTGGTCTGGCTGACGCAGCTCGGTCTTTCTGTGGCCGTCCCCCTGGTGGGCTTTATTCTCCTGGGAACCTGGCTTCACAACAGCAGGGACTGGGGCGGCTGGACGGTTGCCGTGGGGGTCGCATTGGGCCTGTTGGGCGCTGCGGGCGGCCTCTATAACAGCTTCAAAACCCTCCACCGCATGAGCAAAGCTGACGAAGACAAACCTGCTCCCGGCTTCAATCACCACGATTGAGAGATAGCGCTCAGCCAAAACGTCCCGCACAAACAAAGCGAACCTTCAGCACCCCTGTGAAAGGGCTGCTGCTGAACAGACACCATCCAAGAACATATCATAAAACGAATATGAACAAACAACAATCCAAACAACAAGTCTACCGCGAGTTGAAGTTCTTTGCTCTGGGGGAGCTGCTGATCCTGGGCCTGGTCTGCACCGGTTTTGCGATAATTGGGCGCTGGTCCGGCAAGGTCCTGACCGGGGCTGCGGTCGGTGCGTGTCTGGCGGTTCTGAATTACGTGCTCATGGCACTGGGCGTTTTCCGAGCTGCTGACAAGGCAGAGCAGGGCGAACCTCAGGCCGGACAGCGTACTATGACCGCCTCCATGGTTGGCCGGTATTTGCTGATGATCGCCGTCCTGGTGGTCGGAGCGAAAAGCGGCCTGTGCGATGTCGTCGCTATGGTGATCCCATTGGCGCTCTCCCGCGTGATCCTCTTTGCCGCGGAGTTTTTCCGCAGAAAGGACAGGTGATTCGGACGGATGAATATTACTGGTCCGAGAATCTACTTTATCATTCCCATCTTCGGGGGGATTCCCATCACGCAAACGGCGGTGTCTTCTTTCCTGGTTATGGTGCTGCTGTGTACGGCGGGGGTCCTTCTGGGCCGAAACCTGAAAAAACGTCCCGGCAGGATGCAGGTTGTCACCGAAAAGGGCGTATCCATGATTACCGATCTGGTCAGTGACGCAATGGGCGAACACAACCGGCACTGGACGCCTTATATCACAGCCCTGTTTCTGTCCTCCCTGCTGGGCTCCCTCATCGGCATGACGGGGATTTTCCGCTCCACTACGGCGGACCTCAGCACCACGGCCACCTGGGCCGTCATGACCTCGCTGATCTGCTGGTATCAGTCCATCAAGAACATCGGTCTCTGGACCTGGCTCAAGGGCTTTTCCGAGCCCATCAAGGTCATGACTCCCATGAACATTGTCTCCGAGATCGCTCAGCCTGTGTCTTTGGCCTTCCGTCACTTTGGCAACGTGGCAGGCGGTGGTGTCATCACCACCATGGTCTACTGGGCGCTGTCCGGGGCCTCCGCGGCGCTGCTGCGGCTGATAGGCTCCGGCTGGATCGGCATCGTCGTCACCCTGGTGCTGGCGGCGGTTCTCTTCCTGGTTCACCGAAAGGGGAAGCAGCCCGGTAAAATCCGAAGGATTCTCGGCGTCATGATGCTGGCCTTGGCTCTTTTCGGGGTGCTGCATCTTACGGGCGTCCTGGAGAACGTCCCCTTCCTGCAGGTGGGTGTCCCTGCGGTGCTCTCCCTCTATTTTGACTGCTTTTCCGGCCTGATCCAGGCCTTCGTGTTCAGCCTGCTGTCCATGATTTATATCAGCAACGCCTGCCCTCCCCCGGAGGAGAAGCCGGAATCGTAATCCGTTAGACAGACCCATTCACATAAACAACATAGGAGGAACAAACAATGGAACTTACTGATGCAATCGTCAAAGCCGCCTGCGCCCTGGGCGCCGGACTGTGCATGGGAATCGGCGCCATCGGCCCCGCCATCGGCGAAGGCAACGCCGTGGGTAAGGCTCTGGAGGGCATGGCTCGTCAGCCTGAGTCCACCAACAACCTGCGCCTGAATATGCTCATTGGCTGCGGCGTAGCGGAGACCACCGGTATCTACTCCCTGGTTATCGCCATCCTGCTGCTCTTCGTGTTTTGAGCATCGCCTTCCGAAATATCTAAGAAAGGGAGGGAAGCCCCAATGGAAGGCTTTGAGAACTTCATTGGATTGAATCCCTGGACTGCCTTGTTTACCCTGTGTAACCTGGTGATTGTGTTTCTCATATTGAAAAAATTTCTCTTTCAGCCTGTCAACAAAATGATTGACGATCGCCAGCGGGAAATCGACGAGCTCTACAACGACGCTGCAAACGCCAAGAGCGAGGCGGAGACCCTTCGGGCGGACTATGACCGTAAACTCACGGAGGCAAAGTCCGCTTCTGCGGAGATTATCTCCGAGGCCAATCTGGAGGCCAACCGCCGCAGCGAAGAAATCCTGCGTCAGGCCCGCATAGACGCGGAGGCTCTGCGCGAAAAGGCCGGGGTTGACATTGCTCTGGAGCGGAAAAGGGCGATCAATGAGGCCAAGGGAGAAATCTCCAGAATCGCGCTGGACATCGCCGAAAAGATTGTGGAGCGGGAGCTGGATTCTGCTGACCAGGAGCGCCTGATCGAGGGCTTTCTGCGCGACATGGGGGATCAGCTATGACCCATATCGCCCAAAACTACGGCGACGCCCTCTATGACCTGGCTCGGGACGAGGGAGTTTCCGAGGAAATTCAAAACGAGGTCAAGGGCGTGCTGGAGCTTTTCTCGGAAAACCCGGACTATCTTCGGCTGCTCAGAGCCGCCAATCTGCCTCAGGGTGAGCGAGTCCAAATTCTGGACGAGGCTTTTTCCGGCCGGGTCCACCCTTATCTGCTGAATTTTTTGAAGCTGCTGGTGGAGCGGGGCCATGTGGGAGAGCTGCGATACTGCTTCCGGCGTTTCCGGAGCAGATATTGTGCTGACCACGGAATTCTGGAAGCCATGGCAGTCACCGCCGTCCCTCTACGGGAGGAGCTGCTTGCGAAGCTGGCCCGTCAGCTCAGCGAGCGCACCGGCAAGAAAGTGGAGCTGCGCAATCGGGTCGAGCCCTCTGTTCTCGGAGGCGTCCGCTTGGAATATGAGGGCCAGGCCCTCGACGGAACCCTGCGCCAGCGCCTTGCGGGGATCGAGAAAACGCTTTCCGAGACTGTATTATGAGATGAGAAAAGAAAGCAGGTAAACCATGGAATTTAGACCGGACGAGATCACGAAGATCATTCGATCTCAAATCAAGAATTACGAAACCAAAATCGAACAGAGCCAGACGGGAACTGTAATTACCGTTGGCGACGGAATTGCCCAGGCTGCCGGATTGGAGCAGTGTATGGTCAATGAGCTGGTGGAGTTTCCCAATGGCACCTTCGGCATGGCACAAAATCTGGAGGAGCATACCGTCTCCCTGGTCATTCTGGGCTCTGATGAGGGCATACGCGAGGGCGATACCGTCAAACGCACCGGCAAGGTTGTCTCCGTCCCTGTGGGTGAGCAGCTGATTGGCCGT
This sequence comes from uncultured Clostridia bacterium, assembly GCA_945487445.1. Classification (GTDB taxonomy): domain Bacteria; phylum Bacillota; class Clostridia; order Oscillospirales; family Oscillospiraceae; genus JAFRPC01. The sequence continues at coordinate 3,328 of CALYTU010000006.1, read as the reverse complement.
GTGGTCAATGCCTTGGGCGAGCCCATCGACGGCAAGGGCCGTCTGAGCGCCGGAGAATATCGGCCCATTGAAATGCCAGCTCCTGGCGTTATCGAGCGGAAGTCCGTTTCCGTCCCCCTGCAGACCGGCATCAAGGCTGTCGACGCGATGATCCCCATTGGCCGGGGCCAGCGCGAGCTGATTATCGGCGACCGCCAGACCGGCAAAACCACCATCGCAACCGATACCATTCTGAACCAGAAGGGCAAGAATGTCATCTGCATCTATGTTGCCATCGGGCAGAAGCGTTCCACCGTGGCCCAGATTGTCAATACGCTGACCCTGGGCGGCGCGATGGACTATACCATCGTGGTTTCTTCCACTGCCTCGGAGCTGGCCCCCATGCAGTACATTGCGCCCTACGCGGGCTGTACCATGGGCGAACACTTCATGGCCCAAGGCAAGGATGTGCTGGTCGTCTATGACGATTTGAGTAAGCACGCCGTGGCCTACCGTGCCATCTCCCTGTTGATCCGCCGTCCGCCCGGACGGGAGGCCTATCCCGGTGATGTGTTCTATCTCCACTCCCGTCTGCTGGAGCGGGCGGCCCGCATGGCCCCTGAGTACGGAGGCGGCTCCCTGACGGCGCTTCCCATCATCGAGACCCAGGCGGGCGACGTTTCCGCCTATATTCCCACTAATGTAATCTCCATTACGGACGGTCAGATTTTCCTGGAGACCGAGCTGTTCCACTCCGGCGTCATGCCAGCCATCAACCCCGGCATCTCTGTCTCCCGCGTGGGCGGCGCCGCGCAAATCAAGGCGTTGAAAAAGGTTGCGGGTTCATTGAAGCTGCTTTATTCTCAGTATCGGGAGCTGCGGAGCTTTGCGCAGTTCGGTTCCGATCTCGACCAGGACACCAAGGATCGGCTGGCCCAGGGCGCCAGGATCGTGGAGGTGCTCAAGCAATCCAATAATGCGCCGGTTCCCGTTGAGCTTCAGGTCTGCATCATCTACGCCGTTGTCAACGGCTATCTCAAAACCGTCGAGATTTCTCAGGTCCGTGAGTTCGAGCAGGGGCTGTTCCGCTACCTCGATACCCACGCTCATAAGCTCCTGCGAGCCATTGTGGAAACTCAGGTCCTCTCCGAGCAGAGCGAGGCGGAGCTGAAAGAAGCCCTGACTGCCTATCTTGAAGAATTCAAAAAGAGCCACTGAGGAAGGAGGCATGACACATGGCTGGCGTTTCCATGAAGGACATCAAGCTCCGCATCAAGAGCATGGAAAGCACCAAGCAGATTACAAAGGCCATGGAAATGGTTGCAACCTCCAAGCTGCGCCGGGCGCAGGAGCGGGTGGCAAATTCCCGCCCTTACTTTGAGATCCTCTTTGATACGCTCAATACCATTGCGAACAACACCGAGGACTTTTCCTCGCCCTTCCTGGAAAAACGGGAGCAAAAGAAGGCCTGCTATGTGGTCATCGGCGGTGACCGCGGCCTGGCCGGAGGTTACAACAGCAATGTTTTCGAGCTGGCCTTGCGTGAGATGGATGGCAGGCAATGCTGCGTCGTTCCCATCGGCAAGAAGTGCCTGGAGTTTTTTCAGTCCAGAGGCTTTGAGATCCTGACGGACGCCTACGCCCTGGCTTCGGATGTCCACGTGGGCGACTGCTTTTCCATGGCCAAGATGCTAAGCAAAGGCTTCCTGGAAAGGGAGTTCGACACCGTTTCAGTGGTCTATACAAACTTCGTCTCCATGCTCTCCCAGTCTCCCGCAGTGTTGGAGCTGCTGCCCCTGGCCTATCATCCCCGGCCCGGCGACACGGACTCCGGTTGTCTGACTCTCTACGAGCCGGACAGCATCTCTGTCTTTGACGCCATCATTCCCGAGTACCTGGGCGGTCTCGTCTATGGCGCGCTGTGCGAGTCGGTCACTTCCGAGCAGGGGGCGCGCCGAACCGCCATGGATGCGGCCACCAAGAATGCCGAGGAGCTGATCTCCGGCCTGAGTCTAAAGTACAACCGGGCCCGCCAGGGTGCCATCACGCAGGAGATCACCGAGATCGTCGCCGGTGCGGAGAAATGAACGCGATACAGGCTGCCGCGCCTTTGCATACAGAATCCTGAACGCTGAACAAGGAGCAATACAATATGGCAACAAAAAATAAGGGCACCGTGGTCCAGATCATGGGCCCAGTCATGGACATTCGCTTTGAAAACGGAAGCCTGCCAGGCCTGCTGAACGCCATCGAGGTGTACAAGGACGATACCAAGCTCACTGCGGAGGTCGCTCAGCACATCGGCGACGATATGGTTCGCTGCGTCGCCATGTCCTCCACGGACGGACTCCAGCGTGGAATCGAGGCCATTGACACAGGCAGACCCATCACCGTCCCCGTGGGCGAGGAGTGCCTGGGCCGGATGTTCAATCTGCTGGGCAGGCCCATTGACAATATGCCTGCCCCTGTTACTGTGGAACGCTGGCCCATCCATCGGGCCGCTCCCAGCTATGACGAGCAAGAGAGCACCACTGAGATTCTGGAGACCGGCATTAAAGTTGTCGACCTGATCTGCCCCTATGCAAAGGGCGGCAAGATCGGTCTCTTTGGCGGTGCCGGTGTAGGTAAGACCGTCCTGATTCAGGAATTGATTTATAACATTGCAACAGAGCACAATGGCTATTCCGTCTTCACCGGCGTCGGAGAGCGAACCCGTGAGGGCAACGATCTCTATTATGAAATGAAGGAGTCCGGCGTCCTGGCTAAAACTGCCTTGGTTTACGGACAGATGAACGAGCCCCCCGGAGCCCGTATGCGTGTCGGTCTTGCTGGCCTGACCATGGCCGAATATTTCCGCGATGTTAAGAATCAGGACGTTCTGCTCTTTATCGACAACATCTTCCGGTTCACCCAGGCGGGCTCCGAGGTTTCGGCCCTGTTGGGGCGTATGCCCTCCGCCGTTGGCTATCAGCCAACCCTGGCAACGGAGATGGGTGCGCTTCAGGAGCGAATAACATCCACGAATAAGGGCTCCATCACCTCTGTCCAGGCGGTTTATGTTCCTGCTGACGATCTGACAGACCCGGCTCCCGCAACGACCTTTGCTCACCTGGATGCAACTACGGTTCTGGATCGCGGCATTGCCTCTTTGGGCATCTATCCAGCAGTGGACCCGTTAAACTCCACCTCCCGCATCCTGACCCCTGAAATTGTGGGCCGGGAGCACTATGAAGTTGCACGCGGTGTGCAGCGCATTCTCCAGCGCTATAAAGAACTCCAGGACATCATTGCCATCATGGGCATGGATGAGCTCTCCGAGGAGGATACTCTGACCGTCAACCGCGCGCGA
>CALYTU010000005.1 GCA_945487445.1 uncultured Clostridia bacterium | reverse complement strand
GCATATAATATAGTATTAGTTTTTTGATTTGTCAATATAGTGTTTAATAAATTTATAAACTATTTTAATTGGATAAATACTAAAAATAAGCGATACATGGTCACATGGGCCACGTATCGCTTATTCTCTTGCCGCTGATTCTATCTGACAGAGGCCATAAAAGATCATTAGACAATAACTGTTTTACGAACACCGCGCCAAACCGGAGGGGCATTTGGACTTGTTCAGAAAGGCATTTCCTCACTGTCGTCCTCGTCGAACTCGAACTCCAGCAGCTCACCGCATTTCGAGCAGGGCTTCGATCCCTCCAGCAGTTCCTTCTCACTGAACTGGTGGACCTCGCCGCACTTGGGACAGGTGACTTCATAGACCGCGTCCTCGCCGAAGTCGTATTCATCGTTCTCATCGTCAAGGTCGTAGTCGAACTCGTCATCAAAATCGTCGTCCTCGTCCTCGTCCATCAGGTACTCGTCGATGGCGTCCAGATTCTCTTCGATCTCGTCCAGCTCGTCGGAGACGGCGATGGCGTTATCCTCCAGGTCGTCGATGGAGACAGCCATATCCTGAAGCAGATCCACCACGGCCTTCAGCAGGCGGTTCTCATCCTTTTCGGTATCGAGCTTGATGCCGTCCATCAGGCCCTTGAGGTAAGCGGCTTTTTCGGCAAGTGTCATGGTTGATTGCTCCTTTCTAATTAAACAGATTGCATTGTGTCCGGCCGCTTCTCGTCATATCCGCTGAGGTCAGTGGATACTGCAGAAGCGGCGGAATTGGCATGTGGCGGCGTACCGTGGAAGATCAGCCCTTGGCGCGGCCCATGTATTCGCCGGTGCGGGTGTCGATCTGGATCACGTCGCCCTCGTTGATGAACAGAGGAATCTTCACCTCGGCGCCTGTCTCCACGGTGGCGGGCTTGAGCGTGTTGGTGGCGGTGTTGCCGGCAAGACCGGGTTCGGTGTGGGTGACTTCCAGAATCACGAAGTTGGGGCACTCAACGCCGAAGACATTGCCCTTGTAGGACAGGAGGGTGCATTCCTCGTTCTCCTTGACGAACTTGAAAGCATCGGGCAGGACATCCTTGCCCAGGGGGACCATGTCAAAGGTCTCGTTGTCCATGAAGTAGTACAGATCGCCGTCGTTGTAGGAATAGGCCATCTTTCTGCGCTCGACAAAGGCCTCCTCAAATTTTGCGGTGGGGTTAAAAGAGGTCTCGGTCACGCCGCCGGTGATGATGTTTCTCATCTTGGTGCGGACAAAGGCCGCGCCCTTGCCGGGCTTGACGTGCTGGAACTCCACGACCTGATAGATCTTGCCGTCCATCTCAAAGGTCTTGCCATTTCTGAAATCACCAGCGGTAATGGTTGCCATATATGTTTCCTCCAAAGCTGTAAATTATACGTGTTTCTGCCGTTCCGGCATTTTTACTGATATAGTATACTACATGATTATGAATTATGCAAGCATTTTATTGTGCTTCTGCGGGTTTTCGTCTATCGTCCGTAACAGCTCAGCCCATACGAACCATGCGAAAACCCTTCGGTTTTGCGTAAGGCGGCCAGACTCATGGCCGCTGCGATCCGTGCCAGCGTGTCGGCGGCCTGAGGTCAGGCCGCCCTACGGCATGGGCTGAACAGTTACGATTGTCCTTCTCCGTCCGTTTTACCGCTGTTCCGCCGCAGTCTCTGCTGCAGATGCCGAAGGCTGGCCTGCCAGGAACAGCTCTCTCGCGCGTCCGCCCAGGGGATGCCGGTGCTGAACCAGCAAAGGCCGGGGACGGAGGCCAGCGTCTTGGAAATCAGCCAGGAGAGCGCCAGGATCAGAACGAAGACGAGGAGCAGATGCAGGAAGCATCTGGGGTAGAGGTGCAGCCGCCAAAGCCATCGGATGACCATGGGGTGCACGAGGTAAATCGGCATGGAAAGCCGCACCAACTCCCGGGCAATCCGCAGCCGCGGGGGACGGCGCAAGTTCTGCTTGACCAGCAGGAAGAGCAGGGCAGCGAGGCTGATCTCCCATCCTCCGTTCTGCCGCTGGAATGCCGCGCTGTAGACCCCGGCCCGCCTGGTCTCGAGCCAGGTTCCCGCCGTAATAACGCCCAAGCACAGAAGCGCGAGGACGATCAGCTTCCAGTTTGGGATGTACCGATCTCGGCGGAAGAGAAAAAAGCCCAGCAAGAAGGGGAATAGATGGCCGTTTAGAAAGCGCAGTGAGGAGGACAGGTCCAGTTCCAGATAGCACTTGACGGAGTCTGGCGCCAGCATTTGGAGCATTTCCAGCCCCAGAATAACGGAGATTAATCCAACCAGATAGCGTTCTGCGGACCGATCCAGTCCCCGGACCATGTGGTACAGCAGGGGCGACAGCGCGTAGAGAGCGATCAGCGTGTACATATACCAAAGGTGCAGGTAGGCCGGGGTATGGGGGATGGCCAGAAAGCTCTCCAGAATCTCGCCGAAGCGCATCCCATCCCAGTGCCGGAGCAGGAGCAGCGTCGCTGCGCTCCAGAACAGCAGGGGCAGAACCAGACGGGGAAGCCGCCTTCGCCACAGGTGCTTCAGGTCTGCGGTCCGAGGGCTGCTCAGCAGCAGGCTCCCGGAGATCATAAAAAACAGAGGAACGGCCGTGAAGGCCAGGGAGGTCAGAAGATTTACACCGTGCCAAACGAGGTTCCGCTGGTCCCGCAGAATTCCGGAGGCCGCGTGCATGAAAATCACGCCCGACATGGCGAACAGGCGCAGCCAGTCGAAGCAGCAGACCCACGTCCCGCCGCCCTTGAGCGGGGTGGCGGGCAGGGGCGTTCCTGTCAGATGGAACTCGCTCACAGAATGATGAGATCCTTGGGACTGTGCGCCAGGTCCTCTACGCCGTCTTCCTTGATGATAACGCAGTCCTCAATTCGGACGCCGAACTTTCCGGGGAGGTAGATGCCGGGCTCGGCGGAGCTGACGCAGCCCGCGGGCATGGGCTTGTCATTCAGGGGGCTGCAATAGGGAGCCTCGTGGACCTGCAGGCCAAGGCAGTGACCGTAACCGTGGCCAAAGAAGTCGCCGTAACCGGCGTCGGCAATGATCTTGCGGGCCGTGCCGTCGATGGCTTGCCCTGTAACGCCGGCTTTGGTGGCGGCGATGCCGGCAAGCTGAGCCTTGAGAACGGTCTCATAGACCAGCTTCATCTCGTCGGTGGCGAAGCCCAGGGCAACGGTACGGGTCATATCGGAGCAGTAGTCCTTGTAGACCACGCCGAAATCCATGGTGATGAAGTCGCCCTTTTGGAGCTTGCGCTCGCCGGGGACGCCGTGGGGCATGGAGGTGTTCGGGCCGGAAACCACGATGGGCGCGAAGGACAGGCCCTCGGCGCCGTTCTTGTACAGGCAGTAAATTAACTCCGCGGCCAGTTCCTTCTCGGTCATGCCCACCCGAATCCGGGTGCAAACCTCGGTGAAAGCCTTGTCCGTGATGGCCTGGGCCTGCCGCATACGCTGAAGCTCGTATTCTTCCTTGACAACGCGGAAAGCATTGATGTCCTGCTGGCAGGGGACCAGCTTGGCGTTCAGCTTGCCCTCATAGGAGCGGAACTCGGCCACGGTCAAGAAATCTTCCTCGAAGCCCAGGGTGAATACCTCGAACTCCTCGATTGCCTGATTGAGCTGCTTGATGTAGCCGTTGTCCTTGCTGATCATGCGGACGTCAAAACCCTTGAGATTTTTTTCGGCGGTTTCGATGTAGCGTGAGTCTGTGAAGTAGCGGCAGCCTTTTTTTGTGACGATGGCAACGCCCTCGTCGACATTGAACTCGGCGCAGTACTTGCGAGAGATGGGGCTGGTGAGCAGAAGGCCGTCATAGGTCCCCTTTTCCAACACGGACAGATACTTTTCCAGGTTTGTCATGGCTTTGTAATTCTCCTTTTTCTTGCGAAATAAATGAATGGCTGCTCCGCCGCGTGACGGAGCTTAAGCCAAATATTGTGCAGATGAATGGGCTTAACCAGGATGGAGACCGCTCCGGCGCAGTTAGCGCCCAGAACGTCTGTGAAGATCTGGTCCCCTGCCAAAGCGGCCTGCTCCGGCGCGGCGTCAAATTGGGCAAGGCAGCGGCGGATGCCCTTGCCGGTTGGCTTTTTGGAGTGGGTGACGCAGGAAATGTTGTGCGCCCGGCAGAAACCGGCGGCCTTGTCCTTCTTGCTGTTGGAGACCACACAAAGCCGAATTCCGCTCCGCTTCATCCCGTCGAGCCAGGTCAGGAGCTCCGGCGCGGGGACACGGGAGGTATAGGGCAGCATGGTGTTGTCAAAGTCCAACATCAAAAGGTCAATCCCCCGGTCCTGAAGAAATGCGGGCGTCACATCCGTCAGCCTATAAAAAATCGCCTTCGGCAGCAGGGAAAAAGGCATGAAGCTTCCTCCGCTTTCATAAAATCATAATGATCCGAGATCATCTTCTGGAATATTATAGCACCAAATGTGGGTATTGTCCATGAAAACTTGTGTATATTTTGCGGAAAATAGGGAATTTTCCTCGGGGCCGACGCATCTTGCTTTGGGTTATGGCTTCCATCCAACCGGGCTGTGGCGCAATCTGCCGCTTCCGGCGGGGGCGGCTGGGCTGGTGGTGGACGACCGCTTTGCGCCGGACCGCCGGGGAGCTGCGGCGGCAAGACTGGCACTTTCCGCCTGGGAAGGCCTTGTGATCTTTGATTTTGAGCGGCCCCGGCAGCCCCTTTTGGCGGAGCTGATCACTGCCCTGGCCGGGCGCGAGGTTGTGTTGCCCCCCGCCTGGGCAGGCCTGCCCCACGGGGCAGTGCTGATCGGCCCCTGGCGGGGCGGCGTTTCCTTTGCGAACTGGCTGCAGGCGCAGAGACGGCGATACGGCCAGGTAATCCTGGACGGTGCGCCCTTGCGGCACCGGGCCGTCCCCGGCAGAGCATGGGTGGCGTGGCGCGGTTCTCTGCCCGCCCGCGGCTTTTCCTGCCCGGGGCCGGGCTGTCTCCATTGCCGCCGGAGCGATGGGTCCGTCCTCTTTTGGGACACGCGACAGACCTTGATGGCCCGTTTGGAGGCAGCAGACGTGCCTTCGATTGTCTTTCGTTCCGATTGGGACGTCCTGGAGGAGGAAGAAGCAGACGCGATCCCGTAAGCCGGATTCCGGCTTTTCAGCTGCCTTCCGCCTGTGAGGCCTTGCTTTTCAGGGTTGGGGATGGTACAATGATAACGAAATGGAGGGTTGCGGCAATGTCCGGAAAATACGACGATATTATTGAGCTGGAACGACCTGTTTCCCGAAAGCATCCGCCAATGCCCATGGAGGAGCGGGCGGCGCAATTTTCCCCCTTTGCGGCGCTGACGGGATATGAGAATGTGATTCAGGAGGCTGCCAGGCTGACAGCGCGAAAGCTCGAGCTGGATGAGGACGTCAAGCAGGAGATCAACCGTTCTCTCGCGGTTCTCGCGGCGCGGACAGATCCACCCGGCGGGCCGGTTTCCGTGGAATTGACTTGGTTTGAGCCGGACGGTCTCAAGCTTGGCGGCGAATACATGACCCGGACCGTCTCCGTCCGCCGTGTGGACCGAGCCTACCGGCTGCTGGAGCTGGAGGACCGATCCGTCTTAGAAATCGACCAGCTTTTGAATATCCGCCTCGACGCGGAAAATTGACCTCCGGGAGCGCCTGAGCCGCGGGTTGTTAATCAGGCAATCATAGAAATGTGTCGGCTTGCGATATGTTTCTTTCGTTTGATGAAACGTATCTATTCAGTAGCCCCATCTGTCATTTCGAACGAAGTGAGAAATCCGTTCCTTTTTGCGTAGATAATACGGATTTCTCGGCGATGAATCGCCTCGAAATGACAGGATACTGAACAGATACGATGAAACTTGATAATTGTTGTTGCCCATTTTGATAATTTGTGGTACAATATCCATGGCAAACCCGGATTCTGGAGCTTTGGCATAGATAGACGTGGCCCGGAACGATGCAGTCAAAAACAAAAGCTTGTCGCCGGAAAGGGTTCATACCGATCCTTTTTTGAGCTTGGGAATGCTTCGATTACAAGGAGTGACGAACAAACATGGAAAACATCATTGATCTCTTCAAAACCTACACCGCGGCCCTGCCCACCTCCGTTGTGGCCGTCATCCTGATTCTGGTCGGGTGGAAGATCCAAAAAGCTATCTTCAAGATTTTGGGCCTGGCCTTGATTGCTGCCGCAGTCCTGTTTTTTATTCTGCGTGTCTGATGCGATTGATGCTGTGCACGCGGCAGGACGCAAAAAGACTCTGCGAAGAACCGATTCTTTGCAGAGTCTTTTTCTATCTCTCAGCGATCTTCACGCGGTGTCTTGTAATATTTCGCCTCGCAGCCGAGGCCGTCTCACTCAATCCGACAGAGCAGAGAGGCATCAACCCTGTGCAATGACCGCTTCTGCGCACAACAGGCCGTCCACTGCCGCCGACATGATACCGCCCGCGTAGCCCGCGCCTTCGCCGCAGGGATAGAGCCCGCGCAGGGAAGGGGATTGGAGGGTGCTGTCCCGGAGAATGCGGACCGGTGAGGAGCTGCGCGTCTCCGGCGCCGTCATCACGGCGTCCGGGTCGTCATAGCCCTTGATTAGCTTCCCCATTGCCGGAATCGCGCCCTCCAGCACCCGGGTCAGTTGTTCGGGAAGAACGTCGTGCAGGTCGCAGAACATGACGCCGGGACGGTAGGTGGGTTTGACGCTGCCCCATTCTACGGTAGGTCTTCGCGCAAGGAAATCTTCGACCCGCTGAGCCGGAGCGTGATAATTGCCGCCGCCCGCACGGAAGGCCGCTGCCTCGATCGCCTCCTGCCAGCGCATCCCTCCGAGCGTGGATCTGTCCGGAAAATCCTCCGGTTCCAGTGTCACCAGAAGGGCAGCGTTCGCGTTTTCAGCGTCTCGTGCAAAGTTGCTCATGCCGTTTGTGACGACGCGCCCCGGTTCCGATGCCGCGCCGACGACATAGCCGCCCGGACACATGCAGAAGGTATAGGCCGATCCACCCCCGGGCAGGCGGACATTCAGCTTATAGTCCGCTGGGGGAAGCGCAGTTGTTTCCGCGTCCTTCATTGCGTGCTGATCTGCATGTGCCGTTCCGTATTGCGCTTCGTTGATTTTCTTTTGCAGATGTTCGACCCGCACGCCCATGGAAAAGGGTTTTGGCTCCATGGAGAGGCCGAAACCCTCCAGCATCCGGAAGGTGTCCCTTGCGCTGTGTCCGGGGGCCAGGATCAGCTGCCGACAGGGTAGGACCTCCGTGCGATTTCTGTGGGCGATCTCAATGGCAGTCAGCTCACCGTCTTCACCCTGCAGGCCGGTGAGCTTGGCCCCGAAACGGACCTCGCCGCCCAGGGCAAGAATCTTGGACCGCAAATTCTGCACCACCGTCAGCAGGACGTCCGTCCCCACATGGGGCTTGGCGTCATAGAGAATGCTTTCGTCGGCGCCGAAGGATACGAGCTGCCGCAGAACCCATCCCTGTCTCTCGTTCTTCGTGCCGGTGTTCAGTTTTCCGTCGGAGAAGGTCCCTGCCCCGCCCTCGCCGAACTGGACGTTGCATTCCGGATCCAGCCTCCCGGTTTCCCAGAACTGCCGGACGGTTTCATGCCGCGTCGCGGCGTCTTGTCCGCGCTCGAGAACGATGGGGCGCAGGCCGACCATCGCCAGTGCCAGTGCAGCGAACATCCCGGCCGGGCCGAATCCGACGACAACGGGGCGCTGCGCGGGCGCAGATTTCGCCTTCGGAGGCTTGTACCAGACATCCCTCGCAATGCTGACTTTGAAATTCCGGCAGGCGCGAAGAATCTGATTTTCGCTTTTGCGGGTTGCTACGTCCACTGTGTAGATCCATCGCAGTTCCGGTTTCTTCCGGGCGTCCAGCGACCTTTTTCGGATGCGGAGCTCCGTAATCTGCGCGGCCTGAACGCCGAGCGCCTGTGCCGCCAAATAGTAGAGCATGGAGGGATCTGACTGATAGGGCAGAATTAAATCTCGAATTGTTAACATCATCAATTAGCTTTGTGTCGTGCAGACTCCGGTCTGAACGACGTGTCGGTTTGTTGAGTTTCAGTCTGGCCGCGCAGTTGCCCGGCCAAAAGGCCGGACGACCAGGCCCATTGCAGATTATAGCCTCCACAGTCGCCGTCCACATCCAGGACCTCGCCCGCGGCGTAGAGACCGGGGACAATGCGGCTTTGGAGGGTTTGGGGGTCAAATTCCGCCGTAACGATGCCGCCTGCCGTGACCTGCGCGCCTTCCATGCCCATGTTGCCCGTGACGCGCAGACGGAGCGCACGGCAGAGCTCCACTACTTCGTTGAGCTGCTGCCAGCGCAGGGAAGTCAGAGGCGTATTCAGCGTGATTCCGCTCGCTGTCACGAGGATGCGGCCCAAACGGTTGTGAAGAATGCCGGTCAAAAGGTCCTCCGCCAGCAGAGTGGGAAAGCGCGAGATCCGAATGCAAAGGGCGGAAAGCAGATCCTCGTCGCGGCAATCAGGAAGCAGGTCCAGATGAAGAACGCTTTCCTCTGCTGTGGCAGCGGCACGGGACAGCTCAAAAACAGCCGGTCCGGAAACGCCGTAATCCGTGAACTGGACCTCACCCCTTGCTGCGGCAATCACAGTATCGCGGACGGTCAGCTTCAGAGCGGCGTTGGCCCGGACGCCCTTGAGGCCGCGAACCAGCTCCGTGTCGGTCTTGAGCTGGACCAGGGAGGGGTAGAGCTTGGTGCAGTGATGGCCCAGACTGCGCAGAAGCTGGTAGCCGGAGAGCCCGCCGCCCAACTTTGTCCCCGCCGCGCCGCCGCAGGTGACGATCAGACGCTCCGCGTCCCAGACCTCGCCATTCTGCGCTTTCAGACGGAAGCCGTTCGGGATGCGTTTGACGCCGGTGATTTCGGTCCCTGTTTTCAGGTCAATGTTCGGACGGTTGAGGGCAAAGCGCAGTACGTCCACGACGGAATTCGCCTGATCGGAGTAGGGGTAGACGCGTCCGCCCGGCTCTGTCACAGTGTAGAGTCCGAGGTTCCGGAAAAAGTCCAGGGTGAAGTCCACTGGGAAGGCGGTCAGGGCGGGGCGCACAAAATCCGGGTTGCTTCCATGGTAATGACAGGGCCGGGTTTGACGGTTGGTCAGATTGCAGCGTCCGTTTCCCGTGGCCAGGAGCTTGCGTCCGACCCTGGCCTGCCGCTCGAGCAGCAGGACCTCGTTGGTCGCTGAGGCAGCCGCGGCAATGGCAGCGGCCATTCCGGACGCCCCCGCGCCAATGATCGCGATCTTCATGTTTGTACCGTCCTTTGCAAGATTGCGGTTATTATAATCGAAATATCTCCCAATGACAAGAGCAGAATAAAAAATACTGTTCATGCGGCAAAAAATGTGGTAAGATAAGATAAATGCAGAAAATCGAACGCTGCTAATGGGAGAATGGTTGAGCTGACTTTCTGACGGGCGTTATGCCCCTGGAGGTGTATGTCAGACCATTGCTCTCCCATTATACAGCTAAGGCAATGAAATGTCCCCGGCCGATGGCTGGCTGCCATGAACTTGGGGGCAAATATATTGTAACAGCGAGATGATAGCATGCTTACGGTCAATTACAGTCCCGACTGGCGATCCAATTCCCACCGCGCCGTGGAGTCTCTGTGCACGCTGCCGGAGGGCAGGCGCGGCATTTTGATCGTTCCCGAGCAAAACTCCTTTGACACCGAACTGGCGCTCTGTCGCCGGGGCGGCGATTCCATCAGCCGTTGTGCCGAGGTTCTGAGCTTCACCCGTCTTGCCACGCGGGTCTTTTCTGTGGCGGGCGGCGCCGCCGTCCCCGTGCTCGACCAGAGCGGGCGGCTGATTGCCATGGCGGGTGCGCTGGAGCTGCTGCGGCCCAAGCTCCGTCTCTACGGACCCCATATCGCCCAGCCCGAATTCTTGCAGCAGCTTTTGCAGGTGGTGGACGAGTTCCACGCCTACGGCCTGGACGCCGACGCCGTGCGTCAGGCCAGAGAGGAGCTGAGCGAGCCCCTGTCTGAGAAACTGGAGGAGCTTTGCATGATCCTGCAGCTCTATGACTCTGTGTGCGCTGAGGCCGCCCAGGATCCCGCCGCCCGGCTCGACCGTCTGCGGGATGCGATCCTGGACAGCGACTACGCCGCCGACCTCTATGTGGTGGTAGACGGCTTCACGGATTTTACTGTGCAGGAGTTATCCGTTCTGGAGGCGCTCGCGAGCCGCGCCGAGCAGGTAACGGTCTGGCTCTGCTGCGACAGCCTTCATGGCGGTCAGAGTGTGTTTGCCGTGCCGCGGTCAACAGCCAGCTCCCTGCGGGAACTGGCCAGACGCTGCGGTGTGCCCTATCATGACGCGGCGCAGGTGACGGAACCGCGTACGGGCCCCCTGGCCCATCTGGCGAAAAATCTTTTCGCCCCTCGCGGCGCAGCCTGGGAGGGGGTGGCGGAGTGCTTGACTCTTGCCCCGGCCGCCGACGCAGCCGAGGCGTGCGAACTGGCGATTGGCCGGGTGCAGCAGCTTGTGCGCGGCGGTGCGCGCTGGCGCGACATCGGCATTGCCTATACCGACGCCGGGAGCTATGAGGCCCTGCTGGAAAATCTCCTGGATCGTTACGCGATGCCTGCCTATCTCTCCGGAGACCGCGAGCTCCTGCGCCACAGCGTAATCCGCGCTGTGGTGTACGCGCTGGAGGCCGCTGCCTGCGGCATGGAGGCGCAGACCGTCTGTGAATACCTGCGGTCCGGCTGCGCGCCGCTGACGCGCGATGAGGCGGACCGGCTGGAAAACTATGCCTTTGTCTGGGATCTGCGCGGAAGCCGCTGGGATTCGCCCTTCGACAAAAACCCTGCAGGTCCCACGCTGACGCCTGTCACGCCCGAGGCAATGGAATTGCTCCTTGCGCCGCTGAATTTGGCGCGGGAGGCTGCGATCGTTCCGCTTCTGGAGCTGCGCAGCGGGCTCCGCGCCGCCCCGGATACCGCGGCACAGGTGCTCGCGCTGGAACAGTTTTTGGAGTCGATCGGATTGGAGAAAACCATTGCCGCCAGGGCCGGACAAATGGCTGCTCGGGGAGAACGCCAGCAGGCGCAGGCGCTTACCCAGCTGTATGAGATTCTGCTTTCCACTATGGAGCAGATTTACGGCGTCCTCGGCAAAGGAAGCCGCTCGCCGGAAGACTTCTGCCGCTTCTTCCGGGCTGCGCTGACGCAGAATACCGTGGGGACGATTCCTGCAACGGTGGACAGCCTCCGGGTCGGCCAGCTTACAGCCATGCGCAATGCCGAGGTGGCGCATCTGATCGTCCTCGGCGCATCTGACGGGCTTCTGCCCGCCTGGCAGATCGGCGGTGGTCTGATCAGCGACGCGGAGCGCCGGAGGATGAAGGCCGCCGGTCTTTCCGCTGCACCCGACGGCGAGTACCGCATCGACCGCGACCTGCTCACGGCCTATACTGTCCTGACCGCACCGCAGGAAAGCCTCTTTGTCACCTGTGACCGTGAGGCTCCCAGTTATCTGTTTACGCGACTTGCCGCCCTTTTCCCGGAACGGTCAGAAGCCCGTCCCGCGCCGGTCCCCATGGACCGCCTCGGCGCTGCCGCCCTGCTGGCGGGACGGGGAGCGTCGGGACGCGAGGCGCTGAACGCCCTGCCGGATCTGCGCGAGGAGGTGGACGCGCTTCAACGCCGCGCAGATTATCGGCCCGGTACGTTGGATCGAACCGTCGTGGAGGGCCTCTATGGTCTGTCTCTCACCCTCTCGGCCTCCAAGGTGGACAAGCTGGCGGCCTGTAAATTCGGCTACTTTCTCCAATACGGCCTGAACCTTCGCGAGAGAAAGCAAGCTGCCGTGGACCCTGCCATGTACGGTACGCTGGTGCATTACGTTCTCCAGCACACCGTGGAGGATGTGGAAGTCGGGGGCGGGTTCGCCGCCATGTCGGAAGAGAATGTCCTGGGGCTTGCGCGAAGCTGGTATGACCGCTTCGTGGAGGAGAGCCTGGGTGGACTTGCGGCATATTCCAACCGCGGCGCCTATCTGCTGGAGCGGAGCTTCGGGGAGGTGGAGCAGGTGGTGCGCGAGCTGCGCCGGGAGCTGGCGCAGTCAAAATTCATTCCCACCTTCTTTGAACAGGAGTTCAAGGATCAGACTGCCATCCCCGTCACCGGCAATCTGGCAGTCGGCACCCTCATGGGCGTGGTGGACCGGGTGGACCTCTACACGACCCCGGGCGGCAAGACCTATCTGCGCGTCGTGGATTACAAGACGGGGCGCAAGGAGTTTGACTACACGGACATTCTCAGCGGCATGGGCCTGCAAATGCTGATTTATCTCTTTGCGCTCACCCGGGAGGCGGCACGTTACTATGGCCGCAGCCTGGAGCCCGCCGGCGTGCTCTATTTTCCGGCTCGCTATGATGTGGAGGTGACAAAGGGGCGTCTGGCCCCGGAGGAGGCGGAAAAACAGCACCGCAAAAAGCTCCGCCGCAAGGGCCTTCTGCTGGATGTGGAGGAGGTTCTTCAGGCCATGGAGCCCGGCGTGGACCCGGTCTATCTGCCCTATAAGATCTCCAAAAAAACGGGCGAACGATCCGGCGATCTGGCGGATGAACGCCAGCTCGAGCTGGTGGAGGGGCATGTGCGTCATACCCTTGGCGCGCTGGCAGACGCCGTTTGGGCCGGGGAAATCGCTCCGGACCCCTATTGGCGCGGCGAGGAACACAATGCCTGCCGCTGGTGTCCCTATCGGGCTGTCTGCCGGGTAGACAGCGGCGAGGTTCCCATGCGCAAGCTCCGGGCTGTTACCCGGGGAGAATTCTGGCAAGCTCTGGAAAAGGAGGCGAAAAACCGTGGCTGATACCCTGACCCAAGCCCAGGCGTTGGCTGTGGAACGCCCCGGCGGTCCGATCCTGGTGGCTGCCGCCGCGGGCTCCGGCAAGACAAAGGTGATCGTGGAGCGTCTGATGGGTCAGATCCTCCGCCGCGATCAGGAATGCTCGATTAACGAATTTCTGATTATTACATTTACAAAGAAAGCCGCCGCCGAGCTCCGGGCACGCATCGCCCGGGAACTGGCCGCGCACCTGGCGGAGGACCCGGACAACCGTCACCTGCAAAAGCAGCAGAGCCGGATCTATATGACCCAAATCTCCACAATCCACGCCTTCTGCGCGGACCTGCTCCGGGAATTTTCGTATGAGCTGGACATCCCGGCGGACTTCCGGATTCTGGAGCAGACCGAGGCGGTCACGCTCCAGATGCGGCTTGCCGAAGCCCTTCTGGAGGAGCGCTACGCCGCCATTACCGAGGATCCTGCACTGCGTCAGCTTGTGGACGGCCTCGGCTCCGGCAGAGACGACCGCCGCATCCCCGAACTGATCCTGGGCGTCTACAATTCCGCCCGGTGCAATCCCAACCCGGCCGCCTGGCTGGAAGAATGCGAGGCCAGACTGGAGCTCTCCGGCGTTTCCGGCGCGGAACAGACCGTCTGGGGCGGATTTTTGCTCGACGCGGTGCGAAAAAGCGCCCTGGAGCAGGCCGCTGCGCTGGAGGCTGTCAAACAAGACCTTGACCGCAATGAGACCCTGGAAAAATACCGCTCCGTCTTCGGACAGAACGCCGCCGGCCTTCGCGAGTTGGCCGCCTGTGAAACCTGGGATGATATGCTCGACGCCGTACAATCAGCCACGGACTTCGGCCGCCTGCCGCCGGTGCGGAACTGCGATGACCCGGCCCTGCAGGAGCGGGCGAAGGCCATCCGTGAGCAGAGCCGTGCACAGGTCCGCAAGTGCTGCGACGAGCTCTATGCAGGCTCTGAAACGGTCCTGGCCGATTTGGCGCATACTGCGGATACGCTCCGCGCCCTCTTCACGCTGACCCGGGAGTTCACGATCCGGTTCGACGCCGAGAAAAGACGCCTGCACGCCCTGGACTTCGGCGATTTGGAGCATCTTGCCCTGAAGCTCCTGCTCGAGCCGGACGATAAGACCCCGTCCGCGGCCGCCCACCGGATCAGCGAGCGTTACCGGGAGATCATGGTGGATGAATACCAGGACACGAACGGAATTCAGGACGCCATTTTCCGGGCTGTTTCCCAAAACGGCGCCAACCGCTTCATGGTGGGGGACGTCAAGCAGTCCATTTATCGCTTCCGGCTGGCGGACCCCGGAATCTTTCTGCAAAAATATGCTGCCTATCCGGATGCGGAGCTTGCCGATCCGGCAGGCTGTCAGCGCATATTGCTCTCGCACAACTTCCGGTCCGGCGAGGCGATTTTGGAAGCTGTGAACGCCGTCTTCCGTCTTTGCATGTCTCCGGCCGTGGGAGGATTGGATTATGGCGCGGCCGAGGCGCTTCAATCCGGCCGGCCTTTGGAACCGCTGCCGCAGACACAGGTGGAGCTGCACTGCCTGTCTACCCGCCAGGCCGGCGAAGAGGCGGAAGCACCCGAAAAAAACCGCGCCGAGGCAGCCTTTGCCGCTCAGCGTATCCGAAGCCTTCTGGACAGTCGGACCCCGGTACGGGGCGGCGACGGACCCCGGCCCGTGGAAGCGGGCGACATCGTCATCCTGCTGCGATCTCCAAAGAATGTGGCCGGTTATTATCTCGATGCCCTCCAGCGTCTCGGTATTCCTGCGGCCAGCGATCTCGGAGAGAGTATCCTGGACGCAGCAGAAATCCAGACTTTGCTCTGCCTGCTGCGCGTGTTGGACAATGCCCATCAGGACATTCCGCTTACCGGTGCGCTGTTGAGCCCAATTTTCGGGGTGGAGGCCGGGGCGCTCGCCCGGGCGAGACAAGAAAACAAAGGCATGGATCTTTGGGACGCTGTTTCTGCCGTGAAGGACGAACCTGCGCTCCGCGAGGCGGCGGTGATGATCGCGTCCCTGCGTGAGCTGGCCCAGCTCCTGCCCCTGCACAGCCTGCTCGAAAAGCTCCAGCAGGCGACCGATTTGGAGGCTGTCTACGGCGCGATGGAGGGCGGTGCTGCCCGGCTGCAAAATCTGCGCGCCTTTTACACCCTGGCTGCCGACTTCTCCGAGGGCGGCGTTAAGAGCCTGCACCAGTTTTTGGAGCACGTGGAGGAGCTGCGCGCCCAGGGCGGCGTCAGCGTCCGGCAGTCCCGGCCCGACGCCGTCACAGTCATGAGCATCCATAAGTCCAAGGGACTTGAGTTTCCTGTGGTCCTGCTCTGCGGACTATCCCGTCGGTTTAATCTTGAGGATCTGAAAAACCCGGTCCAGTTTCACAGCAGCCTCGGGGCGGGCTGCGCGGTCTATGACAAGACAACCTACACACGGTTCAGCTCCATCGCAAAGGCGGCCATCAGCCGCCAGACCCGCGCGGAAAATATCTCCGAGGAATTGCGGATTCTCTATGTGGCCATGACCCGCGCGCGGGACATGCTGATTATGACCCACTGTGCCGACGCGCTGGAGTCGCATCTTTCCGAGCTTGCCCTCTGTCTTTCGCCCGAGACGGCGAAGCTCCAGGCTGCACAGGCTTCCTGTATGGGCGACTGGGTCCTGCAAACCGCGCTGCTCCGCACGGAGGCGGGCGCGCTGCACGCCGTGGCGGGAAAGCCCGCTGGGACGGCTGTTTCTGCTATCCCCTGGCGGATCGAATGGCACGATCTGCCTGCGCAGACTGCTGCGGACCCCGCTACCCTTCGGATCCCCCTGCCCGAAGCGCCCATCGACACGCGGGCGATCACGCAGAGCCTTGCCTTTCGCTATCCCCATGCCGGGGCGGAGAAGGTTCCCTCCAAGCTCACTGCCACCCAGCTCAAGGGACGCCCCCTTGACCGCGAGGCGGACGACGGAACGCCGCGGGAGGATTTCGTCCATCTGAAGATCCGAAAGCCGTCACTGATCCTGACGCAGAAGCCGCTGACCCCGGCCCAGAAGGGGACTGCCGTCCATCAGGCAATGCAATATCTGGACTTTTCCCATGTGGCGGACCTCGAGGAAATCCGAAGCCAGCTCGAGCGCATGGTGTCCGAGGCGTTTTTGACGCCCGCCCAGGCCGCTGCGGTGGATCCGGAAAAGCTGCTGCGGGTATTCCGCGGGCCGCTCGGAGATCTGATCCGTGGCGCGGACCGGGTGCTGCGCGAGTTCAAATTCTCTGTTCTGACCCCCGCGGAGACTTATTATCCCGAAGCCGTCGGCGATCAGGTGCTTTTGCAGGGCGTAACAGATTGCTGCCTGTTCCGGGATGGGACAATTACCGTCGTCGATTTTAAAACCGATCGGATCGGGGTCGGCGCGGAGGGCGCGGCAGGGGAGAAGTACCGCCCGCAGCTGGAGGCTTATGCCGCCGCGCTCAGTCGGATCTTCGGCCTCCCCGTGACCCAGAAATACCTGTATTTCTTCCAAACGGATTCCCTTGTTGCAATTTGATCCGATTCAGGAAGAACAAACCGAAAACTTTGTATTTTCATAAACTTTTGCTTGCAACTTCCCGAAAAAAGCGGTATAATAACATGCAATCGGTCCCGGTACGCTGGGGCAAAGCAAATATTTGAGAGGATTGATGAACAAATGAGCGCATCCGCATCCAAGAAGAAGCGCAAGGAGCTCGAAGAGCAGGGACTGTCCGCTAGATCTGTCGCTGCAAAAAAGGAAAAGGAAAAGAAAAAGAAGACCCTTCGGAGCATCCTTGCCATCGCCCTGGCAGTGATCGTCTGCGCGGCTGCTGTGATCGGCGTGATCAAGCTGGTTAACCGCCCCGACTATGACGTCGATGCCCCCGTGGTCACCGTCGGAGATGAAAAGATCAGCGTGCCGGTCTATGATTATTTTTATAGTCTGAACGCATCCAACTTCTATAACCAGTATCAGTCTTACTCCTTCATCGTCCAGCCCAATCTTCCGGTGTCCGAGCAACAAAATTTCTTTGGTGAGGGCACGCTCGAGGATTACCTGAAGGAAAACACCAAGGACTCGCTCCGTGCGATTCTGAACGTGGTTGCCAAGGCCAGGAAGGATGATAGCTTTCAGCTTTCCGACCAGCAGAAGTCCGATATTGATACCACCATCAAGTCCCTGGAGTCCGAGGCCGCTGCCTATGGCTTCTCCAATGCGGACAAGTATCTCCGGGAACGTTTCGGCGAGGGCTGCGACCTGGATACCTATAAAGAATACCTCGAGCTTATGACGATCTATAACGCCTATGTCGCGCAGCTCAATGAGAAGTTCCAGCCCACATCCGACGAGCTTCGGGAGGCCTATGAAAAGGAACCCAGCGCCTTCGACCTTGTGAGCTTCACCTACGCCACCTCCGCCGCTGAGGCCTCCGCTGAGGAGCCCACCGGAGAGGCCAAGGCCGACACGCCCGCCACCGAGCCCGCCGCAACGAATGCCGCCACCGAGCCTGCCACGACGACTGCCGCCACCGAGCCCGCCACGACGACTGCCGCCACCGAGCCCGCCGCGACGAATACCGCCACCGAGCCCGCCGCAACGAATGCCGCCACCGAGCCTGCCACGACGACTGCCCCCACCGAAGCTGCCACTGAGCCCGCTTCCACGGAGCCGGTCTACACGGAAGAGGCAAAGGCAGCCGCCAAAAAACAGGCGGAAGATTATGCTGAGCAGATGCCTGAGGACGCCTCGAATGTTACCTACACCAAGAGCGATGTGACCACTTATCTGTCTAAGGAAATTGCCGACTGGCTTTTTGACGATGCGCGGAAGGATGGAGATGTGAAGGTCTTCGCCCGTGATGAGAAGGAAACCTACTTCTACACCGTCCGTTTCGACAGCCGCGACACCAACGATTACGGTCTGGTGAACGCCAACGTCATTTCTATCGCCAAGGACACCGATGACGCCGAGCTCAAGGAAGGGGAGCAGACCGCCGTCGAGAAGAAGGACGCGCTCCTTGCCGCTGTGAAGGACGGTATGACGGATGACGAATTCAGCAATGCCGTGACCGGTCTGGGCTATACTGCCAATTCGACCAGCATCAGCCACACCTCTTATTTCGAAGACATCCGCACCTTCCTTTTCGACGAGAACCGTAAGGCCGGCGATCTGTTTACCTACGAGGGCGACACCGCTTATTATGTGGTCCGATATGTCTCCACCGATGAACAGACCTACCGTGACAAGCTGGTGCGGGAGGATCTTTGGAACAAGGAATATGAGACCATCTCCACTGCAAATGAGATTGTCATCGACGAGGATCTGCTCCAGCATGCGAACACGAATCTGACCTTCTACAACAACACAAGCAGCGCATCCTGATCCGGTTCAATCATTAAAGTGTAATATACACCAAAGACGCAAGAGGAATCCTTTTGGAAACCTCTTGCGTCTTTGCCGCAAAAAACCCCGCTGTGGCCGTGTGTACCCATTTATAACCTGCACGTTTCGGGCAGGTGGGTTGCCTCTTCACGGTTTCTCTGTTCCCAACGTCCGCGCGGCAGGGCGCGCGGGAGGTCTACAATCCGCCGTGAAAGTATCAGGCATCCCGTAAAAATGTTGTGGGTCTAAAAGGGTACATCACGCACCAAGCAGGGTGTTTTTGATTTGTTTATGTATCAGTGCACACGCTGCGCCGAACGCTTTGAAGCCTCATTCGTCGCGCTCTTCCTCCTCGTAGTCGTCGAGAAGCAGCTCATATACGGCTGCAAGCTCATCTTCATCGGTTACGGCCTCCAAGATCTCCTCGCCGTCTTCCTCCGTGACCTTCAGAACATTGACTTCCAGTTCTGCGTCCTCGTCCTGACCCGCCGGGCAGACACCCAGGTAGGTGTGATCCCGGTATTCCACGGAGCAAAGAACCTCCAGTTCGTATTCGACGCCATCCTCGTCGGTGATTGTAATGAAGTCGTCTCCGAAGAGCTCGCTCATAGCAGTTTCCTCCGTTCAATTTCTAATCATATTTTACCCGTTTCCCGGCGGAAAATCAAGAGAAAATCTGTCATCTCGAATTGTATTTTTTCGCAAAAATTATGGATGATAATTGTGCAAGCTCACAAAAAATTTGATTTTGGGTATTGGAAATTGCCAAATAATCGTTTATAATATATAATGAAATAGTTCGAGCACATTGATTCTTCTGGAGGCAGCTATGAATACAAACGATTCTGCTCAGCCCATTGACGCCGTTCATCTTACCCGGAAAAAGGAAAAAATGCCCAATCCCTTTGAACCAAAGGGCGTCTCCGGGACTGTTTACACCATGCTGCACGATATGGTCTGCATTCTCGCCGTCATCGTCATCGGCTTCATCTTTGCCGCCCGTCTGGTCGGCGTTTCCGGTATTTCCATGTATCCAACGCTCGTCGGCGCAAAGGAATCCGCTGAAGCAATGGGCGATTATCTGGTCCTTCGCAGCAATTTC
The DNA here is from genome assembly GCA_945487445.1 of uncultured Clostridia bacterium. Lineage (GTDB taxonomy): Bacteria > Bacillota > Clostridia > Oscillospirales > Oscillospiraceae > JAFRPC01. The sequence goes on along the minus strand of CALYTU010000005.1, from coordinate 10,801 downwards.
CTGTCCTCGACCTATGAGCAGGGCGACATTGTGGTGGCCTGTGTGCCGTCTTTTGAGGACGGAAAACCCATTGTCAAGCGGGTGATCGCCGTCGGAGGACAAACGGTCAGCTTCCGCACCGGGGAGGACGGCTATCTCCACGTCTGGGTGGACGGTGTGCTCCAGCCAGAAGAGCACATCAACGAGCCGATGGTGCCGTGCTACTCGGGAACGGACGGCAGCAGCTTTACGGTGCCCGAGGGTTGCTATTTTCTCATGGGGGATAACCGCAATCACTCCACCGACAGCCGCTTTTCCGAAGTGGGCATGGTGGACGGGCGCTATATCGTGGGCAAGGCGCTGTGGCTGATCTTCCCCGGTCAGGACTACTACCGGGAAAACGCCCGGAGGTGGTCCCGCTTTGGAAATATCTATCGCTGATTATCTTTCAATAGAGGCGGAGATATGGAATTCCAAAATAACATGTATCTGTTCAGTATCCTGTCATTTCGAGGCGATTCATCGCCGAGAAATCCGTATTATCTACGCAAAAAGGAACGGATTTCTCACTTCGTTCGAAATGACAGATGGGGCTACTGAATAGATACAATAACATAATAAAGAAGTTGATCTCTTTGAATGAAAATCAAACAAATATTAACTGGTATCCGGGGCACATGACCAAGACCCGGCGGATGATGGAGGCGGAGCTGAAGCTGGTGGACGCCGTCTGTGAGATCATCGACGCCCGCATTCCGGTCTCCTCCCGCAATCCGGATATCGACGCCATTTGCGGGGCCAAGCCCCGGATGGTTATTTTAAACCGCATCGACATGGCCGACCCTGCCCGCACCCGGGCCTGGGCCGACCATTTCAAGGCCAGAGGCTTTTCGGTGATTCAGACCGACTGCAAGACCCGCAGAGGCATTATGGATTTTTCCCCCGCGCTCAACCGCCTGCTGGCGGACAAGCGCAGACACTACGCCGAAAAAGGCATGACAGGAAAGCCGCTCAAGGTCATGGTTGTGGGCGTTCCCAACGTGGGCAAGTCCACCTTTATCAATCAAATTGCGGGCCGCAAGGGCGCCAAGGCGGAAAACCGACCGGGCGTGACCCGGGGCAAGCAGTGGGTCACGGTGGATCAGGGGCTTTTGCTGCTCGATACGCCGGGCATTCTCTGGCCAAAGTTCGAGGACCCCGAAGTGGGACTGCGACTGGCCTGGACCGGGGCGATCAAGGACGACATTCTGGACCTGGAAACCCTGTCATCCCGCCTCATGGACCTTCTCTGGCGCGAATATCCGCAGGCGATTCAGGACCGCTACAAACTGGAACCCGATGCCGAAGAAGAAACCGCGGCCCTGCTTTCTCCCACCGCGCGGGGGTTTGCCCTCATGGAGCGTGCCGCGCGGAAGCGGGGCTTCCTTCTCGGAGGCGGAGCGCTGGACACCGAGCGAATGGCAAGGGTACTGTTGGAGGAATACCGCTCCTGTAAGCTTGGCCGCTTCACACTGGAATTGCCGGAGGAATACAATGAATCACGAGAATCATGATCTGTATTCGTATGAATCGGGTCTCCGTGCTGCCTATCCAATAATCTGCGGCGTTGATGAGGCAGGGCGCGGACCGCTGGCTGGACCTGTCTGTGCCGCAGCCTGCGTGCTGCCGGCGGGGCTGGTGATTGCCGGCCTCAACGATTCCAAGAAGCTTTCCGAGAAACGCCGCGAAGCGCTCTATGAATCCATCACCGCCGCGGCGCTGGCCTGGTCCGTCTGTCTGGTGGACGAGAAGATCATTGACGAAATCAACATTCTGCAGGCCACCTTCCGTGCCATGCGAAGCGCAGTGGAGTGCCTGAGGCTTCAGCCCGACCTCTGCCTGGTGGACGGCAACCGGGACCCGGGCCTCGCCCTGCCCACCCGGACCGTCGTGAAGGGGGACGCGACCTGCGCCTGTGTTGCGGCCGCGTCCATTCTGGCCAAGGTCACGCGGGATCGATTGATGATTCAATACGACGCTGCTTATCCGGGCTACGGCTTTGCCGTCCACAAGGGCTACGGCACGATGGCCCACTACGCCGCCATTGACGCGCTGGGGCTCTGTCCCATCCATCGGCGGACCTTCCTGAAAAACCGTGGCCCGGCCTAAGGACACTGGGTCCTGGGGCGAGGACCAGGCCTTCAAGTATTTGAAAAAACACGGCTACCGCATCATCGAGCGCAATTACAGCTGCCGCTTCGGGGAGATCGACCTGATCGCCGCTGACCAACGTTATCTTCTTTTCGTGGAGGTCAAGCTGCGCAGGTCGGACGGCTTCGCCCGGGCGGCGGAGTTTGTGGACTGGCGAAAGCAGAACTGTCTTCGCGCCACAGCGGATCTCTGGCTGAGCCTGCATGAGACAGACCTGCAGCCCCGCTTTGACGTGATTGAAGTTTACGCCCCCGAAGGGGTCGACACCAAAAAACCTTTGATTAACCATCTGGAGGATGCCTTTCAATGAGAGAACAGTTTCCCGTTTTTGATCTCCACTGTGATACGGCCGTGGAGCTTTCCAAGCAAAATAAGTCGCTGGCGGCCAACGACCTGCACATTGACCTGGACCGGGCGGGCAGGCTTTTGACCCATCATCAGTTTTATGCCTTCTGCTGTGTCTATGATCTCGGCGGCCTCCCCCTGCCCCAGAAGCTTGCGGAGTCCCGGTTCTACACCGCCGTGTCCGATTTCTATTCCCAGCTTTCTGACAATGCCTCCCGCGTCCGGCTTTGCCGCAATGTGGAGGATTTGATCGCCGCCGCCAAGGACGGCAGGCAGGGCGTGTTTCTTTCTCTGGAGGGTCCCGAGGTCATCGACTGCGACCCGGACCGGCTCGAGGAGCTCAAGGAGTTGGGCTTTTTGATGACTACCCTGACCTGGAATTATCCCAACGCGCTGGCAGGTCCGCACGGCTCCGATCTCGGGCTGACAGAGCAGGGAAGGGCCTTTGTCCGCCGCGCCCAGGAGCTCGGCATCGTCATAGATGTAAGTCACCTTTCCGAGAAGGCCTTCTGGGATTTGATCGACATCACCTCCGCGCCCATTGTGGCCTCCCACTCCAACAGCCGCGCCATCTGCGGACATACACGCAACCTGACCGACCAGCAGTTCAAGGTTATCTGCAACCTGGGCGGACTGGTGGGGCTGAACCTCTTCCCGCCCTTCCTGAACGAGAGCGGCAGGGCCGACTTTTCTGACGTCAAGCGGCATCTGGACCACTTCCTGGAGCTGGGCGGTCAGCACCACATTGCCGTCGGCGCGGACTTGGACGGCTGTGAGATCCTGCCCACGGGCTTTTCCGGCGTGGAGAGCTACAACGATCTGGGCCGCTATCTGATGCGGCAGGGGATGGAGGAACTGACGGTCAACAACGTCTTCAACAACAACGCGGTCCGCTTCGCCATGCAGCACTTGCAGCGCAAGCGCGTGGGTGGCTGATATGGCCCTTTATGCCATTGGCGATTTGCACCTGTCCTTTGAGACCGACAAGCCCATGGATGTGTTCGGCAAGCTCTGGACCGGCTATGTGGATAAGCTCCGCAATGGCCTTTCCGTCATCGGTCCGGAGGATACCACCGTCCTTCTAGGGGATTTGAGCTGGTCTATGGATCTGGACCATGCCGGAAAGGATTTCGCTTTTCTCAACGCCATCCCGGGTCGGAAAATTATCCTCAAGGGAAACCACGACTATTGGTGGACCACAGCTTCGAAGTTTTACAAATTCTGCGAGGCACAGGGCTTCCGGGACATGTACATTCTGAACAACAACTTCTATGAATACGGCGACCTGGCGATCTGCGGCACCCGGGGCTGGTTTTTTGAGGAGGAGCGCGGCGGCGCCCACGACGCTAAGATCCTGAACCGGGAGCTGATGCGGCTGGAGACTTCCTTGAAGGAAGCCGGGGATCGGGAGAAGCTCTGCTTTCTCCACTATCCTCCGGTCTATCGCGGCTACCGCTGCCAGCCTGTTTTGGACTTGCTTCACCGATATGACGTGCGCCAATGCTGGTACGGTCATCTGCACTCCGAAAGCCACCGGCTTGCCATTACCGGGGACTACGAGGGCATCGACTTCCACCTGGTTTCCGCTGATTATACGGGCTTTGCGCCCGTGCCCGTAAAATAGGCCGAAAAAGCCGGAAAATTCATAAAAAAAGACTTGAAATTTCAAGCTTTTCTGTTAGAATATTGTGGATTAGGCAATCGCCAACTTAGGAGGAGTTTTTTACCATGAATGTCAAAAGCGCAAACAGAGAGAACAACAAGCTGACCGTCAGCGTCGAGATTGAGAAGGAAGCCTTTGAGGCGGGCATTTCCAAGGCCTATCTGAAGAACCGCAAGTACATCGCTGTTCCCGGCTTCCGCAAGGGCAAGGCGCCCCGCAAGATAATTGAGAACCTGTACGGCGCCGAGGTCTTCTACAACGACGCGGTGGAGGAAATCTTCCCCGACGTATTCCAGGAAGCTGTTGTTGACCAGGGCTGGAAGGCCGTAGGTCAGCCCTCTGTCACGGATATGAACGTCCGCGAGGACAAGTCCCTGGAGCTGACCATTGAGGTTGAGCTCTATCCTGAGATCGAGCTGGGCCAGTACAAGGGTGTTGAGGCGCCTAAGGCCTCTGTCGTCGTCACCGACGAAGAGGTGGAGGCCGAGCTGGACCGCAAGGCCAACGAGGTTGCCCGGATCGTCACTGTGGACCGTCCTGCCCAGGACGGCGACACCGTTGTGATCGACTTCAAGGGCCTGAAGGACGGCACGGCGTTTGACGGCGGCTCTGCCGAAGGCTTTGAGCTCCGTCTGGGAAGCCATACCTTCATCCCGGGCTTCGAGGATCAGCTGATTGGCGCCGCAGCCGGCGACGAGAAGAACCTCGACATCACCTTCCCCGAAGAATATCACGCCAAGGAACTGGCCGGTGCGGCTGTGGTCTTCCAGGTGAAGGTTCACGAGGTCAAGGAGACCCAGATTCCCGCGAAGGATGACGAGTTGGCAAAGGACGTCTCCGAGTTTGACACGCTGGACGAGCTCCGCGCCGACCTTCGCAAGCAGATTGAGACCCGCAAGGAAGAGGAAGTCTCCCGTGCGTTTGAGTCTGTGCTGATGGAAAAGGTGGCCGAGGCCGCTAAGGTGGAGATTCCCGCCTCCATGATCGAGGAAGAGGTCAACACCGAGCTGCAGAACTTTGACTATCAGCTCCGCTCCCAAGGCATGAGCCTGGAGAAGTACAGCAAGATGCTGGGGGGAGATCTGTCTGGCTTTAGAAACAGCATCCGTCCCTCTGCGGAAAAGCAGGTTCGTCTGCGCGTGGTCCTGAACGCCATCGCTGAGGCCGAGGGCCTGGAGGCAGGCGAGGAGGATCTCAACGCCGAGTATCAGAAGCTGTCCGAGCAGTACGGCATGGACGTGGAGAAGCTGAAGACCATCATTCCGGCTGAGGAGATTACCACCGACCTGAAGGTGCGCAAGGCCCACGACCTGATTGTGGAGCAGGCTGTCGCCACCGCGCCTGTTGAGAAGCCCGCCGAAGCATAATAAACAGTCAGCGCGCGCAGCAGGGAACCGTTCTCCTCTCAAAACCTTATCACAGAGGAATAATTTCTTCGCCGCGCGGTTACAATGCCTTAGCAGCAAAAGTCCGGGGCCGATCGCGCATCGGCCCTTCCCCAATTTGGAAAGGAGATAAGACCATGAGCTTAGTCCCCTATGTGGTTGAGCAAACCAGCCGCGGCGAGCGCTCCTATGACATTTTTTCCCGCTTGCTCAACGACCGGATCATTATGCTCTCCGAGGAAGTCAACGATACCACGGCTTCTCTGATCGTGGCGCAGCTTCTCTATCTTGAGGCACAGGACCCGGATAAGGACATTCAGTTTTATATCAACAGCCCGGGCGGCGTGATCACCTCCGGTCTGGCAATTTATGATACGATGCAGTATATTAAGTGCGATGTCTCCACCATTTGCATCGGTATGGCTGCCTCTATGGGCGCATTCCTGCTCTCCGCGGGAACCAAGGGCAAGCGTCTGGCTCTGCCCAACGCCGAAATCATGATCCACCAGCCCTCCGGCGGAGCGCAGGGCCAGGCGACGGACATCCAGATTCAGGCCCGCCGCATCCAGAGTATGAAGCAGAAGCTCAATGAGATTCTGGCTGCCAACACAGGAAAGCCTCTGGAGCAGATTGCCGCCGACACCGAGCGCGATAACTTCATGACCGCACAGGAAGCGCTGGCCTACGGGATTATCGACAAGGTGATCGACCATAGATAATAGTTGTTAGTGATGACCGGTTCGAGAGAAACTGAGAACTGAAAGCTAAGAACTATTTCCGAAAGGAGGGCATTTTTATGCCCAATGAAAAAGGTGTCCGCTGCTCCTTCTGCGGTAAGCGTCAGGAGCAGGTCAAGCGAATGATGTCCGGCCCCAATAACGTCTATATCTGCAATGAATGCGTGGATCTGTGCAACAGCCTGATTCGGGAGGACCTCTACGAGATTGAAAACCGTTTTTCCCATGACCCCGAGAAGCTCCCCACCCCGCGGGAGATCAAGGAGTACATGGATAACTATATCATCGGCCAGGAGGAGGCCAAGATCGCCCTCTCCGTGGCGGTGTATAACCACTATAAACGCATCTACTTCGGCGAGGATGCCGACGTAGAAATGCAGAAGAGCAACATCCTTCTCATTGGTCCCACGGGTTCCGGCAAGACCCTCTTTGCCCAAACTCTGGCCAAAATTCTGGACGTTCCCTTTGCCATCGCCGACGCCACCACGCTGACCGAGGCCGGTTATGTGGGCGAGGACGTGGAGAACATCCTGCTTCGTCTGATTCAGGCCGCGGACTTCGATGTGGAGCGGGCTGAGCAGGGAATCATCTACATCGACGAGATGGATAAAATCGCCCGCAAGAGCGAGAACACCTCCATCACCCGCGATGTCTCCGGCGAGGGCGTGCAGCAGGCGCTTTTGAAGATCGTGGAGGGAACGGTTGCGAATGTTCCTCCCCAGGGCGGCCGCAAGCACCCGCAGCAGGAATTCATCCAGATCGACACGTCCAATATTCTCTTCATTTGCGGCGGCGCCTTTGACGGCCTCGACAAGATTATTGAGCGCCGCGTGGACCGGAGCTCCCTTGGCTTCGGCTCCGAGCTTTCCAGCAAGAAAGACCGGAAGATCGGCGAGCTTTTCCGCCAGGTACAGCCCCATGACCTGCTGAAGTTTGGTATCATCCCCGAGCTGGTTGGCCGTCTGCCCGTCATCACCAGCCTGCGTGATCTGTCTCCCGCGGATCTGGTCCGGATTCTGACCGAGCCCAAAAACGCCCTGTGCAAGCAGTATAAGCAGATCCTGTCCTATGACGGCGTGGAGCTGGAATTCACACCCGAGGCGCTCACTGCAGTGGCGGATCTGGCGGTGGAGCGGAAGATCGGTGCCCGTGGTTTGCGGGCGGTGATGGAGGGCATCCTGACGCCCGTCATGTATGAGATTCCCTCCGATAAGTCCATCAGCAAGGTAACGGTCACGGAAGAGGCCGTCCGCGGTTCCGGCGCGCCCGTGCTCGAGCGCGGGGAACGCAAGCGCCTTGCCGCTCCCTGAATATTGCAACAACCGGCGCAAGAAGGGAGCGTGTCTCCCTTTTTGCGCCGTTTTCTCCTGAAAGGAGGTATTTCAGATGGAAGAACGAATCGAATACGAACAGCTCCCGGTTATCGCCCTGCGTGGTCTTGTTGCGTATCCAAGCGTCACGATGCACTTTGAGGCGGGCAGGGAAAAATCCCTCCGGGCCATTGAAAAAGCCATGAAGGCCGACCAGCGCGTGCTGCTTCTGCCCCAGCTTTCGCTTTTGGACAATGATCCGGATTTTGAGCAGCTGAACCCGATCGGTACCGTTGTCCAGATCAAGCAAATTGTTCGGGTCCCGGGTGAGGCCGCCCGGCTGCTTGTCACGGGCCTGACCCGTGCGCGGGTTGTCTCGGCTCTGAAAACCGAGCCCTATCTTTGCGCCCGCATCGTCACCCTGCGGGACGAGGAGGTTGTCGCTTCCCCCCGGATTGAGGCGCTGATGCGCACCGCCTACCGGCTGTTTGAGGAGTATATGGAGGTCAGCCAGCGTCCTTTGCATGAGGAGATGCTGCGCATGATCGCCAGCAAAGCGCCCGGCGAGATCAGCGACATCGTCGCGCAGTCGGCCTCCTTCCGCCTGGAGGATAAGCTGGCTCTGTTGAATCAACTGCATCCTGTCAAGCGACTGTATCGCTGCAACCGCCTCATGGACCGTGAATTGGACATTCTCGGCATCGAGGAGGAAATGCAGGACAAAGCGCAGGAGAGCATGAACAAGGAACAGCGGGATTACTATCTGCGCGAGCAGCTCAAGGCGATCCGGCAGGAGCTGGGCGAGGACGATGATGATGACACCGAGGACTATGAGAAGAAAATTAAGGCGCTGAAGCTTCCTTTCGAGAGCGAGGAGAAGCTGCTCAAGGAGGTTAAGCGCCTGCGCAAGCAGCCCTTCGGTTCCTCTGAGGCCACTGTGATCCGCAACTATCTGGACGTCGCGCTCGAGCTGCCTTGGAACAACTCCACCAAGGAGCGCCTGAACATCGAGGCGGCCCGCAAGCTCCTCGATCAGGATCACTACGGCCTTGAAAAGGTCAAGACCCGTATTTTGGAGTTTTTGGCGGTCCGCCAAATCGCGCCGGAGAACCGCGGGCAGATCCTCTGCCTGGTCGGCCCTCCCGGCGTGGGCAAGACCTCAATCGCCTCCTCCATTGCGGGCTGTCTCAATCGGAAGCTTGCCCGCATTTCCCTGGGCGGCGTCCATGACGAGGCCGAGATTCGCGGCCATCGAAAGACCTATATCGGCGCCATGCCCGGCCGGATCCTGTCCGCTCTTGCCCAGGTCAAGAGCAATAACCCCCTGATCCTCTTTGACGAGATCGACAAGCTCGGCACCGACTATCGGGGCGATCCCTCCGCTGCCCTGCTTGAGGTGCTCGACCCTGAGCAGAACAGCGCGTTCCGGGATAATTTCCTGGAGCTGCCCTTCGATCTCAGCCGTTGTATGTTCATCACCACCGCCAATACCGACGACACCATTCCCCGACCTCTGCTGGACCGCATGGAGGTCATCTATCTGGATTCCTACACCGACGAGGAAAAGGTGATGATCGCAAAAAATCATCTGCTTCCAAAGCAAAAGGTGCGTCACGGGCTGAAGAAGACAACGCTCCGGGTTCCGGACAGCACGCTGCGTGAGATCATCGCCTGCTATACCCGAGAGTCCGGGGTCCGCCGTCTGGAACAGGAGCTGGCAAAGATTTGCCGCCGCGCCGCCATGGAGCTGCTGGAGCAGCCGGAGACTGTCCGCGTGACTGTCACCTCCGCCAACCTGGAGAAGTATCTGGGGGTTCGGCGCTTCCTGCCGGACCGTCTGCCCGAGGAGGATCCCGTTGGGCTGGTCAACGGCCTTGCCTGGACCTCTGTGGGCGGTGAAATGCTGGAGGTGGAGTGCAACGTGGTGGAAGGGAGCGGCAAGCTGGAGCTGACAGGAAATCTCGGCAAGGTCATGCAGGAGTCCGTTCAGGCTGCCATGAGCTATATTCGTTCCCGGGCCAAAACGCTCGGAATTGCCGAGGACTTCTATAAGACCAAGGATATTCATGTCCATTTTCCGGAGGGGGCTGTCCCGAAGGACGGTCCCAGCGCCGGCGTCACGGTCTGTACAGCGTTGGTCTCGGCGCTCACCGGTGCAACCGTCCGCAGAGATGTTGCAATGACCGGCGAAATCTCCATCCGCGGCCGGGTTCTTGCAATCGGCGGCCTGAAGGAGAAGACAATGGCTGCCCTGCGCCACGGAATCAAAACCGTTATCATTCCCCAGGACAATGTGAAGGATTTGGAGGAGATTGACCAGACCGTTCGCTCTGCCCTGAACTTTGTTCCGGTCCATCATGCCGACACGGTTTTGGAGACAGCCCTGATTTTCCCCCAGCCCGATGCTCCAGTGGTCGTTCCGGCCGACACCCAGGCCCTCCCTCTTGCCAAGCCGCCGGTGCCAAAAAAACGGAAGCCAGACATCAGACAGTAGATTGATTTGCTTGCCCGGAGGAGGCGACTTCATGAACCTTCAAAAAGCTGAGTTTCTCACATCCATTACCGACCTGAACAAGCTTCCCGGGGACGGTCTGCCCCAGATCGCCTTTTCCGGCAAGTCTAACGTCGGGAAGTCCTCTGTTATCAATCGCGTATTGAACCGGAAAAACTTCGCCCGGGTGGGAGAGACCCCAGGCAAGACAGTCCACATCAATTTTTTTCGAATTGACGATCGGGCATATTTCGTGGACTTGCCTGGCTACGGCTACGCAAAGGTCCCTAAGGCCGAGAAGGAACGTTGGGGCAGGCTCATGGAGGCTTATTTCGCTGTCCCGGAGCGGATTGACCTGGGCGTGCTGATTGTGGACGCCCGTCACAAGCCCACAGCAGACGACGTGACCATGGCCGAATACTTCAAGTCCTCGGGACGCCCCTTCGTGGTGGTTGCAAACAAGTTGGACAAGCTGAAAAAAACAGAGGTCGAACCCAATCTGGCCCTGATCCGTCAAACACTTGCACTTCCCGAGAACGTTCGCCTGATTCCCTTCTCCGCCGAGAAGGGAACTGGCCGCGATGAGCTTCTCCGGGAGATCTTCGCCGTTTGCGGCGTTTCGTAGTGCATCACCCGATCATCAAACAAACGTATCTGTTCAGTATCCTGTCATTTCGAGGCGATTCATCGCCGAGAAATCC
>CALYTU010000004.1 GCA_945487445.1 uncultured Clostridia bacterium | reverse complement strand
GCGGCAAAACAGGCGTGACCGTTGCAGTCACGCCTGTTTCATTTCTTTTTAGCCGGTTATTATCTGCCTCAAAGCACCTTCCTTACGGAGGGTGCCCCAAGGGCGGCGTTTTCATGCTTTTGTAGTGATATAGGCGTTGGGGTAGTGCGTCTGGACGTCCGTCAGGAAGGCTTCGGCATAGGTCCGGTTGCGAAACGCGCCAACCTGGACGCGATAGATGGGGTCGTTCTCCCGGGCAGGGGCGGCCAGCTTTGCCGCCACGTCGGCCCGGAAGCCGTCCATTGTCCAGGGGGCGCCCAGGCCGGACCAGTAGTGCTCCGGGTCCACGTGGCCGGAGGCGAGCCCGCCCTTGCCGCCTTCCCGGTGGGAGCAAATTGCGGTCCTGGGGTCAAGGTCATACTTGCAGCAGAGAAAAGCAAAGAGCTCCACCGCCGCCTGATAGGTACGTTCACAGTCCGCCAGGGCGGTCTGGCGATCCAGGACTGTAAAGCTCGCGCCGTCGGCGTAGCGAATGGCGTCTGTCTCGCAGAGCTCCACGCCGATGTGGGTGTTGTTTCCGCTGCCGCCGCAGTGCCAGCCGCGGAAGTTCCAGGGCAGGGTTTGCCAAACGGCCCCGGTTTTCGCGTCGATGAAGGCGTGGACGCAGGCCCTGTCATAGTCGGCCCGGTCCCATTTTTTGCAGAAAACCTCAGCCTTCGGTTGTGCGCAGCCCACGGAGTGAAGCATCAGCCCCTTCGGTCCCCCCGCCTGAAAGACCGCGTACCGGCTGTCCGCCACGGCCAAATTTGCACGATAGCAGGGGTTCTTGGTCAGATAGGCTTCCAGGATTTCCAAATGATCACCTCGCTTTTTCGTAACGGATTGACGGAGAAGAATGAGAGAACGAAGCTATGAGAGAATGATAGTGTTTGTAATTTGCTATTCAAGCTCCGGCAGTCCGGCGAGGGATGTCAGCAGCGACACCAGGCCCGCCAGGCAGGCGCAGCCGACAACGGTCTGCCAGTCCACCTGGGCGATTGTGGCCGCCGCGGGGATGAGACCCACTGCCGCCTGCGCCACGGTTTTTACGGCGCGGATCAGGGCCGCGCGCCACCATGCTTTTGTAAAAATCATATTTGCTCCTTTCCGGTATGTTTGAACGTGATTTCGGATATACTGAATTATGAATAAACGCGGGAGGGGACAGGGATGCAGCTTCGGAAATATCAAAGGCCCCTGCTGACAGCCGGAATGGCGGCAGGCGGGATCGTTTTGGGCTTCACGGTCCTGCCTCTGCTGCTTCCATTTCTGCTTGCCTATGGGATCTCTCTGGGGGCGGAGCCTTTCGTGACTGCTCTGGGTCGGAAAACCCGTCTTCCCCGCTGGGCGAGGTCGGGGCTCTGTGTAACGGGACTGTTCATTGCCGCCGGGATCCTGCTTTGGTTCTTTGGGCGGGTGCTCTGGGAAGAGCTTTTACAGCTTGTGCGTCAGCTTCCGGAGCTGCTCCACCGGCTCCAGCCGGCCCTTGCGGACCTGCGCGCCGCGCTGGAATCCCTGGTCAGACGCGCGCCGGAATCCCTGTCCGTCCCCTTGATCCGGTGGATCGGGGAACTCTTTGCGGGCGGGGCGGGGCTGCTGGAATCGGTTTACGGCTTTCTCTCCGGCCTCGTCTCCAGCATAATTACCGGCGTGCCCCGGCTGTTTGTGACGCTGGTTACCACCGTGATCGCCACCTATATGACCTCGGCCGCCCTGCCTCGGGTGAAGGCCTGGCTTCGCCGCCGTCTGCCCGCCTCCTGGCAGGAATGGCTCCGTCAGGCTCGCACGCGGGCCAAGTCGGTCCTCGGCGGGTGGTGCAAGGCACAGGCCAAGCTGATTTTTCTGGTTTTCATCCTGCTTACGCTGGGCCTGTGGGTCCTGGGCGTGGAATTTCCCCTGCTTTTCGGCGGACTGATTGCCATACTCGACGCGCTCCCCGTCCTCGGCACAGGAACGGTACTGATTCCCTGGGCGCTGATTTCGTTTTTGCAGGACAATTCCGGCCAGGGCTTCGGCCTGCTGGCCCTGTATGGGATTTCTTCCCTCGCCCGGTCCATTCTGGAGCCCCACCTTGTGGGCAAGCAGCTCGGGATGCCCCCATTGGCTACGCTCATGGCCTTCTATATCGGCTATCGCCTCTTCGGGATTGTGGGAATGATCCTGCTTCCTCTGGCGGCTTTGCTGGTCAAGCCCTTTTTCTCCGCCAATCACCCAATTACTGAATAAGCTGTGCATCACGGTCATATTTATAAAAGTATCAGGCCAGCGGGTTTCCCCAACGAAGCGGGGCAGGCGAATCCGGGCTCTGCGGCTGTGGGGTGATTGGCCTGGCCATGCACATGTAACGCCATTCATCCGCAACGTGATCCTCGCCGTTGGTGTCGAGGTCCTCGGGACGCACCGCGTCGTAGACGAGCTGGGGGACGGTGCGCAGAAAGGCCGTGCAGGTGTCGTAGACGTAGAGCATCGGCAGGCCCTCCCGGTCAAAGCGGAGCCGGTAATGGCACTGCATCCAGCCTGGGATTCGCTTGTGGTCGCCGGGCGTGAAGTACACATGGTGGCGTTCTCCGGTCTCAGCGATGCTCTCGCCGCCGCTCTCGTCCCAGATGGCCGGATCGGCCACGCCCTCAATCCGCCGTCCTTTGAGCCAGGGATGGCTGTCCTCCATTTCCCGGATGCGGCGGAAGACCTCGTCCGGCGTCCACTTGACCCCCTCGTTGGGGGTCTTTGTGCATCCATAAAGCTCCAGAATGCGATAGAGCCGCCCGTCAAAATCCACGGCCCACCAGGCGCAGGAGAAGGGCTTGGAATAGCCCCAGTCGAAGGAGCGATAGAGCTTCCAGCCCGGGGCGGGGGCACGGGCGGGGATCACATGGGTCCACCGTCCCTGGCGCTTTGCCTCCTCCGCGGTCAGACCCTCCGCCGCGCACCGGGCCAGATCCGGGGTCGCCCGGAAGTCCTCAAAAAACTGACCCTCGAAGATGTCCCAATCCCCCTCCAGCCAGGCCCGCCGCAGCTTTTCCGGCAGGGCTTCAAGCTGCTTGATATAGTCCGGCTGGGAGGCCATCAGCACCTTGTTGTCGGTCACAAGGGACTGAATGAAGGTGTAGTCTGCCGGGTCCTCGCCGGCCTCGTAGCGCCGATCGATGAAGATGCGCTTGATGTAGCCGTGGCCCTGGCCGCCCGGGTTGCAGGTGTAATAGATCCGCTTCGGGAAGCCGTTGACGCCGCGAAGGCAGGCGGAAATGGTCTTCATCTGATATTCCGAGAGCTGGGTTGCCTCATCCAAAAAAATCACATCGTATTCCACGCCCTGCAACCGGTCCAGATCCCCGTCCTTGGCACAGTACATGAAATGGAGCGTGGACCCGTTGGCGAAGCGGAAGACCTTGTCCTTGTCGTTGTACCGGCCGACGCGGCTCAGCTCCGCCCGCAGGATCTGAATGTGGTTGTTGATCAGCTCAGGGTAAGTCCTTCGGACGATCAAAAGCTTGATCCCGGGATAGCGCAGGGCCAGGAGCTTTGCCTTGGTGCGCACGGCCCAGCTCTTTCCGCCCCCGCGCGCGCCGCCGAAGCCGACATGCTTGGTTTTGGCGCTGAGCAGCCGCACCTGCTTTTCGTTCGGCGGTTCCAGTTTCAGTACAGTCATAGATGGTCCTTTCTGCAAACCGACAAATTCCAATCTTACTCCGCCCAGTCCTCCGGGACGGAGGAGAACTCCACGCGCACGGCGGTTTCCTCCTCCGGGCGTTCAAAGAAGCCCAGATACTTGACAAGCAGTTCCAGCGCCTTCTGCTTGTCGTGGAGCTTGATCTCCACGCCCTTGCCGGTGTCCTTGATCCCGGCGATGGCGGAACGCTGGCCGTCAGTCAGCAGGCAGGTATCCTTGACCCGGACCTCTCCGTTTTCGACCTGGATGTAATCCGTGAAGTCGGAGAACGCAATGGAACGCAGGGCCTGTAAAATCGTTTCTTCATTCATGGGCCTTCTCTCCATTCGGCGCGGCGCTGTCTCGCTCGACGTTCAGCCGCTCGACCAACCGAAACAGGTCTTCCCAAAGCTGGGTTACCTGCTCCGTCAGCTCTCCCTCCGGCCTTGCCGGTAATTCCAATGGTTTCATTTTGATTCCCTCGCTCAGTTTTCATGGTTTCTGTTCCCCGGGAGCCGGCCTGTATTTTTCCCGACAACAGGATCAAACATCGGAGCCCGCTTGGGTCAGCCAGCTCAGACTGTGCAGCTCCATCCCTCCGGTCCCCTCCAGCCGCAGCCGCAGCCGCTCGCAGCGTCGGGCAAGGACGGGAAAGGTGACGCTTTTCAGCCGATTGCCCCGCAGCTCTCCTTTTCGCAGCCAGGGTCCGCCGTCGTAGCTCAGATAGACGCGCAGCTCCGCGCCGGGGTCCAGCTGCGCCGTGACCTGCATCCGGGTCACATAGCGGCGCAGCGCCATCCGCGGCAGAAGATCGCCGGTCTCCGCCCACCAGTCCACATTCCGGCTTCCGGAAGACCCATCCACGCAAAGAAGAGGCGTTCCAAGCCGGGGCAGCAGGTAGAGCCGCTCCCCGGCGCTGTAGGCGGCAAGGAAATAGCAGTCGTCCTCCCGATACCAGAAGCCTGTCTCCGTGTTGTAGACAAAGAGGTGATAACCGCCATCCTGATCCTTCATGTTGATGTAGTAGCGGCTGCCGCGGGCGCCGGCAATGGCGTCGTGATAGGGGACGTTCCCCAGGGCCCGGGAGATTCGGACGGGCAGGGTGCCGTTGTAGCAGCACACGCCGCCCTCGGATTTATAGTAAAGCTTTTCCCGGATCACAACGGCGCTCTTGGCGCTTCCCGCCTCGATTCCCTCCAGGCTCACGGTGACGACCCCGTGGTCGCCTCCTGCGGCGGGGAATATTTTTTCCAGACAGTCCGCCCGAAAGAAGAGCGGGCAGCCGCCCAGCACGGCGGCCCCGGTGTAGGGTCCGCTGTGGCCCCGGGAGACCCGGTAGCTGTCGGTTGAAAGGCCCTCGAAGCAGTTCCAGTTGCGGAAATCCCCCAGCTTGCTGCCATAGAGTTCGTTGACGCCGTTGGCGCAGTAGCAGCCCCAGAGGCGGTTGCCTGCCGAGACGACGAAATCCATCTTCGGAATCGAGCGGGTTACGGAAAAGCAGCTCCGGTCATGCCAGGTCAGCTCGAGCTCGCAGGCCTCGCGCAGCGTGCCGGGAATGATGACATAGTCGTTGCGGCCCTCCTCGCGATTTTCGGCGCCGGGATCATGCCATACACCCGCGAGGGTGCGTGTTCCGCGCCAGAGCGCCTCGAGCAATGGCTCCGGCCCCTGATTGGTTTCCAGCCGGCAGAACAGGTCCACGCTGTCTCCGGTCCGAAGGCCCTTGGCGATCCCGGGGATGGAGCATTTCACATAGGGATTTGTCTCCACCCAGAGTCCCTGGCTCTGCGACCAGATTCGGAGCGTCGCCTCGGGCTCGCTGGTGTCCACCCAATAGCCCTGCGCGGGCGGGGTGTCAGACCAGACCGTGTCCAACTCCTCGCCGTTCGGGCCGCAGGGGACGAAGACCGTGCCGCCCAGCTGGCATACGTTGGACTGTGCGATGTCGCCGTAGTCCACGTTGGGGAGCATGACTGCTCCCGTACGGAGCTTGGCCGTGTTGGCGAACTTTCCGTCCGGAAAAACACAAACCCACCCGCCCAAAAAGACCAGCTCGCGGGGCTCATATTTCGTGGGTATGTAGCTGTGCTCCACGGTCACAGTCAACCCATCGTCCAGCGTGTCGGGAACCAGCAGCCCCCCTGCCATCGAATTGGCACCGTTCAGCGGCGTCCAACGGTCTGCGGCGGCGTTGTAGGAAAAGCGCCAGCTTCCGGGGCGGACGACGGCGCGGAGCACAGCTGCCTGGTCGGTGATCGTCACGGGGAGGCTGTTCTCGTCCTCTGCGTAAACATATGCGTTTCCGTCCAGCAGATAGGGCAGGGCTGCGCCGGCGCACCAGAGCGTGCCGTCGTTGTCCAGTACCACAGCCGTACCCTGCCCGCCCACGGCGTTGACCATGCCGGCCGGGCTGCCGTCCAGCTCGGTGATCGGCGTGCGCTGTCCGCGGACGCAGAGCAGGGGTGCGCGCTCACCGGAAAGGTTCTTCATGTCATAAAAGGCACCGGCGCTCACAGCGGGCGTGTGCTCATAGCCGCGGAAGCTGTCAATCATGACACGCTTTTGTTGGGATACCTTCAGCTTTGGATAGCGCATGCTTCCTCCTTTCCCGGCGGGATCAGGGCCGAATAGGGCCCCGATCCCGTTTTGCGAATCAGTTTGCCTCGTCCACGGTGGAATAGGCGGAGCAGGATTCCACGCGAACCATACGGTTCTGGTAGAGAATTCTGGCCGCGCTCTCGAACTTATAGCCAACGGTGGAGAACTGGTTCAGGGGGCCTCCGATCTGGGAAGCGTCCTTGATGATCATTTCCATGCCCATGCCCTCGGGGTCCACCACGCCGAAGGCGTCCTTGCCGAAGAAGAGGGTGCCGTAAACCGCGCAGGGACCGCTCTGGCTGTCGCCGCCCTCGCCGGGCCAAAGGGTGTCCTCCGCGTTGGAGGTCGCGGACAGGGCCACAGGGGCCTCGGAGCCCAGCCAGATGTAGTTGCCGGTGACGGTTGCGCCGACGATTTCCACGGTGCCCGCCAGCTTGTTGGCGGAGGTATCGAAGATATGGACCTTGCGGCCTACAAGGGCCTCTGCGATTGCATCGGTCAGCGTCTCCTTCACCGTGACCTTGTAAGCGGAGGTCACGCCGAACTGGGCGGAGGCGGTGCTGTCGTTGGTGACGGAGGCGCCGACAGTCAGGTTGCGCTGGGCGTCGGTGAAGAGGGAACCGCCGTTGAAGATGGGGGCCTCGGTGCTTTCCACGAAGCGAACGCCGTGCAGCTCGCCGATCTCGCCCTCGAAAATTTCCCGGGCGGCGGCGTATTTGTGCGCCTCCATCCAGTCGGGGTGGGAGCGCAGGTCATAGGCCGCGGAGGGATGGATGACGGCAACATACTTGTTGCCCTCGAAGAAGGGGGCCTTCTGCTTCTTCAGGAAGGTATATGCCTTGTTCACCACATCGGGCGTCAGGCGATTGTTGTCGGCCTGGAGCTCACAGCGATAGGCGGGCGTGGCGGAAACCGCGCCGTTTTCATCCAGCGTGTCGGCGTAGAGGACGCAGGTGCCGGTGCAGAGCTCGTTGCGGACCAGGGTATCGGCGGTTTCGCCGCCTGCTGCGCCCATTTCCTCGGCTGCGCCCAGCAGGACGTTGTCCACTGCGTGCAGATTCAGACGGTCGGAAATGGCCGCGTAGTCGCCGTACTGCTGGACGCTGACGGAAATGGCGCTCTGGCCGAACTTCTGCCCGGAGGGAATGACGCCCTCGGTCAGGGGGGTCAGGGACTTGTCAAAGGTGTTCCACTTCCGCCATTGGACGCTGTCGCCGTGGCCGGCGGGGAGGAACTGAGACTTGCCAAGCTGGCTGAAAATCAGCCGGGGGCGGGCGTTTTCCAGCAGCTCCGTGTCGTAATAGGTCTTCATGGCGGAGCTCATGGCGCCGGTGGTGTGGAGGGCGGAGGCGTCAAAGGCGTTGACGTCGCCGGCAGTGGTGTTAACGGTGAGATTCATACAGATTTCTCCTTTCGACAATTTTCGATGGATTGTGACTGATTAACGGACTACAATGGATGTAACGCATCTGTTCGACGGCGGCCGCGCGTCGGCTGAACAGATGCACTTACCAAATGATTTCCTCGCCGCGGGCCGCGCGGCGGCGGAGCGCCTTACGCTCCTGGCGGGTGAGTGTCCGGGGGTCTGGCTTTGTGACGGTGGCAATGGAGGTGCTGCCCAGGCCGTTTTCCTGGGGCCGGGCGGCGTTTTCGGCCATACGGGCGGCGCGACCGGACAATTCCCGGTGATGAACGACTTCGTAGGCGGTCAGCGGTTCAACTCCGCTGTTGAGCAGGCGGGCAAAGGCAGGATTCTCCAGCTCCCGATCACAGTCAAAGTCGGGGTACTGGGCGCGAACGCCTTCCAGCTTTGCCTGCAGCTCCCGGTAGGCCAGATAGCGGTTGGTTTCCCTGGCCTGGGCGCAGAGCGCTTCGCTCAGCGCCTTCAAATAATCTTCGCGGTACTTGCCCCGAATCAGGTCCTGAAAGCATTCCGTCTGCTCCACCCGCTCCTCGGGCAGGGCGTCCTCGGTCTGCTTACGCTTGGTGATGTCTTCTTCCATGTAGATGCTCCTTTCACATTTGATCGGCTTGTTTTGCTGCATACGTCCGGGTGCAGTCTCTATTTGCGCCTCAGATTGTAATAATATCGCCGAATCGTCTCGGCGTAGGCCTTGTTGATCCCTGCAGTCTTCAGCAGGGCGTCAGAGACGGAAAGACCCTGCTGCAGAGCGACCATAGCCATCCGGTAGGCGTAGCTGCGCTCCGTAGACTTGTCCGAGCGGGCCTGACTGGCCGCTGAGGCGGCCTGCTGGGCGGCCCATTTCTCGGCCTCCTGCGCGTATTCTGCCTCCCAGCGTCTGCTGTCCTCGGCGAATTTCCGCTCCCACTGATCCTTCGACACATCGGCGGCTGCCTTCCGCTCCAGGGCGTCCTGGCGGTCAAGCCAGGCCTGATAGTCCTTGTCGTAGAGGCCGAGCGCCGTTCCCAGCGCGTCCTGCATTGCGTCTGTTTCCCGGTCGTAGGCGGACCTGGCCCGGTCGTAATAGTCAGGCAGCAGCTCTGACAATCGCGCGAGCTGGGCCTGGTAGGCCTGGGTTCCCATCGTTTGCGCGTAGCTCGAAGCGTAACCGCCGCTCAGGGCCGCGGCCTTTCCCATTGTGTCTTCCATGGCCTGCTTTCCCTGTTGGACGTACTGGTTCTTTGCCGCCTGGTAGAGCGGGTCGGCGTTCGGGTTGTAGGAAAAGGCGGGGCGGTCCAGCAGGTCCTCGGCTGTCTGCCGGGCCTTCTGATACCAGATGTTGTCCTCGCCGCGCCATTCTTCGGCGGCCCCGGATTTTTGCTGTTCTTCCTTTTTGGTTGCCATTCGGTGCTCCTTTCTTTTGCGAGGCGGCGCTGGCTGCCCCGCATGAGGTCAAAAACGAAGCCGCACGGTCTCTTTGAGCGGGGCGGTCCGGCAATAGCGGCCGGCATAGCTCTGCCAGAGCCGGTTGAAACGCGCGGCGTCGTTGTTGTAGCGGTCCAGCTCCCCGTGCTCCAGATCAATCCGCATCAGCAGATAGAGCACATACAGCTCGTCATACGGATAGGGGACCAGAAGCCGGGTCGTTTTCAGCTCGGTCTCTTCGCCGTAGCCTGCGAAGGCGGCGGAAGCCTCCCGGTCGCCGCAAAGCAGCTCGGCGTGAATCTGTCCATCCAGCGTCGAGAGCCAGCGGAGCTTGATCGCGGCGTCCAGCACGTTCGGACGGATCAGATCCGCCTGGGTGATGGCCTCGAGAATTGTCATGCCTCCACCTCCTCCAGCCGCCGGGCCAGATCGCGGACCTGCTCCTCCAACACGGGCATCCGGCGGGCGAAATCATTGTGCCGCCGGACCTCGGCGGCAAGCTGCTCCAGCTTGCAGTCTGTGACGGCCTGGGCCGTCATCAGCTGATTGCTGACCGTGTCGCGGGTCTGCCTTGCCCCGGACCAGGCTGTGACACAGACGCCGATCAGCGTCAAAAGCCCCGTCAGAATGGGGACGACCATGGAAGTCATGTCGACGCCTCCAAAGCGTCCACGCGTCGCTTCAGTGCGCTCACAGCCAGCTCCAGGTCGGAGATTTGGTTTCCCATATACTCCAAAATTGCGTCCACACGCCCGTTGTAGGTGTTCAGACGGCTCAGCGTGCCGGGGATCGAGGCCAGAAGCGCGGCAAATTCCTCCGCACTGCCGGTATAGCCCGCCGAGACGGCGGTTTCATAGGCCGAGCGGCCCGGGCGGCCTGCCACGGCGCAGCTCAGAATGTTCAGCGGTCTTTTGAGATAGATGCCCTTCATTGGATCACATCCTCCTTTCTCGCGGGGCCGACACGTCCTGTCAGCGGGCGGAAGGTGTCGGCGCCCACGCTGTTTTTGATCCGGAGCTGGAGCTCCACGTCGCCGGCGGCAAGGGCGAGCGTGTCGGCCTGTGACATGGTAAGAAGCAGAAGATTTTCCTCCGCCTCGTCTCGGATCAGCTGCCCGGTTCCGATGGGCCAGGGGCTGCCGTTCATGGCGTATTCCACCACGGGCCTCCCGCCCTGTGCCAGGGTTACATATACAACGTCGCTCGGGGCCACAGCCAGCGGCAGAACCAGCTCCAGCGTGGGAGTGCTGCCGCGGAAAAACAGAAATTCGCCTTCGTCCATTGCCGCGCCTCCTTACAGGCCCGCCGTCACGGCGGAGCGGGCCGCATTTTCCTGCTGACGGCGGATGAAATCCTCCTGCCGCTGTGTCTGGCGCTGGGATTCGGCCAAAATCTCATAGACAGGGCGCGGGACCTGCACCGTGACGCCCCGGCGGATGGTATAACCCTTGCCGTTGAGGCCCACGAAGACGAAGTCCTCCTCCTTTCCCGTCGCTCTGGGCAGGGTGACGGTCACTGTGTCGTTTTGCTTTTTCATGGTTCATTCTCCTTTCCTTGTTGTACCGTTATTTTCTATTATCTGGGCTGGGTGGATGCCGCCGCCCGCGCCCGGGCCTTCTCCGCGATGGTGTTCCGACGCTCCTGCTCGCCGATCATGTTGTAGCGGTGCGGTTTCATGCGCGGCGCCTGCTTTCGGGGCCGCGCGGAGCGCTCGCCGCCCTCCGGGTCCGGTTCCGCTTCCCGAAGCTGGGGGGCGATCAGATCCTGCAAGGCGCGGAGCTGGGATTCGGTTCGCGCCAGCCGCAGCCGGAGGTCCCCATTTTCCGCCACACGGCGGCGCATGGCATCCTTGCCCTTAAAGTCCATCATCTCCAGAGCCGCCAGAGCCTGGTCGGCCAGCTCCGGCCGGAAAAAGCCCATTTGGAAAAACTGCATGGCCATTTCGTTGTAGCTGAGCTTATTGTAGGTGCTCTGCTTCTGGGCCGTGACCTCGATATCCAGCTCCGTCGGCTCTCCGGAAGCAAGCAGGGAATTGTCGAAGCGCAGGTATTCCGCCTCTCCCGTGGGACCAATGATTCGCAGCCGACGCGGTGTGTCGTAGAACTGGCGGATCAGGGCGATCACGCAGCCCACAATCTGCCGGAAGCAGCGATAGGAGTTTTGGATCTGGTCGCGACTCAGCTTGCCGCTCTGCTCCTGCATCGCCGCGATGGCCGAGGCCGCGGTCACGCCGCCGCCCGTGCCGCCGTTGTTGACGTCCCGGTTGCCGGAGGTCTCCTTGATCTCGTTGATCTTCGAGGCCAGAATGCTCAGATAGTTGCCCGAGAGCGGGGTCACGGTGATCTGGCGCAGGGCATTTTCCTCGATGGAACCCTGCACATGGACGAATGGACGGGTCCAGTCGGCGTATTCCTCCTCGTTAATCCCGTCGTCGCCGCGCTTGAGCCAGCGGGGCGTTGCGGCTGCCACGCAGTTTGCCACGATGGCGTTGTTCATCAGGTCGATCTGCCGCTGGGCGTCCTTGCAAAGATCCACATAGCCGAAGCCCGCCGGAGTTCCCTCCTCCGGGAAGAGGACGTCTGCAAAGAAGGGGTAAAGCCCGTGTTCATAGAGCCCGGTGGGGGCGGCTTCATTTTCCGTTGCGTAAAGCACCGTCTCCCCCACGAACTTCACATAGTGCAGGACCATTCGTTCGCCTTCCCGTTTCTTGTAGTACCAGTCGACCACTGGGCTCTTGCCGGAGGTGTCCACGCTGTCATCGTAGAGATAGCGGCTGGTGGTGAAGCTGCCTCCCCGGAGCCGGCCCTCCAGCGCCGGATAACGCTCCAGCAGCACGTCGTTGTCCGCCAGCTCCACGTGAAAGAGATTCCGGCTGCGCTGGAGGTCGGTAATTCCCGGCTCCCAATAGAGGTTCAGCGGATCCACCCGGCTAATGGAGATGTCTCCCAGTCCGTTCAGCTTCTCCCGGTCCCAGAAGACGCCGTAAAAAGCCACGCCTGCCTTCAACTTCTTCCACCAGTTGTCGGACCAGACCCCGGCAAAATCGTTCTGCGCCAGGATCACCGGCACGACACGGCTCAGAAGCGCCGCCTCTTCTTCGTCGTCCGCCGCCCGGGGCAGACAGGCGGGCTCCGGGTAGGCGTCAATGGCGTCGGCGTGCTTGGAGAGCAGCACATTCACCAGCCAGGCCGATTTCGTTTGCAGCGCAGTCGTGCCCTGCTCCCGGATGTGATCCCAGTGCCGAAGCTTCCAAAACTCCTCGTTTTCGATGATCCGCCGTTCCAGGTTCGCCTTCCCGGCCTTGTAGCGCCGGAGCGTTTCCATCGCCGCGCGGATCTGCTCCCGCCCAATGGGCGGCGCGTCGGTTTCATGCTTCATAGATTTTCCTCCTTGCTGACATTCGGCTTAAAAAACCTCTGTTTGGGGGTGCGCGGCCCGTTCTGTCCCGTTTATGGGATTGCTCAAACTGTATGCTTGGGTTATAGCCGGAATCTTGGACAGGCCACGTTGATAAATGATGTTATCAAGATACCTTCATCCGAAAAAAATTGTTTCGGTTTCCGCTTCTGTGAGCCCTAACAGGCCCACAATTCGCTGAATCTCGCCCAGAGTGAATTCTTTTTCCTGAAAAATCTTCTGAAACAGGTCTTCCGGGGTGATTTCCAGAATGTTTGCCAGCTCCTCCGGGGAAATATCCTCGTACCACAGGCAGTTCATCAACAAATTGCTTCGCATGCTTGCACCTCCTTAAATCATCTTTTTAAGATACTCGAATTATATCACAAACTAATCAATTTGTCAAGATACAATCTTGACTTTTTTGAAACTTTTGCTATAATGAAGATACCCAAAGAAAAAATAACGGAAGGGGTATCACCATGACTATCGCGGAGAAGATCAAATTTCTGCGCAAGCAGGCGAAGCTCACCCAGACCGAGCTGGGAGACAGGTTGGGCGTCCAGAAGAACGCCGTGAGTAAGTGGGAATGCGGCCGCGTTACGGACATTCCGGCGGGGAAAATCAAGGCAATGGCAAAGATTTTCGACGTTCCGCCCTCCTATTTGATCGACAATGAGGCCACCGTTCCCCCCGCCGCTGCGGAGGACGGCATCCCCGAGGATGAGATCAAGTTCGCCCTTTTCGGCGGCGACGCCGAGATCACCGACGAAATGTTTGAAGAGGTCAAGCAGTTTGCGGCCTTTGTGAAAGCAAGAGGAAAAAAATAGAGACGGCGGCTTTCGGCCTCCGCTCCCCTGCTTGTTCAACATTTCGAATTTGCAAAAAGGAAGGAAAGACAAATGATTGAGCTCTCCACCCTTTACCGCCGTGCGGAGCAACTGAATATTCCCGTTCACCATATTCCCCTGCCGCTGACTGGCTCTGTGAGCTGCATGGACCGGGAGGGTAACTGCGCCATTGGCCTGGACCTCCCCCACCGGCGGACCCGGAACGAGCTTCGGGTCCGTCTGGCCCATGAACTTGGTCACTGTACCACCGGCAGCTTTTACAACCGCTACAGTCCCTGTGACATCCGCAAGGCGCACGAAAACCGCGCCGACAAATACGCCGTCGCCGCGCTGATCTCCGAGGAGGAGCTGGACGAGGCCGTAGCTGCCGGGATCACCGAGCCCTGGGCGCTGGCGGAGCATTTCGGCGTGGACGAGGACTTTCTGAAAAAAGCTGTCTGCCTCTATACCTACGGAAATCTGGCTGCAGAATTATATTTTTAACAGTTTGATCGTTATGAGTATAAGAACAGAACACCCCCGCACGGTACCTTACAACGGTACGGTGCGGGGGTGCCTGCTATTTTTATTATTTCATACCCATTTCTTTCAGGGCTTCCTTGCGGCTGAGGTTGACCCGGCCCTTCTCATCAATTTCAGTGACCTTGACCCAGGTCATATCGCCGATGTTGAGCACGTCCTCGACCTTCTCGGTGCGCTTGAACTCCAGATCGCGGATGTGGACCATGCCATCCTTGCCGGGGGCCAGCTCCACGAAAGCGCCAATGGGAAGGATGCGGACGACCTTGCCGTAGTACAGCTTGCCGACCTCGGGGACGAAGCAGATGTCTTCAATCATACGCTTGGCGGCGTCGCAGGAAGCTGCATCGGGGGAGGAAATGTGGATGGTTCCGTCGTCCTCCACATCCACCTGGGCGCCGGACTCAGCGACGATCTTCTGGATCATGGAGCCGCCCTTACCGATGACCTCGCGGATCTTGTCCACGTCGATCTTAATGGTGATCATCTTGGGAGCGTACTCGCTGACCTCGGGCCGCGGGGCGGGGATGC
The DNA here is from genome assembly GCA_945487445.1 of uncultured Clostridia bacterium. GTDB lineage: Bacteria > Bacillota > Clostridia > Oscillospirales > Oscillospiraceae > JAFRPC01. Next base: position 15,837 of record CALYTU010000004.1, on the reverse strand, counting down.
AGGGCAGCATGACCTCGTTGAGGATCTCCAGCCGGGCCTTGCGGCAGCGCTCCAGGGCGTCGGCGATGATCTCCATGGTCAGGCCGTCGTTCTTGAGGTCCATCTGAATGGCGGTAATGCCCTCGGTGGTGCCGGCAACCTTGAAGTCCATTTCGCCGTGGAAGTCCTCCACGCCCTGAATGTCGGTGAAGGTTCTCCACTCGCCGGTCTCCTGGTCGGAGATCAGGCCGCAGGAGATGCCGGCCACGGGCCGCTTGATGGGCACGCCGGCGTCCATCAGGGCCAAGGTGGAGCCGCAGATGGAGCCCTGGGAGGTGGAGCCGTTGGAGCTCAGGACCTCGGAGACCACACGGATGCAGTAGGGGAATTCGTCCACGCTGGGCAGCACAGGCACGAGGGCCTTTTCGGCCAGGGCGCCGTGGCCGATCTCGCGGCGGGAGGTGGAGCGGGCGGCTCTGGCCTCGCCGGTGGAGAAGGCGGGGAAGTTGTAGTGGTGGATATAGCGTTTTTCCGTCTCGGGGAAGATGGTGTCCAGCTTCTGGTTGGCGGAAAGGGTATTCAGCGTGCAGATAGAGAGGACCTGGGTCTGGCCGCGGGTAAAGAGGCCGGAACCGTGGACGCGGGGCAAAATGGCAACCTGGGCGTCCAAGGGCCGAATCTCGTCCATGCCTCTGCCGTCCACGCGCTTGCCGGCCAGCAGCCACTTCTTGACGACCTTCTTCTGCATCTTGTAGAGACAGACCTCAATGTTCTCCTCGAAGTCCTCATACTTCTCGGAAAACTTTTCGGCAAAGTCCAGGCGGGCGGCAGTCAGGCGCTCCTCGCGGATATTCTTATCGTCGGTGTCGAGCGCATGCTCGATCTGGTCCATGCCGTAATTGCACAGGTCGTCGAGCAGCTCGTGATTGACAGCGGCCTTCTCGAAGGTGAACTTGGGCTTGCCGATGGCGGCCACGATGGTATTGATAAAGGCCACGATCTGCTTGTTGGTCTCATGGGCCAGCTCGATGCCTTTGAGCAGAATGTCCTCGGGGACCTCTCTGGCCTCGGTTTCGATCATGACGACCTTCTCCGCGGTGGAGGCGATGGTGCAGAACATCTGGGCTTCGGCCCGCTGCTCGGTGGAGGGGTTGATGAGATAGGTGCCGTCCAGATAGGCGACTTCGGTGGTGGCCATGGGGCCGTTCCAGGGAACGGTGGAGCAGGCAGTGGCGATGAAGGCACCGAGAGAGGCAACGACCTCCACAGGGTTTTCGTGGTCCACGGCCAGGGAGGTGCAGGTGATGACCACGTCGTTGCGCAGCTCGTCGTCAAAGAAGGGGCGCATGGGGCGGTCAATCAGGCGCATGGTCAGAATGGCCTTCTCCGAGGGACGGCCCTCGCGGCGGTTGAAGGAGCCGGGGATGCGGCCCACGCCGTAAAGGCGTTCTTCAAATTCGATGGTCAGGGGGAAGTAGTCCATGCCGGCCTTGGGAATGGGGTTGCAGGTGATAGTGGTCAAAACCACGGTGTCGCCGTAACGGACGATGCACTCGGCGTCGGCCAGCTCGGCCACGCGGCCGGTCTCGACGGTCAGAGTGCGCCCGCCGATCTCGGTCTCAAAGATGTGATGGTTGGGATACTGTTTTCTGGTAATCATGAAAAAACCTCCTTGTTTTGTTCGCACGGGAGGTTTCGCACTTGAAAATACCATCGAATTATCGATATCATTTTCAAATACGAACGCCCTCCGTGCGTGGGATGAAGTGAAATATGAATCGTGAATCGTGGTGGTATTTTTCAACTCGCAGAAGTATCTATTCAGTAGCCCCATCTGTCATTTCGAACGAAGTGAGAAATCCGTCCCCTTTTGCGTAGAGAATACGGATTTCTCGGCAATGAATCGCCTCGAAATGACAGGCAGCTGAATACCTCGCAGACTTGAAAAATGAATTCAAATCGTCCCGAAGGGACACCGAAACGCCTCACGCTTCATGATTCCCTTTTCACTTGGAAAACGGGGCTCCCGACTGGGAGCCCTGTTTTCATTCAAAAATTACTTACGGATACCCAGCTTTGCGATGATGGCGCGGTAGCGGTTGATGTCCTTCTTGGCGAGGTAGTCAAGCAGGGAGCGGCGCTTGCCGACCATCTTGAGCAGGCCGCGGCGGCTGTGGTTGTCGTGGGTGTGGGTCCGCAGATGCTCGGTGAGCTCCTGGATGCGGGCGGTGAGAATGGCGATCTGGACCTCGGGAGAACCGGTGTCGCCCTCGTGGGTCGCGTTGTCCAGGATGACCTGAGACTTCTTTTCCTTCTGGATCATGGTAGTAACCACCTTTCTTTCGTTTCGCCCGCGGGCTAAGAAAACGGTCGGTGTGAGCCGAAAACTGAGCGCCGGGGCTATGGCGTTTCGCCAAATTATTACGCGGGCATTTTGCCAGCCAATATAGTCTACCACAGATGATGTCTATTGTAAACATCTTTTTTCATTTTTTTTGTTCTCAGGGAAACTGTTCAGTTCTCTGTGTTGACCATATCGCAGAGCGGGCTGAACTCAGCCCGCCGTGCCTGATTGTAATGTCGGTCGTGATCGCGGCGGCCAGAGTCTGGCCGCCCTACGCCGCGATTTGACGCCGCATCCTGGGATGTTGCTTTTCAGCAATACCACATCCTTGCATGTCTTCTTATCCAATTTCTCCCAACAGCTTCCCGGCGGCGTCGTAAACCTTCACCGGCTCCTCCCCATCCGGATATACCTCCTCGACCCCGCCGGAAAGGATGCGGTCTCCGTGTCGCTCCTCGCTCACTGCCAGTCTGACTTTCATGTGCATCTCTCCCTTGCTGGCTCCATGATAACGGCTCCGGAAGAAAAAGGCAACCTTCTCTGCGCAGGTTGCAGTCCGTAAATAAACAGCTTGCTTTGAAGGACAAAAAACAGGCCGCGCAGAGGGTGCTGCGCGGCCTGTGTCCAATGTTTACTTTGCGTAATCCACGGCCTTCGTTTCGCGGATGAGATTGATCTTGATCTGACCGGGGTATTCCAGCTCGGCTTCGATCTTTTTGGCAATGTCGCGAGCCATGAGAACCATGTTGTCCTCGGAAACGTCCTCGGGGCGGACCATGATGCGGACCTCGCGGCCAGCCTGGATGGCATAGGCCTTCTCCACGCCGGGGAAGGAGCCGGTAAGCTCCTCCAGCTTCTCCAGACGGCGGATATAATTCTCCACGTTCTCGCTCCGCGCGCCGGGGCGGGCGGCGGATATGGCGTCGGCAGCCTGCACCAGACAGGCGATGACTGTCTTGGCCTCCACGTCGCCGTGGTGGGCCTCGATGGCGTGGATGACCTCGGCGGATTCCTTGTACTTCCGGGCGAGTTCCACGCCGAGCTGGACATGGCTGCCTTCCATTTCGTGGTCCACACTCTTGCCGAGATCATGCAGCAGGCCGGCCCGTTTGGCCAGGGTTACGTCCTCACCCAGCTCCGAGGCCAGCAGCCCCGCGATGTGAGCGACCTCCATGGAGTGGTTGAGCACGTTCTGGCCGTAAGAGGTACGGTACTTTTGGCGGCCCAGGAGCTTGATGAGCTCGGGATGCAGGCCCTGCACGCCGGTCTCAAAGACGGCGCGCTCGCCCTCGCGCTTGATGGTCTGCTCCACCTCGCGGCGGGCCTTCTCCACCATGTCCTCGATGCGGGTGGGGTGGATACGGCCGTCGGCAATCAGCTTCTCCAGGGCGATCCGGGCAATCTCCCGGCGGACGGGGTCGAACGACGAGACCGTGATGGCCTCGGGGGTGTCGTCGATGATGAGATCCACGCCGGTGATGGTCTCAAGGGTGCGGATGTTGCGGCCTTCGCGGCCGATGATGCGGCCCTTCATCTCGTCGTTGGGCAGAGCCACGACGGAGACAGTGGCTTCGGCGGCGTGGTCGGCGGCGCAGCGCTGAATGGCGGTGGAGATGATCTCGCGGGCGAGCTGATCGGCGTTATCCTTCAGCTCGGTTTCGATTTCCTTGAGCTTGACGGCGGCATCGTGGCGGGCCTCCTGCTCTACATTTTTAATGATGTAGACCTTGGCCTCCTCCTGCGTAAAGCCGGAGATTTTTTCCAGCATTTCCAGCTGGGATTTCTTGATGAGATTGACCTCCTCCTGCGTGGCGGCGACGGCCTGCTGGCGCTTGCGGAGCTCCTCCTCCTTGCGCTCGAAGTTGTCGAGCTTCTTGTCGAGGGACTCCTCCTTCTGCTGCAAACGGCGCTCCTGCTTGTTGAGGTCGGTGCGGCGCTCCTTGATCTCTCTGTCGTTTTCGGTGCGAGTTTTATGGATCTCCTCCTTGGCTTCCAAAAGCATTTCACGCTTTTTGCTCTCGCCGCCCTTGATGGCTTCGTTGATAATACGCGTGGCTTCCTGCTCTGCGCTGCCGATCTGCTTTTCGGCGACCTTTTTGCGGTAGGAAACGCCAACGAAGAAGAATAGAATGGCACTTATTAGAATTCCTGCTAAAATCAGGACAATAGCTAACCATAATTCCATATACTCTGCACACCTCCTTTCATAAAGAATTGGGTATGCTGAGAAAAAGAAATACCCGCGCTTGCTTCCCCTAAACCGAGCGGGAAAACTAATCCAAAAAATATTTTACCGGGAAAAACGGGTGTTGTCAAGCACTAATTTATGTCAAGCTTGCATTTTTCCAAATGATGCGCTATACTGTATGGAAAAAAAGCAAAGCGGGATACCGACTGTCGGAGCGTCCCAATCCCGGCTTGCGGAAAGGCGGATTTTATGATCCTTCGCTGCATGGTGAACCGCAAGACGAAGCTGCTCTCTGCATTACGGCGGGAGCTCCGAATCTCCGACGGGCTCGTTCGGCGTCTAAAGCCGCTGGACGCCTTCCGGGTGAACGGCCTGAGCGCCCACACAAATCACCCGCTGGTCCCCGGAGATGTGGTGACGGTAACGATTGAGGAGGCCCCCCCGGACTTTCCCGCAGAAGACGGTCCTTTGACCATCCTTTATGAGGATGATTGCCTCATCGCCGTGGACAAGCCCAGCGGAGTGATTGTCCATCCCACCTTTTCCCGCCAGACCGGGACCCTGGCCAACTACCTGCTGGGCCACTACCGCCGCACGGGTCAGGCCTGCGCGGTCCATGTGCTGACCCGGCTGGACCGGGACACGATGGGCGTGGTGATTTTTGCGAAAAACGCCTGGTCCCACTGGCTGCTCATGGAGGAGATGGACGCGGGACGGATCGAGAAGGTCTACGAAGCCCTGACCCTGGGCGGCCCCAAAGCCGACGAGGGCCTGATCGACCTGCCCATTGCGAAGCGGCCAAACCCCAGTCTCTTGCGTTATGTTAACCGGAACGGCAAGCCTGCGCAGACGCGGTTTCGCGTCCTTGAACGGGGGACGGTCTGTCGTCTGGAGCTCCGGCCTTTGACGGGCCGGACGCACCAGCTCCGGGTCCACTGTGCGCATGAGGGGCTTCCCATTTTGGGAGACCCCCAGTACGGGGGAGCGCAGGATGCCGGAGCGGGCCTCGACGGCCAGCAGCTTGTGGCGCGTCGGATTACCCTGAACCATCCGCTGACGGCGCAGCGGATCACCGTTGTCTCGGGCATGGAGTTGAAGAATCCATATAAGCAGTAAGAAGTGACCGGCCAGGCGGTCACTTCTTATTATCTGATATTATTCTCAGATAAAACTGTTCAATCCCTTTGCGGTCAGCTTTGTGCCATACATTGTTGTCGTCCTTGCCGGGCGTCAAGCCCGCCTGCGGCCTCCGCCTCTTCTGGCGCGAATCTGCCTCGCAAATCATTTGAAAGCGCTTGATAAGAACAGTATTACTGCTTTTTCAGGCGGTGCGCCGCTGATAAACGGGCGCACGCGGCTAATTCAGACTGTTTTCCGGCGATACCGTGTCGTTTTCGGAGACGGCGGCGAAGAGGGCGTCGAAGATCGACTTGGCGATGTTGCCCAGATTGCCGCCCTGGGCACCCTTTTCGACATAGATTGCAATGGCGATCTGGGGATCGTCAGCGGGGGCATAGCAGACGAAGGAGGCGTGGTCGGAGCCGGCCGAGCCGTGCTGCGCGGTGCCGGTTTTGGCGCAGACGGGGACGGGGTAGGACCCGAAGACCTTGTTGGCTGTGCCGTTGGGCGCGGTGACGGCCTCTCGCATGCCCCGGGTATAGACCTCATAGGCTTCATCGCTGATCTCCAGCCGGGAGGCGACGGTGGGCTCCAGCTCATAGAGGAGCTTCTGATAGTCCGCCGAGATGACGCGGTTCAGGAAGGTGGCGCGATAGCGTACGCCGCGATTGGCCAGCGCGGCGGTGTAAACCGCCATTTGAAGCGGAGAGAAGCGGTTTTCCGACTGACCGATGGCCATGGAGATCGTGTCACCGGCAGTGAAGACCTGGAAGCCGGGATCGGAATAGAGTGCTTTTTTGCTTTCCGGGTTGGCGCGCCAGCCCTTGGTTTCGGAGAGCTCTACGCCGGTGGACTCGCCCAGGCCCAGCGCCTTGGCGGTGGCGTCCATCCGCTCCCAGCCGGTGAGCCGTCCGACCTCATAGAAGAAATAGTTGCAGGAGACGGCGAGGGCTTGGGTGCAGTTGATGACGCCGTGGGTCTGGTGACTGGCGGTGTAGAGGTAGCAGGCGGGCTGATAGTCCTCGTAGTAATCGTAGATGCCCTTGTCCTCCACGGTGGTAAGGCGGGAGATAATCCCGTCGTTCAAAGCCGCGATGGCGGTGGACATCTTATAGGTGGAGCCGGGGGGATAGGCCTGCATCAGCGCCCGGTTGAACATGGGCGAAAACTTCTCTTTGACCAGATTGTTGTAGTCCTTGTTAAAGGTGGCAAGGTTGAAGGTGGGATAGGAGGCGGAGGCCAGCACGGCCCCGGTCTTCACGTCCAGGACGACCACAGCGCCGCCCTCGGCGTCCTTGCCTTCCCCCTTGGCTCCGACACCGTTTTCCCGCAGATTCAGGATGAAGTTCTCCAGCGCTTCCTCGGTGATCATCTGACAGTTGATGTCAACAGTGGTTTCTACATTGGACCCGGCCTTGGGCTCCACGGCATAGTATTGTGCGATGATGTTGCCCTCCCGGTCCACGGTCGTCCGCAGAATGCCGTCCGTGCCATGCAGCTCCTCCTCAAAGGCTTTTTCCAGTCCATCCTTGCCTATATAGGCATCCATGGCGTAGCCCTTCTGCTTATAGACCTCCCATTCCTCCGGGCTCATGGCGCCGGTCCGGCCCAGAATGTGGGCGGCATAGGTGGTGTTGTACTCTCGGACCGTGCTGGCCTGGACCTGCATGCCGGGGACGTTGAGTTCCATGAGCGCGGCCAACTGCTCGGCGTCCACATCGGAGAGCAGGGTATAGGTGGGCAGGGAGCTGTAGTTTCGCAGATCCAGCTCATAACGCAGACCCAGCACGTCGCGCACGTCCTCGTCGGTCCAGTCGTTGGGAATGCGGAAGCGGGCGCGCATCAGCTTGATGAGCTGCGCTGCGGATACGTCGGCGTCCCAGTCATTCTGGCGCAGGAAGCTGCGAAAATAGTTGTTCCATGTGTCGGAATAGCCGGAGGTCTCATATTCATAGGGCTTGACGCGGGTGACGGGCAGGTGGTCGGTAAAGCCGGTGTCCAGCTCCCGGCACAGGCGGACGAGCTGCCGCAGGTTTTCGTTCGGGCTTTCGGAGTTGAACAGCGCGTAGCCCGAGATGATCAGATTATAGCTGGCGCGATTGGTCACAAGGACGTTGCCGTTGCGGTCCAGGATCTCACCGCGGGCGGCGGTAACGCGGGTGTCGTAGGTATAGGTGCCGGAGCGGGAAGAAGTCTTCCGCGGACTGATGACCTGGAGCTGAATCAGTCTGTAGGCATAAGCGCCGATCAGAAGACCGAAAACGGTCAGAAAGAGTCCCAGCCGAAGCCTGATATTATAACGCATCTCGCACCCCGATTCTGCTGATGAGCTTCACCAGCGCGTAATGAATGGGCACAAAGAGCATGGAAAGCAGCACCCCGGGCAGGAGGACCCGCCAGTAATTCTCCACGGCCACCGTGGGCGGCAGGATCAGCTTGAAGGCAAATATGGCCGAGGCGTCCAGCAGGGTCACGGCCATGCAGCACAGAGCCGCAGGCAGCAAACGCAGCGTCAGCTCGGCACGGCAGAGCACCGCCGACAGCATCGCCCCAATGGGGATTATAGCCACGGAGAGGTTGCCGAAGTCCGCGCCGGACAGGCACCAGAGCAGAGCTGCCAGAATGGCATAGACGCCTCCCTTTTCCGGGCCCTCGCGGATGCAAACGCAGACGATGAAGGCCGGCAGCGGCGTGAGCTTCGCGCCGCAGACCGGGAGCTTGGAAAGCACCACCGTCTGAACCAGCAGCACCAACAGGGTCAGAAGCCCGTAGAGAGACCACTTTAAAATACCCAGCCATTGCAGCTTCGTCAAGTGAAAATATTTGAGCACGTGATCCCTCCTTTTCGGAACGAACTGGGATGTAGGGACAAGCATCGCTTGTCCGCAGGCGAGCAATGCCCGTCGCAACGATTGTGTTTGGCTGAAAAGCAGTCATTTCGAGCCTTGTCCTGCGAAAAATCGAAGGGGCAGCGAGGATTCCGTTTCACTTTGCGCAGCCTGAAGAAACAGGAACGGATTTCTCGGTCGCAGGCTCCCTCGAAATGACGGGCTGCTGAATCAATCCTACGGATTTTCACCTGCGGATGTCAGCTACTGATTCTCGTATTCCGTGATGATAAACACCTGCTCCAGGTCGTCCAGTTCAGCGGCCGGCTTGAGCATGGCGTATTTGGCGACGCCGGTCTCATCGAAATCGGCGTCGGTGATGTAGCCGAGGATGAGGCCCCTGGGATAGACAGTGGAGCCGGTGGTCAGAACCTGATCGTTGTTGCGCAGGACGGAATCGGTGGGCAGGTAGTTCATGCGCAGAAGTCCCTCGGAGCCTGTAGCCAGCGCGCCCTCCACCACACCGTTGTAGCCTGTGGAGGCCACAGTGGCGGAGATGCCCAGTGCGGAGTCCAAAACCGTCGTGACGGTGGCCCAGTTGGTTCCCGCCTCGGTGACAAGGCCCACCACCTGACCGTATTCCGTGATGGCGACAAGGCCCTCATGGATGCCGGAGTTGGTCCCCTTGCCGATGGTGAAGGCGCTCTTCCAGTTGCTGTCTACCCAGGAGATGATGTAGGCCGAGACCTTATGATAGCCCTCGTGCTCCTCGGAGAGTCCCAAAAGCTGGTGCAGGCGCTCGTTTTCCCGCTGGAGGGAGTCGGCGCTGCGCACGTCTTCCTCCATGGCAATGATCTGTGCCTTCAGGGCCTCGTTCTCCGCTTGCAGCGACTCATAGCGGAACACATAGTCGTAGTACTGTTCCACCTGGCGCACAAGGGCGCTGGTGGCGGAGCGGAAGGGCGTCAGCATGGTCTGGATCAGGTTTTCTCCGGGCCGGCCGCGGTTGACCGCTGCGGTGATGGTCATAAGCCCCGCCAGCAGAACCGCAATGACGATCAGCCATTTGGTCTTTGCGGTTAGATGTTTTTTCATGCGATCACCTTCAATCGTATTCGTGGCGCGTCTGCGAGAAAGGGTCGATTCCATACTGCTTCAGGGCCAGGGCTAGGCGGCAGACGGGCAGCCCCATCACCGTGAAGTAATCGCCCCGGATTGACTCCACCAGCATCGCCCCGAGATTTTGGATCCCGTAGGCTCCGGCCTTATCCATGGGCTCGCCGGTGGCCACATAGGCCGCAATTTCCTCCGGCGTCAGCGAACGGAATTTGACCAGGGTCTTTTCGCAATGGGTATGGGCTTCGTTCCGTGTCCCGGCGGGAAGCAGGGTAAAGGCCGTGTAAACCGCGTGCTCCCGGCCGGAGAGGGCCGTCAGCATTGCCCGCGCCTCGGCTTCATCGCGGGGCTTGCCCATGATCCTGCCGTCCAGAACCACGATGGTATCGGCTGTGATGATCAGGGCATTTTCCGCTTCCTCCTGCCCCCCTGCCGCGTTCTGCATGTGGCTTGCCACTGCCCTGGCCTTGGCCCGGCAGATGGCGCAAACGGAGGCTTCGGGGTCCTCGGTCTCATATTGGGTTTCGTCGATCTCTGCGGTCAGGACTCGAAACGACAGTCCCATCCGCTCCAGCAGCTCCCGCCGCCGCGGTGACTGGGAGCCAAGAATGATTTTCATAGTTCCTGTTTCCTTACTTGTTATGAGTTCCGTATGATTGCGCCGCGGGAGGCAATCATGCAATTATTCAACGCCTCGGTAGTACAGCCCTCTCGTGCAGGCGCCGGGGTCGAAGACCGCGCTGCCCCGGAGAGCGGAAACAACGCCGTCAACCTCCATGGGGTTCTCGGTGGTGAATTGCACGCGCAGCGCCCAGAGACCGAGACTGCGAAGCTCGGGAAGCTTATCGAGCAGATAGAGCTTCTTGCCGTTATAGATCACACTGCGGCAGGAATCCTGATCTGGCAGGACCCGGAATTCCGCGCCCCGCCTGTCTACCAGCTTCGTCTGGCCGGAATGACAGGCGCAGCGGCCCGTGCGGTTTTTGATCACGCAGTTTTCCGTCAACATCAGCGGCAGGCGGCCGTAGGCCAGCAGCTCCGTGGGAATGGGCTTGGACAGGTCGCGGATCCGGGGCAGGGTCAGCTCGAAGCTGACCGTGGCGCTCTCCAGGCCGAGACCCCGGGCCACGTTCATTGCACGGGAGTTGAACAGGTTCAGCCCGAAGTCTCCGCAGACGGAAAAACCCCGGGATCGCGCCAGAGAGATGTGACCCAGGTTGCCGCAGAGGGCCAGCCGGACGCCCAGCGCGTGGGCGCGATCCAGGGCGGTCAGGACGGGCTCCATTTCGCTGTCCCGGATGACCCGGGGCAGAACAACGGCAAGCTCCGTCTGAGCGGGAATCCGGCTCAGCCAGGCGGTATCCTTTTTGAACATGGAAAGCGGAATATAGAGCCGCGCCGGTTTCATGGCAAGCAGCCGCGGTGTGAGATGCTCCTGACGCAGCACGCCAACGGTCCAGCGGGGTGGCTTGGAGGCGCCGGGATAGTGTTTGATGGGGGAGAAAGAGTTGAGCTCTCGCTCCCGCTGGCGGCCGCGAAGGGCAGTCAAATGGGCCAGAACCTCCCGCCGCATGGCGTTGATGGCCGCGGCGGAAAGCGTCAAACCCGGTTCCACGACGCTCCTGGTCTCTACGCAGCGGAAGGGCGTGCCGCCGGTTTTTGCCAGACGCTCGCCGAGTGTCTCCTGCGTCAGGGGGCGGGAGATCGCCGTCTGAGGAACGGGGCCTTCCGTTTTGCAAAGGTTGCCGATGTCGTCCTCCACAGCCAGCATGGCATTCTGTCGGGGATGAACCGCAGCGTAAAAGCGCACGGGAACCAGCGGGGCCTCGGCGTTTTCGTATCCAGCCCTGGCCCGCTGGAGCAGCTCCTTGTTCTCGTGCTCCTTTTGCCGGGTGCCAAAGAGCTCGGGTCCGGTCTGGCCCAGGTAATAGCCCTGGGTAAAGCCCTGGCGGGAGAACACATCCCGCAGATCCCGCATATCGCCGGGGGAGACGGTCTGGCCGTCGATAGCCGCCCGGTAGAGCCGGGTGGCCACGGCCACATATTCCGGCCGCTTCATCCGGCCCTCAATCTTTACCGAGGCGACGCCTATGCGCTGCAGCTCGTCCATCCAGGGAATCAGGCAGTTGTCTTTCAAGCTCAGGGGATACTTTTCCTCATAGCGGCCGTAGCCATAGGCCAGACGGCAGGGCTGTGCGCACTGGCCCCGATTGCCGGAGCGGGTCCCCACCACGGCGGAGAAATAGCATTGACCCGAATAGCACATGCACAGGGCCCCGTGAACGAAGACCTCGATTTCAATGGGGCTGTTGCGGCAGATAAAAGCGATGTCCTCCCGGCTCAGCTCCCGCGCCAGCACCACGCGGCTCATTCCCATCGCGGCGGCGCGCAGAACACCGTCGAGAGAATGAATGGACATTTGCGTGGAGGCATGGATGGGGACCTCGGGGGCCATCTGACGCAGCAGGGAGACCAGACCCAGATCCTGCACGATGAAGGCGTCCACCCCGGCCTTGACGGCAGCGGTAACGGTCTGGGCGGCCTGTTCAAGCTCCCGGTCGGTGACAAGGGTGTTGAGCGTCAAATGGACCTGCACGCCCCGCACATGGCAGTAGCGCACGGCGTCCGGCAGCTCGTCCAAGGAAAAATTCTTGGCGTTCTGTCGGGCGTTAAAGGGGCCGGAGCCCAGATACACGGCGTTTGCGCCGCTTTGGACCGCGGCGCGAAGCGCGTCCATGGAGCCGGCGGGGGCGAGCAATTCCAGCATAAGCGAACCTCGGAGGGGAAGAATTTGTTCAAGGAAAATCATTATAACAGACCGATGCTGAAATTTCCAGAGGAAACCGATTTTTCCAAATGGAAAAAATCACCGCCCTTCGGCATATTTACGGAGAAGTTACAGTTCGACATACTTTTCCCGGAACCACAAGGGGTAGATTTTCGGGTAACATAATTCCCCAAAATAACCGTTGTCTCCGGGTGAAAAACCATGGGGTTGTCCACATTATCCACCGGGTTTTCCACCGGTGAGGGGGATTCCAACCTCGGAAACATGTCGAAAAATCGGGAAGCTGGAAAAAAGTTTGTGGGTTTTCCACAGAATGGGAAAACTCCGTCGGTGTTTGCCGACGGAGCTCCCCATTCGAGCAGCAGTTTCCATAATCATGATATCACACATCGGTGTCTGAGCGTTGTACTATGAAAAAGCCGACCCTTTATCACAATCTCGTTCATGCTCCGATAAAAAATCCAGCAAGGGCTGCCGTTCGTTTGCAAGCTCCCCGGACACCACGGCGTCCAGCAGGCGGTTCAATGCCTGGCCGACAGCCGGACCTTTTGGAATACCGAGGGCCAGCAGGTCGTTTCCGTTCACAGCCAGGTCCTTCAGGGAGAAGCACTGTTTTTTCGCCAGTAGGCTGCGGGCCAGAGCCTCAACCCGGTCGCAGGCGGCGGTCCGATCCCGATAGTTCGGGTGGTGAGCCAGCGCGTCGGCACGCTTGAGCGCCAGCAGTCGGAAAAAGTCCTCTTCGCCCAGCCGTCCCAGAAGCCGCCGGATTGCCCGCTCCGGATTGCCCACCGGGGGGTCGATCGGGTAGTCGTGGAGCTCCACCAGGGCCGAGACCCGGCGAACAGTGTCCTTGTCGAAACGGAGCCGTGTCAGAATCTCCCGGGCCAGCTCCGTGCTGACTGCGGCGTGGCCGTGAAAGTGGCCCCGGCCGGCCTCGTCAGTGGTAAAGGTTGCGGGCTTTCCGACATCGTGGAGCAGAGCCGCCCAGCGGAGAAGCTTCTCCGGCGGCACGTGAGATGCCGACACGGCACAGTGGGTCAGAACGTCATAGCAGTGATAGGCGCTGCGCTGATCCAGTCCGGCCATGGGGGCAAGCTCCGGCAGGGGAACGGCGAGAATTTCCCAATATTCCGTCAGGACCCGGCAGACGTCTGGGCCGCAGAGGAGCTTTGTCAGCTCCACAGCGATCCGCTCCCGGCTGACCAGATCCAGGGTGCCGCGCAGAGCGTGCGCCGCGGCGGCGGTGGACGGGTCGATGGAGAAGCCCAGCTGGGCGGCAAATCGGAGCGCCCGAAGGATGCGCAGTGCGTCCTCGGAAAAGCGTTGCTCCGGTGCGCCGACGCAGCGGATGACCGCGGTGGCCAGATCCGCCTGCCCGCCAAATGGGTCTTCCAGTCCCGCTTCCGGGCTCCAGGCCATGGCGTTGACGGTGAAATCCCGGCGGGCCAGGTCCTCCGTCAGGGAGGGGGTGAAGCGCACGGCGTCGGGATGGCGGTGGTCAGTGTAGGCGCTCTCAGTACGGAAGGTGGTGATTTCCAGGGGCATACCGTCCAGCAGGACAGTGACTGTGCCGTGCTTCAGGCCGGTCTCAATGAGTCGTTCCCCGGCAAAAACTTCCTCCACCTGCTCCGGCAGGGCGGCTGTGGCGATGTCCCAGTCCCCGGGCTCCCGACCCAGAAGCCTGTCCCGGACGCAGCCGCCAACCAAAGAGGCCTCGAAGCCTGCGGCCCGGAGCCTCGCCAGCGCGGTCAGAGCCGGGAGCGGGGCGTCGAGGTCGCCGTCCCCTACAGGGTTGTCATTGCGAGGCCGGTGCGCGCACCGGCCGTGGCAATCCGTTTCCCCGTCCCCTGTTGCCTGTCGCCTGTTGCCTGCTGCCTCAGGCGGGCGGTCAATGACCGCCCGCACAGGTACTTCGTTAGGTATGTCGCTCATAGCGCCGAAACCAGGCCCGCGTTGAGCATCTCCTGCAAGGAGCGCAGAATGCCCAGCTTGGCGTGATACCAGGTCAGGCCGCCCTGGAAGTAGACCGCGTAGGGCGGGCGGATGGGGCCGTCAGCGGAGAGCTCGATGGAAGAGCCCTGGACGAAGGCACCCGCAGCCATGATAACCTGGCTGTCATAGCCCGGCATGGCCCAGGGGATGGGCTCCACATAGGAGTCCACCGGGGCGGCGGCCTGGATGCCCTTGCAGAAGGCCCGCATCCCGGCCTCGGAGCCCAGCTCCACCGCCTGAATGATGTCGTGCCGCGCCTCGGCGCTGCCGGGGATCACTCGGAAGCCCAGTCGCTCGTAGAGACAGGACGCAAAGATCGCGCCCTTAAGCGCGCCGGCTACGACGGTGGGAGCCAAAAAAAGGCCCTGATAGAAGCTGGGCAGAATGCCGAGGTTCGCCCCAACCTCCTGTCCCAGACCGGGGGCCGAGAGCCGATAGGCGCAGCGCTCCACGCAGGCCTTTGTGCCGACGATGTAACCGCCGATGGGAGCCAGGCCGCCACCGGGATTTTTAATCAGGCTCCCCACCGTCATATCAGCTCCAACCTCGGAAGGCTCGATGGCGTCCACGAACTCCCCGTAGCAGTTGTCCACCATCACCAGTACGTCGGGCTTGATCTGCTTGCAGAAGGCGATGAGCGCCCCGATCTGCTCCACGGAGAAGGAGGGGCGGGTGGCGTAGCCTTTGGAGCGCTGGATGGTGATGAGTTTGGTTCTCTCGTTGATGGCGGCGCGGATGGCCTCATAGTCAAAGCTTCCGTTGGGGAGGAGATCCGCCTGGCGGTAACTGACCCCGTACTCGGCCAGGGAGCAGGGGGAGGGTCGGATGCCGATGACCTCCTGCAGCGTGTCGTAGGGCGCGCCCACAGGGGAAAGCAGCTCGTCCCCGGGCAGGAGGTTGGCCGACAGGGCCACGGTCAGCGCGTGGGTCCCGCAGGTGATCTGTGGCCGGACCAGGGCGGCCTCGGCGCCGAAGACATGGGCGTAGACCTGCTCCAGCCGCTCCCGGCCCACGTCGTCGTAGCCGTAGCCGGTGGTTGCGGCGAAGCAGGCCGCGTCCACGCGGGCCTCGCGCATCGCAAGGATCACCTTGCTCTGATTCAGCTCGGCCATCTCGTCGATGGTCGCGAAGCGTTCCCGCAGTTCGCCCAAAACTGTTTCTCCGAATTGAAACACCGCGGGAGAGACGCCGTTTTTTTGATAGGTTTCAAGCAATGTCATGGTATTGTTCCTTTTGTATATTGGGATTTGCCTGCGGCAAATTGTCCGCTGCGGCGGACCGGGCGCTCCCTGAGCGCCCCTGCGGAAAATGGAAACGCTTCTGCCCCAGGCTGACGCCTCCCTCAAATGAAAGATGACGAAACCCGATCACCAGAATTGTATTTTGCAAATTGGAATTTACGAAACTCCATGATTATATCATGCTCTCATTGTATCTATTCAGTAGCCCCATCTGTCATTTCGAACGAAGTGAGAAATCCGTT
>CALYTU010000003.1 GCA_945487445.1 uncultured Clostridia bacterium | reverse complement strand
CCGCCTGTGGATATCTTCTCGTTTTCCTGCCATTCCAAACTGCGGAAACTCAAGAGTAAAATAACTTGAGTTTCCGCATAATTCCGTGACGAATGGTTCACAAACGCTTGAAAACTCAATTACTGTGGTTTTTTAGCTAATGTTTAGCAAACAAGCCCGCAAACCGTTGGTATTACTGGTGTTCTGCTTCAAAATGCGGAAACTCAAGTAAAATAATACTTGCTTTTTGTGGAAACTGTGTTATAATAAATCGGCCTATGAATGGAGCGGTCCTCTGGCACTGCCGGCGCGAGAGTGCAGCGGCATTTCCTGTGACATGAACGCCCAAATATAAAGGAGGACAAGATCATGGATCTCATGAAGGCACTGACCAGCCAGTACATGAAGGAAGAGCTCCCCGTCGTTCGGGTCGGCGACACCGTTCGTGTGCATGTCAAGATCAAGGAAGGCTCTCGCGAGAGAGTTCAGGTTTTCGAAGGTACCGTCATCGGCAAGAAGCACGGCGGCATCGAAGAGAGCTTCACCGTCCGTCGCCTGAGCTACGGCGTTGGCTGCGAGAAGGTGTTCCCCATTCACGCGCCTAACATCGTCAAGGTTGAGACCGTTCGCCGCGGCAAGGTCCGCAGAGCGAAGCTCTACTACCTGCGTGACCGTCTGGGCAAGGCTGCCAAGGTCAAGGAGCGCGTCTGATTCCGAGCAGACAGCAAAACGGAGTGGTTCTCTGTTCCCAAAGAACGGAGGCCGCTCCGTTTGCCATTTCCCCGAAACCGCGGGATGATTTTTTTGCAGCCTGCCATCTCGAGGCGATTGATTGCCGTTAAATTCTTGCTTTGCCTGCGATACAGGACGGATTTCTCACTTCGTTCGAAATGACAGTGGGGGAATGTTTTGCGAGATATCCTTGCTTTACCTGCGATGCAGGACAGATTTCTCACTGCGTTCGAAATGACAGTGGGGTGCGGAATTGTTGCAACCCGGAAGGGAAGAACGATGGCGCGTTTTGCGTGGCTCGGGCGGCATTTTGTTAAAAAACGGTAAATACTTTTCTTTCGGCGGGGCAATCTATTTGACAAAGAGCAGTCAGATGGTGTATAGTATAGGATGACATTTTGGACGCTTGCGCCCTTTTGCAGAACAGACGTTTTCCGACCGCTGCGGCTCGGCCGCCATGGAGGGACGAAATACAATGGATAAAGAACAGACGATCAAACGGAAAAAAGCGCCGGACCCCCGCCAGCGAACCGTCACCGGCGGTGTGATCCATATGCTTTGGCGGATCGTGGCAACCTTGCTGGCTGTTACGATCTTCCTTGGCATTGCGGGCGGTGTGGCCGCTGTGCGCGTTTACGAACAGGGAAAGACTTATATTGAAGAAGACATCATCCCCATCGCGCACTATGATCTCGACGGCGTGAAACTGAACCAGTCCTCCTTCATCCTGGCGAAAAATTCCCAGGGCGAATATGAGGAGATTCGGCAGCTTCTGGCCGTGGAAAACCGCATTTGGGTAAACTATGAGGAAATACCCACGGATATGATTAACGCCACCGTGGCTATCGAGGATAAGCGTTTCTGGGAGCACGACGGTGTGGACTGGATGCGCACCCTGGCCGCATCGGCCAACATGTTCATCGGCGGCTCCACCTACGGCGGCTCCACGCTCACCCAGCAGCTCATCAAGAACCTGACCGGCGACAAGGATGTTACCGTTCGCCGCAAGCTGATGGAGATTTTCAAGGCGCTGGACTTTGAGGAGCACTACACGAAGGAAGAGATTATCACTTGGTATCTCAACACCATCTATCTTGGTGAGGGCGCCTATGGCATCAAGTCCGCAGCCCACGTCTATTTCGGCAAGGAGCTGGAGGAACTGACGACGAAGGAGTGTGCCTGCATTATCGGTATCACCAACAACCCCTCCCGCTACGATCCCTATATCTACCCCGAAAACAACGAACGCCGCACCCAGACCATTCTTCAGCAAATGTATGAACAGGGCTATATTGACGACCGGGACACCTATGAGCGCGTCAGCGATCAGGTTTTGGAGTTCAAGAGCTTCACTGACAGCGACCGGAAATTTATCTGCGAAGCATGCAGCTACGAGGGCGGCATTGCCCAGTACAAGCCCAGCGGCGACTACTTTACCTGCCCCAAGTGTGGCCATGAAAACCAGTTCGACGTGGAGAGAAAGGATTACTACTCCTACTTTGAGGACACTGTAATCCGCGACGTCAGCAGCGACCTGGCGGCCCTCAAGGGCATTACCTACGACGCGGCCAACCAGATGGTCACCACCGGCGGTTTCCGAATCTATTCCACGCTCGATCTTGAGGCACAGGCGAAGGTGGACGCGGTCTATCAGGATGTGGAGAATGTCCCAAAAACCTACTCCTCTCAGCAGCTCCAGTCGGCCATCGTGGTCATTGACAACGAAACCGGTGATATCATTGCCATGGCCGGAGGCGTTGGAAAAAAAGAGGGCAATCTGACCTGGAACCGGGCCACTATGAGCCGTCTTTCTCCCGGCTCTTCCATCAAGCCCCTGACGGTCTACGGCCCCGGTCTGGCCCTGGGCGTCATCACGCCGGGGTCTGCCTATGAGGACTCGGCCTTTATGCAGCTCAACGGCAAGGATTGGCCACAGAATGAAAACCGCCGTTACAGTGGCTGGATGCTGGTCAACAACGGTCTGGCCCAATCGCTGAACACCATTGCCGTCAAGGTCCTGGCCGACGTCACCCCGGAGGCCAGCTTCCGGTTTGCCAAGGAGCAGTTTGGGCTGACAAGCCTGGTGGAATCCGAGGAGCGCAACGGGAGATCGTATTCCGACATTGACTACGCCCCCCTGGGCATGGGCCAGCTTACCCACGGCGTGACCATCCGCGAGATGGCCACGGCCTACGCCACCTTCCCCAACGCGGGCGTCTATCGCAAGGCCAGAACCTATACCCGCGTAGAGGACGCGGATGGCAATCTCATTCTCGACAACACCCAGCAGACCCGCGAGACTATGAGCGCTCATGCCGCCTGGTATATGATGTCTATGCTCAAATATGCCTGCCTCTACGGAACCGGTACGCCCGCGCAAATCACCGGGGTCCCCGTTGCAGGCAAGACCGGCACCACCACCAGCAACCGCGACCGCTGGTTCTCCGGCTTCACACCCCGGTATACCGCCGCCGTCTGGTGCGGCTTTGACAACCCGGAGGAGGTCCGGCTGTTGGTCAATACCAACCCCGCCGTTGTCATGTGGAAAAACGTTATGACAAAGCTGACGGCGAATCTGTCAAAGGAAGAGATCGGCGACTTCGTTCAGCCCGACGATGAGCTTTTTGTCAATGTGCAGGTCTGCAACCAGACCGGACTTCTGGCTGGACCCAAGTGCGTAGCCAGGTCCATCAGTCTCTTTGCCTCCGATGTGCCGGAGAACACCTGCCAGGCGCACTTGCAGTTCGATCTGCAAATGTGCTATCCCGACGGCCGCGGCGGCAAGGGCTATTGCGCCAACAATGACTGTATTGCCTATAATCGCATCATCAACAGCGCCGATTTCAAGGAACTTGCGGCGCAGTTCCCGGAGCTCCAGCGGTTCCGCGAAAATTCGATTGAACACCGTACCATTTATATGCTCAAGGACGGAGAGAACGACGCGCCCACGCTTGCCGGCGCCATGGAAGCCAACGGCATCACGGTCTGCAGCGTGCACTCGCATGAACGGCTGGTAGAACTGCAAAAGGCTGTTTTGGACGCTCTGGCACAGGCAAATCCGGAGGAGTCTGATCCGGAGCCTGAACCCGAACCGGGGCCTGACGACGATCCCGGCTCCGATCAGCCCCCCGCGCCGGAGGAGCCGTAACGCGAGAGCCCGCATGATTCATCGGCAGCGGTCGATGAACTGCTATTACCTGTGAACTGGGAGAACAACCATGTGGATATCTGATCAATGGAAGGAATATGAGGTCCTCGACGCCTCGGACGGAGAAAAGCTGGAACGCTGGGGGAACTATATCCTGGTCCGCCCAGACCCCCAGGTGATCTGGAGCACGCCCAGGACAGACCCCCGCTGGCTGCGCTATGACGCCCGCTATGCCCGCTCCAATTCCGGGGGCGGACACTGGAACGACCACAGGCTGCCCGACCACTGGGCGCTGCACTACAAGGACCTGACCTTTCTGATCAAGCCCATGAATTTCAAGCACACCGGCGTCTTCCCCGAGCAAGCGGTCAACTGGGACTTCATCACAGACACTGTCCGAAGAGCGGGCCGTTCCGTGAAGGTGCTGAACCTCTTTGCCTATACCGGCGGCGCCACGCTGGCCGCCGCCGCCGGCGGCGCTTCGGTCTGCCATGTGGACGCGGCAAAGGGCATGGTGCAAATGGCCCGGGACAATGCGCGGGCCTCCGGCCTGGAAGACGCCCCCATCCGCTGGATCGTGGACGACTGCGGCAAGTTCGTGGAGCGGGAGCTGCGCCGGGGAAGGCGCTACGACGCGATCATCATGGACCCGCCCTCCTATGGGCGGGGTCCCTCCGGCGAGGTTTGGAAGCTGGAAACCAGCCTGTACCCCTTCATCGAGCAGGTGAGCAGGGTCCTGTCGGACCGCCCCCTGTTCGTGCTGGTGAACTCTTACACCACTGGCCTTGCGCCCTCCGTGGTGGGCTACATCCTCGACAGTATCCTGACAAAGAAGTTCGGCGGACATACCGAAGCGCAGGAGCTTGGCCTGCCCGTCACAGCTTCGGGGCTGTGTCTGCCCTGCGGTGCAACGGGCCGCTGGACAGCTGACGTATCTATTCAGTAGCCCCATCTGTCATTTCGAACGAAGTGAGAAATCCGTTCCTTTTTGCGTAGATAATACGGATTTCTCGGCGATGAATCGCCTCGAAATGACAGGATACTGAACAGATACCAGCTGACAAGTGAATGCGTATTGCTATTCATCGAATTGCAATATGCGGATGTTTGTTTTTTCCACTTGTCGATTGTTTATTGAAAGAAGGCAAATCAGATGTCAACGATTATCCGCGCCGAGAATCTAAACTTCTCCTACCCCGCATCCGGGGAACGGCTGGCGCTGCCGGTGTTTGAAAATCTGAATATTGAGATTGAGGAGGGCAGCTTTACGGCCATCATCGGCCCCAACGGCTGCGGCAAATCCACGCTGGCCAAGCACTTTAACGCGGTCCTGCTTCCTTCGGGAGGCAAGGTATGGGTCGCCGGTCTGGACACTGAAGACGAAGATCAACTGCTGGAGATCCGCCGTCAAATTGGAATGGTCTTCCAGAATCCGGATAACCAGATTGTGGCAAATGTTGTGGAGGAAGATGTGGCTTTCGCGCCGGAAAACCTCGGCGTTCCATCGGCAGAGATTCGGCTGCGCGTAGACGAGGCGCTGAGAACCGTCGGCATGTACGAGTACCGCGAGCACGCTCCTCATCTGCTCTCCGGCGGTCAGAAGCAGCGCATTGCCATTGCGGGCGTTCTCGCCATGCAGCCGCGCTGCATCGTTCTGGACGAGCCGACCGCTATGCTCGATCCCCGCGGCCGAGAGGAGGTCATCTCCACCGTCGCACGACTCAACCGGGAGCAGGGAATCACCGTGGTTTTGATTACGCACCATATGAACGAGGCCGTGGAAGCCGACCGGGTTGTGGTCATGCACGAGGGCGGAATCCTGACCGACGGCAGTCCCAGGGAAGTATTCTCCAAGGTGAAGCTGCTTCGTCAGGCGGGGCTGGACGTTCCCCAGACCACTGAGCTGCTCTATGAGCTCCGCAAGGCAGGCTGGAACGTCCCGATCGACGCGCTGACCCCGGCCGAATGCGCTGAGGCGATTGCCGATGCGCTGAGCCCAAAACGCTAAACCGCGACCCGCTTCGGAGCGTGAAATCCCAGTGGCGCGCCGCTCCAATTTCGGGTTTCCGAGACATACGGCAGCCTCCGGGCTGCCGGCGCTGTGCGCGATTTCAGTACGCGCGCTTTCAATTTCCGTCCATACAGGAGGATACCCACGTGGACCCTACCCCAATCATTGAAATCAAAAACCTGACGCACATATACAGTGCGGGCACTCCCTTTGAACACGTCGCCATCGAGAACATCAACCTTTCCTTCCGGTCCGGCGAGTTGATTGGCGTCATCGGACACACCGGCTCCGGGAAGTCCACCATGATCCAGCATCTCAACGGACTGCTCAAGCCCACCTCCGGTCAGGTGCTCTATCGAGGCGAAAACATCTGGAAGGACAAGCGTTTCACCCATTCCATCCGCGGCCGGGTGGGGTTGGTTTTCCAGTACCCGGAATACCAGCTCTTTGAGGAGACCTGTTGGAAGGACATCGCCTTCGGCCCCAAAAACCAAGGCGTTTCCGGCGATGAGCTGGAGGCGCGGGTCCGCCGCGCGGCGGGCTTCGTGGGTATCGGCGAGGACCTTTTGCAAAAGTCTCCCTTCGACCTCTCCGGCGGCCAGAAGCGGCGGGTGGCCATTGCCGGCGTCATCGCCATGGAGCCGGATGTATTGATTCTGGACGAGCCAACCGCCGGGCTGGATGCCGCCGGCCGGGAAGCAATTCTGGAGAACATTCGCGCCTATCAGCAGGCGCAGAACGCCACCGTCATCATGGTCAGTCACTCCATGGAAGAGGTGGCCAAGCTTTGCAGCCGCCTGATTGTGATGAACCAGGGCAGCGTCGCCATGGACGGAACCCCGGCCGAGGTATTTACACATGTGGACGAGTTGATGGGGATGGGGCTGTCCGTGCCCCAGGTCACCATCGTCTTTCATTTGCTGCGGGCGCGCGGCCTGGCGCTGCCTGCCGACGTCTATACCGTGCCCTACGCGCTGGCCCGACTGACCGAACGGAAGGAGGGCCACACATGCTGAAGGATATCACTCTCGGCCAGTTTTTTCCCGGCAAGACCGTGATCCACAGGCTGGACCCCCGGACAAAGCTGGTGTTGCTGGTTGTCTATATCGTCGCGCTGTTTCTGGCAAGGTCCTTTGTCTCCTACGGCCTGATGCTGGCTTTTCTTGTTGCCGTCACCTTCATGGGACGGATCCCCTTCAAGTCCATGACCCGCGGACTGAAGCCCATGCTGATCTTCATCCTCTTCACGGCGGCTCTGAACCTGTTCTATACCCAGGGCGGGACCCTGCTGCTGGACTGGTGGATCTTTCACATCTACTCCGAAGGGCTCAAGATGGCCTTCTTCATGGTCCTGCGGATCATGATGCTGATCTGCGGCACCTTCCTTTTGACCTACACCACTTCGCCGATTGCGCTGACAGACGCTCTGGAGCATCTGCTGAGCCCCCTGAAAAAGCTCCACGTCCCGGTCCACGAGTTGGCAATGATGATGTCCATTGCGCTTCGTTTCATCCCCACGCTGATCGAAGAAACCGACAAGATCATGTCTGCCCAGAAGGCGCGCGGCGCCGACTTTGAGACAGGCAGTCTCATCCGCCGGGCCAAGGCACTCATTCCCATTCTGGTGCCACTGTTCGTCAGCGCTTTCCGCCGTGCCGACGAACTGGCAACCGCCATGGAGTGCCGCTGCTACCACGGCGGCGAGGGCCGGACCCGTCTGAAGGTCCTTCGCTATGCGCCGATCGACCTGGCTGCTTTTCTGGCCGGATTTCTCCTTCTGGCCGGGGTGATTGTCCTACGGCACTTCGGACTGTGAGTGAAGCGTGAAGCATTCACCATTCAAGCTTCATTCCAAAAAGGATACTGTATGAAAAACATTGCACTGGTAATAAAATATGAAGGCTCCGCCTACCACGGGTGGCAGGTGCAGAAAAACGCGGTCTCCGTGGCGGCCACGCTGGAGAAAGCGGCGGCGATGGTTGTGGGGCACCCGGTCCATATCACCGGCTGCGGCCGCACTGACGCGGGCGTTCACGCCCGGCGTTATGTGGCAAACTTTCGCACCGCCTCCGCTATTCCGGTTGACCGCCTGCCCTACGCCCTGAATACGCATCTGCCCGAGGATATTGTGGTCTCCGACGCCTTCGAGGTCCACGAGGGCTTCAACGCCATCGGATCTTGCGTCAAAAAGGAATATACCTACCTGATCTATAACTCCCGTATTCGTGATCCGTTTTATGTCAATCGCGCATGGTTCTATCCGAAGCGCCTGGATGAAGCCGTCATGCAGCGTGCGGCGGATTGTTTCGTGGGGACCCACGATTTTGCCGCGGTCCGATCCGTGGGGACGGATGTAAAATCGACCGTGCGGACGGTCTATCACTTTGATGTGTCCCGGGAGGGGGATCTGATTTCCTGCCGGATCTGCGCCAACGGTTTTTTGTACAACATGGCCCGTGCCATGGTCGGCACCGCAGTCTACGCCGCGGAGGGAAAGTTTCCGCCGGAAGCCGTGGCAGATATATTAGCCGGGAAAAACCGCACCGCCGCCGGTCCGACGGCGCCCCCCGGGGGCCTGTATATGACTCGTCTGTGGTATGACGACGGAAAGGCGGTGTTTCACATTGCATAACTCCACCAAACAGATTCCGGACGCCGCACCCCGCCGCCCACACAAGGCCCGCGGCGTTCTTTTGGCTGCTGCGTTGATTCTGGTGCTGATTGCGGCGGCAGTTCTGATCTTTCCGCATGTGATGAATCCGGACCGCGCGGTTCGTTTCTTCCGCTATATGGGTCTGCGCGACAAGGAGGGCTATGGCCGTATCTCCTTTGAGGGCGGCGCGGGCAACGTATACGCCGGCTTTGACGACGGCCTGCTCGTTGGCACCGAAAGCAGCCTGTCGCTCTACTCGCTCGACGGCGAGCAAAAGGCCCTTGTACAGGGCGCGCTGCCCGCGCCCGTTTTGCGCACGGGCGGCGAGGTCAGCTTTCTGTTCAGCCCGGGCAGTTCCTACGCTGTCGCTTTGGGCAGCGGAGGCCGGATCCTGCTCGACGGCGCCCTCGACGGAGCCGTTCTGGACGCCTCTGTCAGCACCGACGGCTTCACAGCCCGTCTGACCGCACAGAGCGGCTATAAAGCCGTTGCGACTGTGCTGAACCCAAATCAGGACGCGGTCTATCGCTTTTCCTCCCGGACCCGCTATCTCAACGCCTGCGCCGTCTCGGAGAAGGGTGCTTATCTCGCCGTTGCCAGTCTGGAGGAGCAGGATAGCATCTATCGCTCCGGGATTACCATTCTGCGCACCGATCAGCCGCTGACGGACCTCGAGGAGGACGACGCCGCCGTTCGCGTGGAGTTTGGCAATCAACTGATTTACGAGCTCCGCTTTTTGGACCGCGAGCATCTGCTGGCAGTTGCACAGGACGAGCTGATCTTCCTGGACACGGCGGGTCAGCTTTTGGCTTCCCTCCCGCTTGCAGGTGACCGGCTGATCGACTATGACATCAGCGAGGAAGGCTGGTTGATCCTGGCCCTGGAGGTCAGCGGCAGCGATTGCAAGGTTCTGACCTTTGACGCCGAGGGCAGCCAAATCAGCGAGCTGGAGCTCCCTGAGCGCGTCCGTTCCGTCTCCTCCGCGGGACGTTATGCCGCCGTGCTCACGGAGATGTATCTGCAAACCTATGACCGACATCTCGTGCCATATGACCGCACCTGGGACGTGCCGGGCGCCGTCCGGGTTGTCGCACGGCCGGACGGCACCGCTCTTCTGATCGCCAGCAGCGGTACGAAGCTGTTCATTCCCTGAGCCTGCCGCAGAATCGCCTGAATTCCGAAAGGAGAAACACCATTGATGAAACCCACCCTCTGCAGCCGCTGCAACAAGAACGTGGCTGTGATCTTTATTACCAAAATCGAAAACGGCAGAACCTCCAACGAGGGCCTCTGCCTTAAATGCGCCAAGGACCTCGGCATCAAACAGGTTGATGACATGGTCCGGCAGATGGGCATTTCCGACGAAGATCTGGAAAATCTCTCGGGAGAGATGATGTCCATGCTGGGGGGGAATCCCAACCCGGATCCGGATGCGCCGGAGGAAGATGACGCAGACGGCCAGACTGCCACGTTTCCCTTCCTGAACAAGCTCTTTGGCGGCCTGTCACGCCAGGAAAACGAGCCCCCGGCCCACGGGCAGGAGCCCCCAAAGGGAACCACGCCGCCCACGCAGCCTCCCAAGAAAAAGCACAAGTTTTTGGATACCTACTGCCTGAATCTGACCCGACGCGCCCGCGAGGGAAAGCTGGACCGAATCGTGGGCCGGGAGGAGGAGACGGAGCGGGTCATCCAGATCCTCAACCGCCGCCAGAAAAACAACCCCTGCCTAATCGGAGAGCCCGGCGTGGGCAAGACTGCCATTGCCGAGGGACTGGCGCAGAAGATCGCTGCCGGAGATGTGCCCTTCAAGCTGCGTGACAAGGAGGTCTTTCTGCTGGACATGACCGCCATGGTGGCGGGCACCCAGTTCCGCGGCCAGTTTGAGAGCCGGATGAAAAATCTGATCGGCGAGATCAAGGCCTGCGGCAACATCATTCTGGTCATCGACGAGGTCCACAATCTGGTGGGCGCGGGCGACGCGGAGGGCTCCATGAACGCCGCCAATATTCTCAAGCCTGCGCTCTCCCGCGGCGAGGTGCAAGTGATCGGCGCCACTACCTTCAAGGAGTACCGGAAGTATATCGAAAAGGACTCCGCCCTGGAGCGTCGCTTCCAACCCGTCACGGTCAACGAGCCCACGATTGAACAATCCATCGCCATTGTGAAGGGGATTGCGAGCTACTATGAGCATTATCACGGTGTGGAAATCACCCCCGAGATCGCCCGGCAGACCGTCCTGCTCTCCGAGCGCTATATCACGGACCGCTTCCTGCCCGATAAGGCCATAGACCTGCTGGACGAGGCCTGCTCTGACGAGAATCTCCGCAATCCTGTCATCAATGAGCTGGCAACGACCTCCAAGGATCTTGCGGATGTGGAGTTTGAGTTGAAGATGCTCACCGAGAAGTCCGAAGAGAAGACCCCCGAAGACTATGAGCGGATTGCCACCCTGCGCACGAAGTCTCTCCAGCTTGGTGAGCGGATTGCAGAGCTGGAAGCTCAGCCCAAGCCCCGTCTGAATCTGGAGAATCTGGCCCGGGTCATTGAGCTCTGGACCAAGATCCCCGCCGCAAAGATCCAGGCCCAGGAGTACGAGCAGCTCCGCCATCTGGAGGACAATTTGAAACAGCATGTAGTGGGGCAGGACGAAGCCATTTCCGCCATCTGCTCCGCCATTCGCCGCAGCCGTGCCGGGATCAGCCCCAAGAAGCGGCCGGTATCCTTCATCTTTGTGGGCGCAACAGGCGTCGGCAAAACCGAGCTGGTCAAGCGTCTGGCCGACGAACTTTTTGAGTCTGTGGAGTCCCTGGTGCGGCTGGATATGTCCGAATATATGGAGAAGCACTCCGTTTCCAAGATCATTGGTTCACCTCCGGGCTACGTGGGCTATGACGAGGCCGGACAGCTCACCGAGAAGATCCGCCGCAAGCCCTACTCCGTCATTCTCTTCGACGAGATCGAGAAGGCCCACCCCGATGTACTGAACATTCTTCTGCAAATTCTCGACGACGGCCGCATCACCGACGCCCAGGGCAGGCTGGTGAATTTTGAAAACACGATTATCGTCATGACCTCCAACGCCGGGTCCGACCGGCGGGAAGGCTCCGTGGGCTTCGGCAAGAGCCTGACCGAGCAGACCAGGGACAAGGCTCTCAAGGCCCTGGGCGAATTCCTCCGCCCAGAGTTTATCAATCGGGTGGATGAGATCGTCTGCTTCAACAAACTCTCCGAGGTCAACTTCCGGGAGATTGCCGTCATCATGCTCGGCGAATTGAAAACCAGCCTGGAGGATCGGGGGATTTCCCTGGCCTGGGACGACGCCATTCTGGACTATCTGACAAAGAAGTCCTATTCCGCCCAGTATGGCGCCCGCAACCTCCGCCGCACAATCGAAAAGGAGATCGAAAATCCCATTGCGGAAAAGATCATCGACAGCTTCCGCGATCCCATCCGGATCATTGCTCTTTCTTCCGATGGAGAAACCGTTACCCTGGAAGCGCGGTAGTCCGATTGGCAGAACAGGATTTGCCCGAACCGGCAAAATCATTGATTGACTTTTGGGGCTGTATCTGTTATATTGCAATAGGAAGGATATGGGTATCTATTCAGTAGCCCCATCTGTCATTTCGAACGAAGTGAGAAATCCGTTCCTTTTTGCGTAGATAATACGGATTTCTCGGCGATGAATCGCCTCGAAATGACAGGATACTGAACAGATACGGATATGGAAGAAAGTGGGGGAATCAACAATGCGTATGAAAACGATTTTATTTGAAATCGAATATTGTATGATGACCTCGGTTTATGATTTTTCGTCCTGACAGGAAAGCTTTGATTGCAGAACCGCGGCATTCTCGTCGCGGTTCTGTTTTTTCTTTTATGGAACCGTGGCTCTTCCGCCGCGGTTTTATTTTATCGCTTTTCCGAAAATCATTCCTTCCCGAGGCATCCATACACCATGAAATACGATTTTCTGTGTGCCGTATAAAAAGGAGGGAAAAATGAATCAGTTATTGCGAGGAAAGCAACTCTTTCAGCAATACCGGGGACTGCGCCGGGAGAACTATGTGCTGTTCTTCGGCAACATCGTCACCAACATGGGGTCCATGGTCTGGCCCATGATGACCCTGATCCTGGACAAGAAAATGGGCATAAGCGCCGGGAACATTGCCTTGCTGCTAATGGCGGGCACCATTTTGTCCATGCCGGCCAGCCTGCTCGGCGGGCGGCTGGCGGACCGGGTGAATAAGAAAAAGATCATCCTTGTGGGGGATTCCGTATCCGTCACGCTCTATATTCTCTGCGGTCTGCTGCCGCTTTCCTATGTTACCATCGGTCTCATCATGCTGGCCGGCATATTTCAAAGCGTGGAGGGACCGGCCTACAACGCCCTCATCGCGGATATCACCCCCACCCGCGACCGGGAGAAGGCATATTCTTTGCTGTATCTGGGGGCCAACATTGGCCTGATGGTATCGCCCACACTCAGCGGCATCCTGTTTGCAAACTATCTGTGGCTGGCCTTCATCATCAGCGGCGTGGCCATCGGCTGTTCGACGCTGACGATCTGGTTCCTGGTCCGGAACATTGAGCCGGTCCAGGAGGAGGGCGAGGAGGCCGTCTATCAAAGAGCCAGAGAGAACGAAAGCGTCTGGCGGGTGCTGTGGGACAACAAACCGGTGCTGCTCTTTACTGTGATCACGGCGCTGTACTTTGCCGCTTACAACCAGTTCAGTTTCCTCATGCCGCTGGAAATGGGCCGCTTCCACGGGGACGGCGGAGCGCTGATCTTCGGCACGGTGACAAGCCTCAACTGCGTGATCGTGGTTGTGTTTACGCCCCTGTTCACCGGCTGGTTCCGTCGTCTGCATGAGACCGGGAAAATGGTGGTGGGCCGGGCGCTCCTGATTGCAGGCTATCTCTTGTTTGTCCTTCTTTTGGGCTTTATCCCGGCTTACTATGCTGCCATCGTCCTGTTTACCTGGGGCGAAATCTTCAACACCCTGGCGGAGGGACCCTATGAATCCCGGCGAATTCCTTCCTCCCACCGAGGAAGGCTGATGAGCGTGCTGGGGGTGGCCCAGGGAATTTTGCTGTCCCTGTTCAACGTGGCGGTGGGAAAGGTGTATGACCTGACCGGCTCGCTAGGGGCCTGGACCATCGTGATGACCGCCGCGGGACTGTCGTTGCTGCTGTCCCTGTGGCTGATTCGGCTGGACCGGCGGGATTACCCCAAGCTTTATGTGTCTCAAACCCCCGCCGAGCCCGAATGCTGCGCATCTGTCAGCGTGTCAGAACAGTCTTAAGAAATGATAGGCAACGCTTCAAAGAATCATGCGAAAAGAAGGATTACAGCTATGGAACAGTATCATGTTACCGGTATGAGCTGCGCCGCCTGCTCTGCCAGGGTGGAGAAGGCGGTCCGGGCAGTTCCCGGCGTTTCGGACTGCTCTGTGAGCCTGCTCACAAACTCTATGGGCGTGGAGGGAAATGCCGATCCTGCATCCATAATCGCGGCTGTGACAGGCGCAGGCTACGGCGCATCCCGGAAGACCTCAGGCGGAGAAGCCGCCTACCTTGCGTCACAGGACGCGGACGCGCTTGCCGATCGGGAGACTCCGCAGCTGAAAAAGCGGCTGCTCTGGTCCCTGGGCTTTCTGCTGGCGCTCATGTATGTTTCCATGGGCCATATGATGTGGGGCTTTCCTCTGCCGAAGTGGTTTGACGGCAACCACGTCGCCGTCGGACTTGTCCAGCTTTTGCTGGCAGCCGCTGTCATAATCATCAATCAGCGGTTCTTTCAGTCCGGGTTCCAAGCCCTCCGACACCGCGCGCCAAACATGGATACCCTCGTGGCTCTGGGCTCCGCGGCCTCCTTCGTCTGGTCGGTCTATGCGCTGTTCTGCATGACACGGGCGCAGGCGGACGGCGACATGGCCGCTGTGGAGCGGTCCATGACGGAGTTCTACTTCGAGTCCGCCGCCATGATCCTGACGCTCATCACCGTGGGAAAGCTGCTGGAAGCCCGCTCCAAGGGCCGTACCACCGACGCCCTGAAGGGCCTGATGAAGCTCGCTCCCCAGACCGCCGTGATTCTTCGGGACGGGGCGGAGGTCACGGTCCCCGTGGCCCAGGTAAAGAAGGATGACATCTTTATTGTCCGCCCCGGCGAGGCCGTCCCCGTGGATGGCGTGGTGGTTGCGGGCAGCTCCGCTGTCAACGAAGCCGCCCTGACCGGCGAGTCCATCCCCGTTGACAAGGCCGAGGGCGATGTTCTCTCCGCCGCCACGGTGAACCAGTCCGGCTATCTCAAAGCCCGCGCAACCCGCGTGGGCGAGGACACCACCCTGCGTCAGATTATCAAAATGGTCTCTGACGCCGCTGCGACCAAGGCACCCATCGCAAAGGCAGCGGACAAGGTTTCCGGGATTTTCGTCCCCGCCGTCATTTCCATCGCCGTGATCGTCACGGTGATCTGGCTGCTGGTGGGGCGGGAGTTTTCTTACGCGCTGGCACGGGGCATCTCCGTTCTGGTGATCTCCTGCCCCTGCGCCCTCGGATTGGCAACTCCTGTGGCCATCATGGTAGGAAACGGAGCGGGGGCCAAAAACGGCATACTCTTCAAGACTGCCGTCTCCCTCGAACAAACCGGCAAGGCAAAGCTGGTTGCCCTGGACAAGACCGGCACCATTACCACCGGCGAACCAGCAGTCACAGATCTCCTGCCTGCCGAAAACGTCTCGGAGACGGAGCTGCTGACCGCCGCGCTGGCGCTGGAGCAGAGGAGTGAGCACCCCCTGGCAGGTGCCATTGTGGCCCGGGCCGAGGCGTTCGGTCTGACCGCCCCCGTTGTCACGGACTTTCGGGCCCTGCCCGGCAACGGGCTGGAGGCCATGCTCGACGGCGAGCCGTTGGTGGGGGGCAGTATGAAATACATCACCCAGCGACTTGCCGAAAACGGCTCCGCGCGCAAAGCGCAAGGCTCCGCCGCATCCGACTCCCGCACCGGGGCGTCTTTCCACGCCGCCCTCCTGGAAAAGGCCGAGACATATGCCGGTCAGGGCAAGACGCCTCTGCTCTTTGCCCATGGTGGAAGGCTGCTGGGCGTGATCGCCGTGGCCGACGTCATCAAGCCGGAAAGTCCCGCCGCCGTTCAGGAACTGCGGGATATGGGCATGAAAGTGATTATGTTAACCGGCGACAACGAGCGGACCGCCCGCGCGATTGCCGCCCAGGCCGGGGTAGACGAGGTGGTGGCAGGCGTCTTGCCGGAGGGCAAGGAGGCAGCAATCCGGGAGCTGCAGCGGCGCGGCCCCGTCCTTATGGTGGGTGACGGCATCAATGACGCACCGGCCCTTACCCGGGCGGACATTGGCATCGCCATCGGCGCGGGAACCGACGTGGCCATCGACGCTGCGGACGTGGTGCTCATGAAGAGCAGGCTCTCCGACGTTCCCGCCGCCGTCCGGCTGAGCCGCGCCACCCTGCGTAACATCCACCAGAACCTGTTTTGGGCCTTTCTGTATAACACAGTCGGCATTCCGCTGGCGGCGGGAGCCTTCATCCGGGCCTTCGGCTGGACCCTGAACCCCATGTTCGGTGCGGCCGCCATGAGCCTGTCAAGCTTCTGCGTCGTCACGAACGCGCTGCGGCTCAATTTGGTGAAGCTGCACCCGGACACCCCCAAAGCTGCGGTGGACAACTCCCGGGCTGGATTGGCCCCTGCCCCATCGCAGAGCATGGAGATCTCGGTCCGGGGCATGATGTGCGAGCACTGTGAGCGTCACGTCAAGGAGGCGCTCGAAGCGCTTCCTGGTGTTGAAAGTGCGGAGGCGGATCACACAACCGGCATCGTGCGCATGCGCGGAATCGCCCCAGAGTCCGACATCAGGCAGGCGATCCGGGCAGCCGGGTATCGGTACAAAAAGCGCGTCAGATAAGCCGCCCGGCCGCCTCCTGCAGCCGTGATGCAGCGTTAAATTAACGAAGAATGAAACTGTGGAAAAATGAAAGTATCTATTCAGTAGCCTCATCTGTCATTTCGAACGAAGTGAGAAATCCGTTCCTTTTTGCGTAGAGAATACGGATTTCTCGGCGATGAATCGCCTCGAAATGACAGGATACTGAACAGATACAAATGAAAGAAGAATGTGTTGTGCAAATTGCATCTCCACAATTATATCATCTTTTCACAGTTTCATTCTTTCATTCTCCCCGCACAAATCCCGTCGAAGAGAAAGATTCGCTTCCAAAAAAAGAATTCATACTAAGCTCCCATAAAAAGTTTGAAAAATGTTCCGAGCAGAAATTGCGCCAGACGAGGCGGAGGACGCAGGCGGGCTTGACGCCCGGCAAGGACGACAACGAAGTATGGCACATTTTCTGCCGGAACAGATGAAAGGTTTCTATGGGAGCTTAGTATCAGATCCAAATCTCAGCCGAAACAAACAGTCGGCCTTTCCGGCTCTGACCGCCGATCTCGCAGATCGTGGCCTTTCCGTGCCCCTTCAAAGAGATTACGTCGCCCTCGGAAACTGAGGCGTCTTTTTTCAGGCAAGGAAGATAATTCAGGGCGGCGGCTCCGGCGGCGATCAGCGTGACGGCCTGGGTCCGCGAGAGGCGGAAGGTTTCCCCCAAAACCGCGTCGAACCGGAGACTCTGGACTGTGAAACGGATTTCCTTCCGTTTCCGTTCCGGAGCCGGAACATCGGAAAGCTGCATGATGGCCGCCTTGACGCTGACCCGTCCGGCCCGTTCCAGGCCGGAGAGCTGCTCCGCCACGGAGGGCAGGCAGAAAACCCAGGCCCGCTGCCCTTCGACCCAGATATCGCCCACCCATTCCCGGCGGACGCCCAGCCCCAGCAGAGCCCCCAGGTAGTCCCGATGGCCCGGGGTTCCGTAAAAGGCATCCAGCCGCAGGACGCTGATGAATTCGTCCGGCTCGAAGTCCTCCGGCTCCAGGTAGTCCGGCAGGAAGAACAGGGCCTTCCGCTCGCAGTCCTGCAGCCCGCCGGAAAATCGCATCCGGGACCCCGGCAGCCGTTTGGCATACTGCCCCGCCGCCGCCTGCTCTGCGGGCGTCAGAAATGCCGTTTGGGTCACGATGTTTGCCCGTTCACAGCGATCATACAAATCGTCGATCCGTTTTAACAGTTCTTCATGTTCCATAGTATCACCCGAGGAATCCGTTACAGGCAAGAAGGAACCGGCAGCCGGTTCCCTCCTACTTTTTTACGGGTAGATTCTCCCCCACCGTCCCCAGCTTTTGCTCATTGTGGGAACGCAGGTACCGTTCAATTTCTCCGTAGATCCGGTCGATTTCCTCACCGAACTCCCGCGCGGACTGGCGCAGAACGCCGGAGCGGAGGGCGGAAACCTGAATCAGATTGTCCGAGGTGACGAGCCGGACCTGCTCGTTTTTGCCGATTTCATGCAGAAGCCGCTCGATGTAGGCGTCGGCGGTCTCGTTTTCCTTCGTATATACCACTCGGACCCCGTGATAGTCCAGGCGTTCACCTCTACCGCCCTTGACCTTGTAGGCATCAAAGACCAGAACCGTCTCCGTCCGGGTGAAGGCGGCGTAGTTGGTCAGCATTTCCATCAGCCGTTCGCGGGCCTGCTCCAGATTCGCCTGCGCCAGAGCGGCCAACTCGGGCCAGGCAAAGATCACGTTGAAGCCGTCCACAATCAAATACTGTCTTCCCCCTTGTGGGGAAGCTTCTCCGGGGCGAACACCGTGATCTGCTGATTTGACAACCGAATTTGGAGCCGTTTCCGGGCTCTCTTTCCACACCGCTGCGGAATACTGCGGCCGCTTGATCGGACCGAACTCCCGCTCCAGAATCGCCTGAAGCTCCTTTTCGTCAATGGAAATCTTTCGCCGGGCAGGAAAGACGGACTCCTGCTTCGGGGCAAGCACGCTTTCCAGGTGCATATTGGCAAAGACCTGATCCCATTTGACGGTGAATCCGCCGCCGTGGGCGCAGAAGACGGAGTCCGGCGTGTTATCCAGGTCCGCTTCCGGATCATAGGGATTCGCAGCCCGAACGGCCTCCGGATCGTGGCAGAGGTCGTAGCCCTCCACCTCCAGCGCCAGCTTCCCGAGGCCCCGGGTATAAGCCGCCACCTCCCGGGCATAGTCCGTCATGGCGGACACCGGGGCGCGGCCCCGGAGCAGGCTCATGCCGCCCAGGTCCTCGGGCGTTTCAAAGCTGCCAAACCTTGCCTTGATGTCCGTGATGGCCCGCCCGATCTGGGCCGTGGGAACCTCCAGCCGGAAGCGATACCAAGGCTCAAGCAGGACGGACGGTGTCTGCATCAAGCCCTGGCGCACAGCACGATAGGTGGCCTGGCGGAAATCGCCGCCCTCGGTGTGCTTCAGATGGGCCTTCCCGGCGGCCAGGGTCAGTCTCACGTCGGTTATGGGGGCGCCGATGGCTGTACCCAGGTGCTCTTTTTCCATCAGGTGCGTCAAAATCAAGCGCTGCCAATGCCGGTCCAGCCTGTCCTCGCTGCAGGAAGCGGCAAAGGCAAGGCCGCTGCCCCGGGGCAAGGGCTCCAGAAGGATATGGACCTCCGCATAGTGGCGCAGAGGCTCGTAGTGGCCCACGCCCTCGACGGTTTTGTCAATGGTCTCTTTGTATAAAACACGGCCCCGGCCCAGCTCCACAGCCAAATCAAAGCGATCCAGAATCATGCTTTTCAGCACCTCCGCCTGGACCTCCCCCATCAGGCCGACGGAGAGCTCCTGCAGCCGAGGCTCCCACCGCAGCCGGAGCATGGGATCCTCGGCCTCCAGCTGCTTGAGCTTCGGCAGCACCAGACGGGGATCCGTGTCCGCAGGCAGACCGATCCGGTAGTGCATCACAGGCTCCAGAACAGGGCTGCCCGCGGCCGCCTCGGTGCCGAATCCCTGACCGTTCCGGGCGGCAGTCAGTCCCACAACGGCGCAGACCTCTCCGGCCCGGACCTCCTCGACGGCGGTGTATTTTCCGCCGCTGTAGCGCCGGAGTTGGGTGGCTTTTTCCTCCAGACCGTCGTAGATCAGGGTGTCACGGACGCGGAGGACGCCGCCGGTGACTTTCACATGGGTCAGGCGGACGCTTTGGGCATCGTGACTGATCTTAAAGACCCGGGCGCCGAACTGCTCCGGCCAGAGCCGCGGTTGCAGCAGACCGGTGAACGCGTCTAAAAACTCGTCAATGCCCTCTGTTTTCAGCCCGGAGCCAAAGAAGCAGGGAAAGGCTTCCCGGGCGGCAAAGAGATCCCGGATTACAGCCGGAGAAAGGGCTCCGTCGGCAAAAAACGCCTCCATAGCCGCTTCGCCGCACATGGCGAGCGCTTCATCCCGCCCCGCATTGTCGGGGGAGAAATCCACCACCCCGTCTCCCAGTTCCCGGCGCAGATCGGCCAGAAGGTCCTCCCGGCTGTCCCGGGACAGATCCATTTTTGTGACAAACAGGACGGTCGGAACCTGATAGTGGTCAAGCAGCCGCCAGAGGGTGCGGGTGTGGGCCTGTACCCCGTCGATCCCGCTGATGACCAGCACCGCGCAGTCCAGGACCTGGAGCATGCGTTCCGTCTCGGCGGAGAAGTCCACGTGACCCGGCGTGTCCAACAGAGACAGACTCCAGCCGCCCCATTCCACATGGGCTTGGGAGGCGAAGATCGTAATGCCGCGCTCCCGCTCCAGCGGGTCAAAATCCAGAGCCGTGTCTCCGTGATCCACCCGGCCCGGCCTCCGCAGCAGTCCGCAGCGATAGAGAATGGCCTCCGCCAGCGTCGTCTTCCCCGCGTCCACATGGGCCAGAAGGCCCACGCAGATGTGATGATGTTCGCTCATTGATTTGTCCTTTCAACCGAAAGAATGAAAGACCGAAAAAATGATGTATCTATTCAGTAGCCCCATCTGTCATTTCGAACGAAGTGAGAAATCCGTTCCTTTTTGCGTAGATAATACGGATTTCTCGGCGATGAATCGCCTCGAAATGACAGGATACTGAACAGATACAAAATGATTTGCAATCCGTCCCCAGGGACGCCTCAACTCTTTTATTCTTTCATGATTTCTTTTTTTCATTCCCGGTTACAGAGGCTTCTGTTTCATCCGCGCCCAGGCGCGGGGGAATTGCTCCGGGGTCTTGCCGGTCTTGTGGATGACGATGACGGAGTGGACCGCTCCGCCAATCTCAAATGTCTCGGTCCGTTCGTAGCTGCCTCCCAACATGCGGATGGCGTTGTTGGCCTCGCGGAGCTCCTCCTTTGCCAGCGCGCCCTTCATGGCAAGAAAGTAGCCGCCGCGATGGACAAAGGGCAGGCAGAGCTCACAGAGCAGATTCAGCCTCGCCACGGCCCGGGAAGCCGCCACGTCGTATTTCTCCCGATTGTCCCGGGCAAAGTCCTCCGCCCTGCCCGTCAGGAACCGGGCCTCCACCCCGAGCGTGGGCAGGGCTTCCTCCTCCAGCCAGTGCATCCGTTTTTGGAGGCTGTCGAGCAGGGTCAGCCGGATGGTGGGCTCGGCAAGCTTCAGCGGCACGCCGGGAAAACCCGCGCCGGTCCCAACATCCAGCAGGGACTTCCCCGCCAGGGGCAGAACCTTGAGGAGGGTGAGGCTGTCTGTCAAGTGCAGCTCCGCTGCCTGCTCCGGCTCCGTGATGGCCGTCAGGTTCATGACCTTGTTTTTCTCTAATACCGCCTCGCCAAACGCGGCGATCCGTTCCACCCGCTCAGCAGGCAGGTCGAGCCCCAGCCGCGCAAGCCCGGAGGATAATGTCTTTCGCATCTTACTCCCTCCACCATTTCAGTTTTTATCAGTATATCATGTTCTGCGCCGGGATGGAAGTCCTATTTTTTGTGGTTGACAACTCTGGAAAACAGTGCTAAATGTGTTCAATTTTTGTATCTGTTCAGTATCCTGTCATTTCGAGGCGATTCATCGCCGAGAAATCCGTATTATCTACGCAAAAAGGAACGGATTTCTCACTTCGTTCGAAATGACAGATGGGGCTACTGAATAGATACGATCAATTATTCACTGGCTATGAGATCGGCGAACTGGAGGGTCTGTACCGAAATCTGCCTGTGACCCATATTTCCACCGTGGCAGCCGACGGCATTCTGGAATTGGCGGAGCAAAGGACAGATTTTTCCATGTCTGACGAGGCGTTTGATGCCTATGCCCGCTACCACCTGCACTTCTGCGAGCGGCGCGAGCTTCTTGGAAGTTCCAGCCACCTGCTGCATATCTGCAAAAAGAAGCAGCCATAAAGCCATAATAAAACACCAGAACAGGGCAACCCCGCTTCCAAAAACCGGGAGCGGGGTTGCCCTGACTGGCAGAAAAGGTATGTATCTCGCTTACGCTTGGGGCTTGGGTTCCTCGGCAGGTGTGTCGTCCACGACCTCGAAAACCGCCTCGACGGCCTGCTCGACCTCTTCCAGCTTCTCCTCGACCGCCGCGGTCTCCGTGCCGTCCAGCTTGGACAGATCGTTCTCCAGCTCGTCAAGCTCCTTGTGGAGGTTGTCCAGCTCGGTCTCCAGATCGGGGGCAGGTTCCTCCGTGGAAGCGGAATCTTCCTTGGCGGGCTTTGCAAAAGCGGCCTTGGCTTCCTCCAGCTCGCTGCGGAGATTCTCGATATTCTTCGCGGCCTCAGTGATGGCCTCGCACAGAGGCAGATACTCCGCGTCGTCCGGTTCCTCACCGGTGATGAAATCACGGTAATAGAGCTTGCCCAGCTCCAAATAGGCCTTCTTCTGCTTATCCTGCTCTGCGAGAATGTTGATGTTGGACTTCGTGACAGACGCGGCGCTCTTGGTGACGCGGGCAGCAGCCTGCGCGGCCTCGGCGACCAGCCCCTTCAGGGTCTCCAGACTATCGTTCCATGCCATAGTTGACGCTCCTTTCAGTGTGTGGGTGGATGTGCTTCTGCCTGCATTATAGCAAAGGATTATAAAAATGGAAGAGATTGGAGAAAAATTTTACAGAAAATTTGCAGGTCTGTCCGTTTGCTCCGGCTTCCGGGGCAGTGCCGGGTCCTTCGCCCGGATGGCAAGGACGCCGGCAATCGCTGCCAACAGGACGACGGTGACGCATATGCTGGCCTGCGCCCCCCGGTCTCCGCCGGTGAGCAGGGGACGATAGACATCCGACACCATATGCAGCAGGCGGATGCCTCCGTATTCTCTCTCTCCGGTGAGGCCAAAGAGGAAGCTCCCGGCAAAGGTCCAGGCGGCGTGGATGGCGCAAGCGCCCCAAAGCCGCCCACGCTTGATGACCCAGATCCCCAAAAAGAGGCCCAGAAGCAGGCTGTTCAATGTCGTCATGGAAAACAGGTTCTCACCCGCCCGAAGCATGGGTGGCGTGATGGAGGATAGCAGCAGCGCAAAAACCACGGGATAGCGAGCGCCGAGAGAGGGTGCAAAACAGCCCCGGATCAACAGCTCAAGGGCCGCGCCATGAACCACACAGCCCAGCAGGGCAATCAGACAGAGGGCCCACTGTCTTTCCGACGGTGCTCCGGCAAGGAGGCGGAAGCCTCCCGCCGCTGCGCCGAGGGCCACCACCGCCGCAAAGAGGACCAGGCCAACGGCAAAGCCCGCCAGATACTCCAGCACCGGAGCCCTGCCCCGCAGGCCCATGGCAGCAAAGCTCCGCTTTTGGAACGCCCGGGAATAGACGACTGCCGTCACGCCCATGCTGGCAGAGGCAAACAGCTGCATCAGCGACATCCAGTCCGGCATTCTGGCCATGTTCTCCCGGGCGACCCGCTCCATAGTAACAGCCTCCATGACGGAGTTGCCTTGCGTGCCCATCATCCAGGCTGTCATGGCTGTCATGGGAATGGTCAGGATCACCAACTGGCCAAGCAGGGAGATGACAAAGAGCAGGAAAAAGATCAAAAGCTCTCCCAGCACGGGGAAATGGGTTTTCATCTGATCAGCAGTCTCCGCCCAAAATTGCGGACGTGGCACCATTTGATTCATATTCTGTTCTCCCGTATCAATCGTTTCCTCTATTATGCCACAATACACAGGAGCTTGTCAATTATCAATTATTCATTTTCGCCGATGTCGCAATGCGTCTTCCGGTCGCCATCGCCCACTGCCTGGTGGTAGAGGCCGGCCAAAAGCTGCCACAGGCGCTTATCCAGAATGCCGGATTCGGGCATGCCGCAGCAGTGCTGGAGGCTTCGGATCGCGCGGACAGTCTGTTCGTCGCAGGCACCGGTCAGGGCACAGGCATCCACGTTGTAGTAGATCTCATGCAGCGTTTGGAGCATTGCCTGGACCAGCAGGACATGGAGGTTGTCGCTGCCCGCCAGGATGACCTGATTCGGGTTCATGACGATATCCAGGGGCGCAGCGGGCTCCACCTCCACCACCGCGGCCTGATAGGCGGCGCAGATGGCCTGCCAGGTGGCAAAGTCGGTGATCCCCGTCTGGGGCAGTCCGGCCCGTTTTTGATGGACGGTGACTGCCTGGGCGGTCTGCTGACCGTAGATTCCATCCGGAATCACGGTGGGACAGGTCGGATCATGCAGGGCAATCACCCGGAGCATGGTTTGCAGACTGGTGACAGACCTGCCTAAAAAACGAACGTTGTTGTTGTGGTCCAAATCATGTTCCTCCCTTTTTGGTTTTGCTGGCGCGAAACACGCCTTCGCGGCCCTACCGGGCGTCCCGGCTGCCAACGGACAGCGGTGAGCCGGGATATTGGGTCATGCGGGTGGAGGTGCTGTAATCAATCCCCTGGAGCTGCTGTGTGATGGCGCGGGCGGTTGCGTCAGTCAGGCGGCCTGTGACTGACAGACCATTCGCCCGCTGAAAGGCACGGACGGCCTGCTGAAGATTGGAGGCGGAATATCCGAGGGCCTGCAGTCGCTGACCGGCGTTGGCTACCGTGGTAGCGGAAGCATTGAGCTGGGGGAAGGAGGCGCGGTTCTCAAACACCCGTTCGTCGATACCGGAATAGAGGTCATAGAGCGCGTCCCAGGTGCGGTCGTCCGCTTCACCGGTCACCGGAAAACCCTTGTAACGCTGGAAGGCGGACACAGCATCCCGCGTGTTCGGTCCGAAAACCCCGTCCACGGAGATCGACGGCACCTCCTGTACAAACTGGCCCACGACGGCAAGCATATATTGCAGCTGGCTCACTCGGATTCCCCGGTCCCCTATTCGCAGCGGCTCCGGGAACTCCCAGCCCAGATCCTCATAGCGCAGACCCTGAGAGCGCAGCTCGGACAGACGGAGTACCCCGCCGTAGACGCGCTCGATGGCGTACCAGGTCTGACGGCCCACAATCCCGTCAATGTCCAAGCCGAACACCTGCTGAAAAGCTCGGACTGCCGACTCGGTGGCGGGTCCGAAAATCCCGTCTACGCTTACCTTCGGAATGGCGGGGAAATTCTGCGAGATCCGGTTAAGCGCCGTCTGAATCAGCGCGACGGTACGCCCCCGACAGCCCACGCGCTGTGCCGAGCCGGGGTAGGATTCTCTGTAATCGGCCTGCGGTGCGTTGGTGACAATTTCGATGTTCCTGCCGTAGTAGGTGCGCAGAATCTGGAGCCAGCTGTAGCCCTGGACAGCCAGATTTTGCGACCCCCACTGGGACAGGCCCTCGCAGGAAACAGTCGTACCGTTGCAGAATTTTGCCGCCAGCGGCTCAATAAAGCCGATGCGGCGGATGTAGTCGTCAAAGAGACTGTCCACCAGCCGGGATATGTTTGAAAAGTAGCTCCGGCCCTTGTAAAACTGCTGATCGTAGGCCGTGGAGGATGTGATATCGAACGGATAGCCCCGAATCCGGTAGAACTCGGTATAAACCCGGTTCAGGGCAAAGGATGTGATGGCGAGGATATTGGCGCGCAGCGCATCCTCGTCCCAGGTTGGGTAGACCTCGCTGGATGCCACATTCTTCACATAGTCCTGAAAGGAGACGGTGACATTCTCGGCGGCAGACGAGGGCGCGCCGAGATGAACGGTAATGTAGGACGGAATATAGGGTAACAGCTGTGCCATGTTGCCCTCCCTCACAGATTCTGGGGGGGGATGATGATATCCTCCGTCTCGCCCAGATTCGTCGGCAGCCCGCCGCGCGGAACCAAAATCAACTCTTGCAGCGTGGTGACGCCCGGGAAGATTTGTACGTTCCGGATCACAATGCCGTCATAGTTGGGTTGGCTTGCTGCGACCTGCACGTCGGTCCACCCCTGGGGCTGATCCGGCGTCAGCGAATTATCCAGATCCGGCGTGGGAATGGAAATCATGTCGGTCATGCCGCTCTCGTCCGTGCGCTGCACGCTGAGCAGTTCCCGCCCTCTGCCCGGGACCACTGTTGAGACCGTGACCGTGGCCCCGGCGACGGGAATTGCCGCCCGGGAGGTAACGGTCTGCACCTTGAGAAAACCAGTCATAGAAAATCCCTCCTGTTCGCTCCATTGTATGCGAACAGGAGGGATCGTGTTATGGCAGGGCTCTGCCATCATGCCCAGAAAATCCAGATGAAGAGATAGCCCGCCATCACGGCGGTGAAGGTGAAGGGAATGCCGATGCGGGCGAAGTCCTTAAATTTCACCTCATAGCCCTGCTTGCGCAGAAGGCCTGTGGCGGTAATGTTGGCTGAGGCTCCCACAGGGGTCAGATTGCCGCCCAGCGTGGCGCCGCAGAGCAGACCGAAGTAGAGCAGATAGGGCTCGACGCCCATGCGCGATGTCACCACGGAAAGTACGGGCAGCATGGTTGCCACATAGGGAATATTGTCCACAAAGGCGGAGATCAAAACGGAGCCCCAGACGATCATGGAATAGAGCAGGAAGAGATTCTCGCCGCCCACCTTCACGATCCACTGGGCAAAATCGTCAATGATGCCGATGTTGCTGACGCCCGCGATGAC
The DNA here is from genome assembly GCA_945487445.1 of uncultured Clostridia bacterium. Lineage (GTDB taxonomy): Bacteria > Bacillota > Clostridia > Oscillospirales > Oscillospiraceae > JAFRPC01. The sequence continues at coordinate 4,389 of CALYTU010000003.1, read as the reverse complement.
ACAGAACAGGGAGAGCAGGAGGACCAGGGTCTCCAGATCCACGCTTCCGAGGGCTCCCTTCATCCCGCGGCCACCCTTTTCGCGAAGCGCCTCGAGAACGATGGTGACGACGGCCAGGACCATGCAGATCAGACCGTTCGTGGTTTCCGGCTTGTCGGGCAGGAAGGAAGCGGCAATCAAAAGAACAACCATCAGAATCAGCATGACGGAAGGAATATGGTCACGGACCTCCGTATGCGCGTCGGAGTGAACCGGCTGCTGATCCTTGCGGAAGAGGAACATCATAATGGGGACCGTGGCAAGCGCACCCAGCTCCACGGCGAAGAACATGCCGGGACGGCCCTCCATCCAAAAGAAACTCATGAAGTCCATCTTCGCGTGCGCAGCAAGCATAATGGAGGTGGTGTCGCCCACCAGTGTCGCCGCGCCCTGAAGGTTGGAGGAGACGGCGATGGATAGGATCATGCCGACGGGATTGATTTTCAGCTTTTTGCAAACGGCGATGCCCACGGGAGCCACCATCAGGACCGTGGCCACATTGTCGATGAAGGCGGAGACGATGCCGGAGAACAGGGACATGAGGATCGTTACCCACATGACATTTGGGGCCTTGCGCAACAGGGCGTCCGCGATTCGGTTCGGCATTTGAGATTCGATGAAGTAATAGACAATCAACATGGTGCCGGCAATCATCATCAGCGCGTTCCAGTTCACGGCCGCGGGGACCTCGTCAATGGGGAGAATGCCAAGGGCGACAAAGGTGATTGCCGTGACCATGGCAACCCACATTTTGTATTTGGAGAAGCCGATAATGCCCACATACATCAGGGCAAACAGGACCAGTGCAACCAGTTTTAACGTTTCATGAGACATATCTTTATCCTTCCTTTCAAGCAGGGAGAATTTACACCTCCGCCGGTTCGGAGGAGTTGCGCATTTTTCGCCAGATCACCCGATACATGGTGGTAAAGCAGGCGGTTGCGCCGCAAAGTTGACTGATAAACTCCGCCCAGAAAACGCCCTCGACGCCGAGGCCAAGGCCCGGCAGCAGAAGGGTCAGCGGGGCCACCAGCACGATCTTTCGCAGCAGGGAGAAGAACAGGGCATGCCTGGGGTAATTGAGGGCGACAAAGGTATGCTGCCCCGTGACCTGGAGCGCCATAAAGGGGAACGCGCCGAAATAGATGCGCGCACAGCGGACGGTCAGGGCTACCAGCGCCTCGTCACGGGTGAAGATTCGGACCAGGAGCTGGGGGGCGAGCATGATCAGCGCCCACATCAGGGTGTTGATGGTCAGGCCGCCCAGGAAAACAAAGCGGATGCCCTCGGAGACCCGGCGATACCGTTTGGCTCCATAATTAAAGCTCATGACATTCTGGCCGCCGGTGGTGACGCCGTTGATTGGCAGGCTCATGATCTCACGCATGGAGTTGATGAGGCCCATGGCCCCGATGTAGAGGGACTGCGGTCCGCCCCAGGCTTTGAGCATCACGTTGACGATGGCCTGGGTAACGGAATTCGTAACCTTGAAGGTAAAGCCGGTAATGCCCAGCTTCATGACGCTGACGAGCTGAGCTCCGTCGATCAAAAGCCGACACAGGCGGACAGGGGGCTTCTTTCCCGTCAGGAAGCGAAGAACCCAAGCCGCGCTGACAAGCTGAGACAGGACTGTGGCCAGGGCCGCGCCGCGAACCCCCATGTCCAGCACGTATATGAACAGCGGATCCAGGGCGATGTTTAGCGCCGCACCCAGGATCACCGTCACCATCCCCACCTTCGGAAACCCCTGGGCGTTAATAAACGGGTTCATGCCCAGACTGATCAGAACCGGGATCGTCCCAAGGACGTAGATGCGGAAGTAATCCATGGCGTAGGGCAGGCTGGTTTTGCTGCCGCCCAGGAGCCGGAGCGTCCAGGGCGCGGTGAGATAGAGCAGGACGGTCATTGCCCCGCCGATAAGCAGCAGAAAGGTGAAAGCCGTTCCCAAGATGCGGCCCGCGCGTTCGTCATCCCCCTGGCCCCGGGCAATGGTGAACAGGGTGGCGCCGCCCGTGTTGCACAAATTGGCAAAAGCAGCAATCAGGGTAATCAGCGGGAAGCAGACCCCCAGTCCGGTCAGGGCCTGCGTGCCGGTCGTTCCTTCCATATGGCCGATATACATGCGGTCTACGATGTTATAGAGCACATGGACCAGCTCCGCCAGCATGATAGGCAGGCCGAGCCGGAGAATCAGCGAGGAAACCTTGCCCTTGGAAAAATCACCCTTTGCGGCAGCCATCATTTTTTCTCCTTCCGTATCTGTTCAGTATCCTGTCATTTCGAGGCGATTCATCGCCGAGAAATCCGTATTATCTACGCAAAAAGGAACGGATTTCTCACTTCGTTCGAAATGACAGATGGGGCTACTGAATAGATACCTCCTTCCAATCATTCCGTGGCAGGCAGCGCGCTTTCCGATCAGAACCACTTCTTCAGGGTTCCCAACAGACCGCGGCCGACAGACCGACCGATCTCGCGGCCAACCGCATTCAGCGCAGAATTGGCAACCTTGGAGGTGGCGGAGTTCTTTCTTTTAGACTGCCTGGCTTTCTCGGCTTTTTCCTTTTCCTTCTGGGCCTTGGCCTTTTCCTTCTCTTCCTGCTCCCTCGCCTTCTGGGCCTGCTTTTCGGCCTCGGCCGCGGCGGCGGCCTCCGCTTCCTTTCGGCGGTCGGCGGTAATGATTTCATAGGCCGATTCGTTGTCCACAGCGGTTTCATACTTGCCGAAGAGCGCGTCATATTGAATCTCTGCGGCACGTCGCCCGTCGTCAATCGGCCCCATCAGAGACTGGGGCGGCAGGATCATGGTACGCTCGACCACAGAGGGTCTGCCCTTTTCGTCCAGGAAGCTGACAAGTGCCTCGCCGGTGCCGAGGTCCAGAATGGCCGAAAGCGTGTCGAAATTGGGATTGGGGCGGAAGCCTTGAGCGGCAGCCCGGACGGCCTTCTGCTCGTTGGGGGTGTAGGCCCGGAGTGCGTGCTGGACCTTATTTCCGAGCTGGGCCAGGACGGCGTCCGGCACGTCGGAGGGCTGCTGGGTGATAAAATAGACGCCAACGCCCTTGGAGCGAATCAGCTTGACCACCTGCTCCACCTTGTCCACCAGAGTCTTCGGCGCGCCCTTGAAGAGCAGGTGGGCCTCGTCGAAAAAGAAGACCAGCTTTGGCTTCTCGGGGTCGCCTGCCTCGGGAAGCTGCTCAAAGAGCTCCGCCAGCATCCAGAGCAGGAAGGTGGAATAGAGCAGGGGGGACTGATAGAGCTTCTCACAGTGGAGGATGTTGATATAGCCTCTTCCCTTCTCGTCGCATTGGAACCAGTCGTCGATCCGGATATCCGGCTCGCCGAAGAAGAGATCGCCGCCCGCGTCCTCAAGCTGGAGCAGCGCACGCTGAATCGCGCCGGCGGACTGCTTGGAAACGTTTCCGTATTCGTTCATGAGCTCCGACGCGTGATCCGCCACATAGGAGACCATGGCCCGAAGGTCCTTGAGGTCGATCAAAAGCCAGCCCTTGTCGTCCGCCACTTTGAAGACGATGGACAATACACCCGCCTGCACCTCTGTCAGGTCCAGGAGCCGGGCCAGCAGAACCGCACCCATCTCGCTGACGGTGGTGCGGACAGGGTGACCCATCTTGCCGAAAACATCCCAGAAGCGGACTGGGAAGGGGTGATAGACAAAGGCGTCGGGGGCCAGGCCCAACCGAGTCAGTCGCTTGTCCAGCGCCTCAGATCGCTCGCCGGTGCGGGCGCAGCCGGCCAAATCGCCCTTGATGTCCGCCAGGAATACAGGCACACCCAGATCTGAGAAGGACTCGGCCATGACCTTAAGCGTAACGGTCTTGCCGGTGCCGGTGGCGCCGCAGATCAGCCCGTGGCGGTTGGCCATTTGGGGCAGCAGAAAAACGGGGCTTTCCCCCGCTCCGATCAGCAGTTTTCCGTCCTGGAGCATGATGTGGACCTCCTGTTTGTTTTATTTCCAATATTATATCAGACAATCATTCCGGTATCAAGTGCTATTTCAGCTTCCGCCAAGCGTGATGCCGCCGGAGAAAAATTCCGTCCCTCGCGGGCTGCCGTGTCAAAACACTTCGCAAGGCGTCCAGCCTCTGGCCACCGCAATCGTTACCAACGGATCAGCATATCGCGGAGGGAGGGCTGGGATCAGCCCTCCCTCCGCAGCACCGTAATGTTTCCGCTTGGGTTTTTTTAGACTGCTGCCGGAAAAAGCGGGCCGGCAAGGATTGACATTCGGAGGCAATCCACCTATAATATAGTTGTTCAGTTGTTTGTTTTGGGGTATCTATTCAGTAGCCCCACCTGTCATTTCGAACGAAGTGAGAAATCCGTTCCT
>CALYTU010000002.1 GCA_945487445.1 uncultured Clostridia bacterium | reverse complement strand
GCGCTTGAATGGGGTTCAAGAGGCCGCTGGTTCGAATCCAGTCACTCGGACCATGATGAGTGACGTTACAGTATCTGTACTGTAGCGTCACTCATTTTTTTGTCCGGCAGCGTAGTTCACCCAAACTCCCTTGCGGGTGTTTACGGTGACTTCCGGAGCAGGCAGCGGAATATCTTCCGGGATGACGATTGGCCCGATCACATTGTAGTGGATCGTCAATCGTTGTTCCCATACGCCGTCTACCTTTTCGGCCTGGTGTACGTCGATGTGATCAATCAGCTCGTTGACCATCGGTCGGGTGAGCTTTCGCGCTCGGGTATACTTGCGGACGATGGAGAGGAACATATCCTTGGTCAGCGCCTTTGATACGCTCTTTTCCAGAGCTTTCCGGGTGGCGCTGATCTTTTCCGCAAGCTCCTTCTGCTCGGCGTCGTATCGCTCGGACATTCTGGCAAAACGTTCGTCTGTCAGCTTGCCGGATACGTTGTCCTCATAGAGCCGCTCAAAGAGCTTGTCCAGCTCGCGGTCTCTGGCCTCCATCGCCCAAAGGTTCTTTTGCTGGGCCTCACGGTCTGCTTCGGCGTTCTTGATTGAGAGCTCCATGACGGCCTCCGCAAACTGATCTTCGTATGCAGTTGCATACTTCGTCAGGCGGCGAATTTCTCCGAGGACAATCTGTTCCAGAAAGTCAACGCGGATGTAGTGAGTGCTTTCACACGTACCACCCCTGTTGCCCTTATAGTTTGAACAGCTGAAAAACGTGATTTCATGGTTGCGCTGGTTAAAGCGGAAGTTCATGTTGCTGCCGCAATCGGCACAGGTGACAAGGCCGGAAAATAAGCTGACCTCGCCATCAAATGCCTTGCGTTTGCGGAGTCCCTTTCGCTTCACCTGGACGCGTTCCCAAGTCGCACGATCAATGATCGCCTCGTTCACGTCCTTGAAAACTGCCCAATTCTCCGGATCATTCTCAATTCTGGCCTTCAGCTTGTAGCTCTTTGAGTACGTGCGGAAGTTTATGACGTCTCCGCAGTATTCTTGCTTCGTCAGAATCTTGATGATCGTTCCTCTGCTCCACAAAGTGGGGGATAAGGCTTTTTCCTTTCCGGCTCGGCTTATTCCGTGGGCTTCCCAATAAGCGCTCGGCGTCAGGATTCCATCCTCACCCAGGGCTTTCGCTATTTGTTCAACGCCTTGCCCGGAAAGAAAAGAATCATAAATCCTTCTGACAGTCGCAGCAGCCTCGGGCTCTATTACCCAGCGCTTTGGATCATCCTGATCCTTGCGGTATCCATAGGGTGGAGGCCCAAGAGGTTCGCCGGAGTTTCCGCGGACCTTGTTGCTGATCCGTCGTTTCTTGGAAATGTCCCTGGCGTACCATTCGTTGAACAGGTTTCGGATCGGAGCCAGCTCATTCTCTCCTGCGTTGGTGTCAATGCCGTCTGAAATTGCCACAAGGCGAATTTCATGCTGCGGGAAGAATTCTTCTGTCAGTTTCCCGACTTCGATGTAATTTCTCCCAAGACGGCTCATGTCCTTCACGTAGACGGCAGCAGCATGATCCTTTTCCAACTCGGCCAGCATGGCTTGGAAGCCGGGCCGGTTCATCGTGACGCCGGATACACCGTCGTCGGCGTAGGTCACGATGTTGGTGTACCCGGCGTCTTTTGCTGCTTTGGCAAGCAGCTTCTTTTGATTGCTGATGCTGTAGCTTTCGCCTTCTAGGCCATCATCCCGGGACAGGCGAACATAGATAAAAGCCGTGCTGTCACGGTCTTTTTTGTTGCTTCTTTTCATACGCCTCCTTTCCGGCAGCCACGCAATATTTACAGGCTTATTCTACCACAGATCACTTTGCCGCGTCATGGATCTCAGATGATAATTTGCCATCGTTGACCATGCAGCGTATAAGGAGCTGTGCGATGTGGAGGCCGCTATTGTTCTGATACGCAGTATCAACAACAAAGCGCCGCCCATCGAGCTCATAAACCATTGCAGACGCCGGATCGGAGACGCTTTCGGATTTCGTATATTTCATACCATCCTCCGATCTGATTGTTGCCATATTCTCACATCCCTGGCAACTGGCACAACACAGGCCGTCTTGGCAGACTGTCCCAACACCGAAATGCCGCTGCTTGTAAGGCTGGCGTACATTCCCGTGCTCCCCCGCAAGTCAGTGGGAGGCCGTAGCAGGAGGTCGAAGCGTCGGTGGTGTCATTGCTGTCCAGGATTGCTGATCCTGGCTCTGCGGCGCATTGATCGCTCGGCCAACGGGATAACCTCCTTCCGGTGTTGGCTGTCCCGGCGTGTGCCGCAGAATTGCTCGCCCACAGGCGCTGTACCTGTATCATGGTATGTTCAATTGTCAAGCTGCAAGGAGGGCTCCCAAATGTCCCTCTATTAAATGCAAAAAATCGGGCCGAAAATGAACCTTTTGCGCTGGTTTTGCGAAAAAATTTTTTATTTTCTGTCCGATCCTGCGGAAATTATCTTATTTCAGCTTTTTGATTTCGCTGATCGTAACCCTTTCCCCGTTGCGAAACAGGGAATAATCTTTTTCCGCCATCTGCAACAGCTGCTTCCGGGTGTAGCCGCAATATGGGATGGGAGAGCAGCAGCCTCCGGGCCGATTATTGTGTTTTACGGTCCAAACGTCCATAGATTATCTCCTCGATCTGGCTGGCGGATTTGTTTTGGTTGCTTTCTAAGCCGATTATACTCTGTCAAGATATTTTTGCAAGGATGTTAAAAATATTTCTCTTGGATGTAAAAAGCGGGGCGGATTGCTCCGCCCCTGAGACTTGCGATTAAAAAATGCCGGATGCGTCGATCCGGCTCTTTGCTTGACGGATGGATTTGACAACTGCGGTGCTTGATACTCCCTCCTGGGCTGCCAGCTCCTTGCGGGAATGGCCGCAGACCACGCAGAGCCAGTAGCGACGGAGCTGCCTTTCAGTCAGAATACTACGCAGCTTTGATAGAATTGTGCGCAGCTGCTCTTGATCCAGGGAAACGTCAAGCCGCGCGATCAGAGCGCTTTCAGCGCTTTGCACCGCGGTCAGCTCCTCCGGTAAGTCCGAGATGGGGACTGTATGCGTTCTCTCCCGGCGCTCCGCCGTCTCTCTGATGCGATAATCTTCGTCCGAGATGGATTTCCAAAACGCAAACTCATCTTGGCTGTCAAAAAACTTGGCGTTCAGAAACACGGTCGGGCCGTTGGCAGCCGGATAGACAATTGCCCCCTTGTTCTTCAAAATTTTTTCAAAATCGCTTTGCTGATATTTCAAAAAATTTCCCTCCATGCAGAAGTGACAAACTTGGCTCATTCACTTCCTCCGGAAGCGGTCCGTTCCGCTTCGCGTCCGGGGTTCCGTGAACCGGCCCATTCTGGCCCGTTTCACTACCGGCAAGCAGGGCATGTGTACGTACACATGCGAAAAAATGTCCATTCCGGCCTCTGGCCTCGATGGACATTTTTTGCTTGTTGGGAAGTTTCCCAAGCCCTCTGAATGTGCCTGCGTCACAGCTGCACGATTTCTCCGAAATCGCTTCATGGAGGTCGCCTTGCGGCGTCCTATTTTAACTGTTCTTGCGTCTTGGCTTCTTTGGGGGTGATACCCAAAATCTGCGCTATGTTTACCTTCGCCGTAAGCAGCTCACGCATTTCCTCACGGGCTTTACGATACTCCGGATATGCTTCTTTTTTCTTGGTGAGCAGCTCTGCATATTCGGCCTTCAAGCTTTTGATTGTGGGAAGTTTCGTAACGCCGACAGAATTGAAATAATCCTTGGCTGCTTGATGCAGCAGAATTTCACTTTCATGCTCTGCGCGAAAGGCTTTGGAATATCCGGCCTTCCGATAAGCGACGTAGGTCTCCCTCGTTTTCGCGTAAGCAACGATTTGTTTTTCCATCGTGGCAATCTCAGAGAGCCGCTGTTCCGCAGTCTTAATTTCATCTGAAAGCTTGTGGTATTTCTCGGCGGCGAGCGAAGCCGTCTCAGATAAAACATCGTAGTCCATAAGACCACGATCCTGCAAAAAAGCAACGGTCTGTGCCATCTGTTTAAGATTGTACTTTTTTGCCCAACTGGCATATCCGGCACCCTTGCCTTCCGCGAGTTTTGCCTGAATGTCGATCAAAAGATTGTTCTTCTTTTTGGGCGTTGAAGAAACAGGCGCTGCACGTTTGGAAGTGTGCTTCGCTTTCCCGCTAAGCACCTTTTTGATTTCCTCCGCTGAGTAACCGGGGCCCAGCGTATCCATGCGGATTCCGCGCTTCTGTTCTCCTCCACGGAAGGACGGATTTACCGATCCCTTGACTTCGTATCCCCGCTGCTTCATGAGAAGCAGAAAGCCATCAAAGGTTGCTGGTTTTTGTGCAAGAGCATCGTCTATCGCAAGGCAAAGACGATCTCTGTGGGACAGCCTGGATATATCGCCCTCCCACTTATTATAACTCTTGCCTTGGAATTGTGGAACCTCTACGATGGAGTATCCATTTTCGATGCAGATGGTGTCATTCAGCCGTCGCAATGCTTTCCAGCTGCGGCGAAAATCCCGGAACTTTTTATCGTGGCTCAGGGTGACGGCGTTGAAGATTATATGGTTGTGGATGTGGTGCTTATCTATGTGCGTTGCAACGACAAAAGCATGGCGTCCTTTTGTAAAGCGTTTGGCTAATTCCCGGCCCAGGCGGTTCGCTTCCTCCGGCGTGATTTCGCCGGGGGCGAAAGCCTGGCGAAGATGATATGCAATCACATCATCTTTGCCTCGGCTGCGGCCTGTTTTCTGCTCATACATCTTCTTAGCGAAAAGAAATTCCATATCCGCGGCGCGGCTGTCACATTGATAGCCGGTGACAAGCTGGAAGCCATCTGTCTTGTCCGGGTTTTCAACATATTCGATGATGTCCTTAATCGCGCTTCCAGCGCTCCGGCCTTCACCGACGTGGAGCGCCATCAGACGTGTTGTTGCCATATTTACACCTCACTTGACAATAAGTATTTTGCTTCTGCAAGACAGTCTGCGTATCGGTCAAACCACCCTGTCAGGCGCTGATCCTCCGATGGTCTTTTCTCTAAGAGCCGTGTCCTTTTTGTGATCCGATAGATGGTATCGCCGGAGATTACGCCCAGGTACTCATGATCGTGACAGATGATATTGCAGCAGCCCATCTCAATATCAAATCGGCTCAGATATGTAAGGCGGCTCAAATACTGATATGCCTGCTTCCTTGTCCGAAATTGCCGGACAGTTTCAAAAGGCAGCCTGCGGAAAAGCGCATAGTCGTAGCACTCATTTCCGTGGCGATCTCGCCCAATGTACCGGTCTTTGATGTAATAGTACTTGTACTGCGGGCAGGCTCCGGGTGCTGGCTTTCTGAATTTGATTTCTTGCATAGCAGAGCTCCCTTCATGTTGAGGAGCCGGGTGCCGGGCGTGTATCAGATCTGTCTATTTTATAATCCTTACACGCACCGGCTGCATCCGGCGGCAGAAACACAGGATAGCCTTTTCCCATATTGGGAGAGTAATTGCTTTTTGCGTCCTTGAAGCAATAACCGTAAATCACCGCACCATCTTCGCGCTGGAAGGGCCGCTCGAATTTCCGGAAGTGCCTGCAAGTAGAGCAGACTTTATTTTCAGATTTCATTTTATACCCCTTCTTCTTGTTTTTGTTGGTGGCACAAAGAGAAGATCGGAAGCAACAAACAGCTGCTTCCGATCTGGATTATATACGGTGTTTTCTGATCGCGCAAGGTTAGCGGTTACAGTTCGGGACCGCTCCGGTCTTTTTTCTTCTCGCGTGTCAATGATAGAAGCTCCGCAACTCGGTTTTGAATCTTCCTTTCAATTGCTTTCAACCGCTCTTCCGGAAGATTCAAAGAAGGATGCTGCCGGAAGGAAAAACCAATTAATGCACGAAGCTTGTCTCGTTGCCGTTTTTCCATTAACCCTCGACACAATCTGTTATATGAAATGTCATAGGGATTTGTGAGAGTTTTAGCGTATTCGTCCAAATTTCTGAGTTTCCCGGGCGTTGCATAACAGAATAGTGAAAGCCCATTATCAAAAATGGGCGCTGGACCTATGATCTTCCCGGAGTGATTGTCTCGCAGCACTCCGAAATTTCCAAAATGCCTGTCCGTATTGTATATTACGGAATCAAATACGAGCATATCTTTGAGCTGCTGTAGCGCTTCAGGACCAAGGGAAGTGTAATAATCAAGACAAGCTCGAATCCCTCCGTGTGTTACAATCCGCCCAATAGGGACATATGCGGTATTAATGTCTGTAAAGAGCTTGCACTTGGAGGCAAGAATGCCCTTCCAATGTTCTAAATCATATGATACAGCGTTGAGGTTCATTTTTTGCGCGATCTGGTATGCATAGTACTCGCTATATGGTTCGTTTCCCGTATTAGAAAAACCCGAGGTTCCTCCTTTATACAAATAAATGCCATCGCCGTCAATATGCCTCCAAGCTTTACGGAGCATACCTCCGGTTGTAAGCTCTGGGCTCGTAGAGAGAATGTCTTTTTCACCGGCGTTTCCGGTATATGCTACAAGTGACAGTATTTCAGAAAACCGATTCTCATACAAATTGTAATCAGCAAATTTTCCGGAGAAACCATCTGGAACAATCCAATAGCTGTCATTTAACGAAAGCCCCTTGCAAACATCTATAATTCCTTGCGTATCATCAAGCTCTAATCCGTAGTTTGCAAGAATCTCTTCCACAAATGCACGATTCTTAGGGATAACGCGGTGATTCAGCCACTCCACGACACCATCGCTTGTTAGCACTAAATCTAAAGGGAAAAGAGAACGATATTTCTCGTTAACTGACAATATCTCCGCGTGTAAAAAACCGATCTCGTCTTTAGAAAGAGAAAAGCGGAGAAGCTCATCATCATATAGCCGTAAGCTGTATTTATCTGTCTGTTTGTTCATGATTATCACCTCCATTGTTTATTTCCATTTGTATTATACATCGTGAATGTGGTTTGAGCAAGCCTTAAAATCAAGTGATTAGGTTGCGTCTGTCGTTGGATGCTCCGCCTTGAAGCGGCGATTGTTTTCAATCAGCTCCTCCAGCGTGACGGGCTGGAAGCCATTCAGATCGACGCCTGCGTTCAGTACGTTTTCTCTTGCCAGCAGGAGGGGCCAGAAATCCATATCGGTATTTGCGTGGATATGACCGTGGATCATATATGAGGTTCTTGCGTGTTTCCAGGACAGAAGCGGATAATGGCAGAGCGTGACCGCATGGGTGCCGGTGGACGTGATCGCCATGAGCTCCACGCTTTTGAAATACTTTTCGAGCTTGATCTTGCCCATCCAGGAACTGTCGTGGTTGCCAACGAGCAGATGCTTTTTTCCGTGCAGCCTCATAAGGATCGACTCCGGGTCTTCGCAGCGAAAGAACATATCACCTACGATGTAGATATTGTCGCTGCCGGTTACGCGCCTGTTCCAGTTATAGATCAGGGTTTCGTTCATCTGCTCGATGGTTTCAAACGGGCGGTTGCAGAGCCGCAGCACATTCTCATGTCCAAAATGCGGATCGGCAATAAAATATACCATGATCTTCATACCCCCTTTGTGGCTCTGACAAGATCATACCACAGGTTCGAGAGCTATACAAGTATGGAAAAAATCGGAACAAATGCTCCGGTTTTTCTAAACAGCCTTACCGGATGACTTACTTCCCGTCTCGGTCTTTCTTTGCTGCACCTGTCGCCTCCTAAAGCCCGCAGCAGGGAACCCCGTCTTATCCTCAGAGGAGAAAATGAAAAAGCCGGGGCATTTGACGCAAAAAACCGAAACAAATGCTCGGGTTTTTGCGACAAACACCCCGGATGGGTTATTTCGCGGCTTGCCGTCCTTCGATTTGATGTGGCGCGGCCTGGACGGCGTGGCGGCCATTTTTTACGCGATCTTTTCAGAGCAGAGAAACGCCAGCGCTTCAGCGCGGGTAATTGTGCGCCGGGGAGAGAAGTGCGTGCGGATGTTCCGCTGGTGATGTGCTGCTGCAAGGCCCAGGCAACGGAGGAAAAGTAGTATTTCGAGGACGGCACATCGTCAAAGCTTTCATTACGGCCATCGGACTTCGGGCTCCCGGCAGCTCGCCATAGGAAGGTCAGCGCTTGGGCCCTGGTACAGAGCATATCCGGAGAAAAAGAATTGGGAGAAGTCCCGCCGGTGATTCCGTTTTCCAATGCCCAAAGAACGGCCTTATAGTACGGCGCTGACGCCGGTACATCCGTAAAAGGCATTTCCTGGGGCTCTGGCTCCGGACGACCGGAGGCAGCCCAGAGGAAGGAAACCATTTCGGCGCGGGTGCAGCTCGCCTTTGGTGCGAAGCGGGTCGCGCTGATCGGCGCGGCTACGTTCTCCAGGAGCGCCCAGGTGACGGGAGCATACGACCAATGCCTGCGCTCCGGCAGATCGGTGTATGGCATCAATGGCTCCGTCTTGCTGTATCACGTGAGTACATAGTTCGCAGAATTGACACCATTTTTTGAGATGTTACGGCCCCATCGGATTTGCCCGTTGAAATTTCCCTCTGCGATGGTGATATGATCCTCGAATTTTTCCACGACAATAACGACGTGGCCGGGAAATTGCAGTATATCGCCCGGCCAGAGATTGTCCCAGGAGTATGGCACGGCGCATTCGGAGACGCCGCCTGTTTTATAGTCCTCTTTGATCCGTTGCCATGTTAAAGGCACATCTGCGATAGATCCGAACACACGATCTTGTAGGATTGCGCTGAAGGCAGCACAGCCGCCCATGCAGACAAGGGTCCCCTTGAAACGCCAGACATAGGCAGGAGTTGGACTTTGGTTTGTCCAGGGCATTCCGTCCGGGTATTCTTCCTGGAGCGCCAGAAGGGCCTCTGTGACCTCCTGCTGCGTGATTATTTGCGCCGTGGAATCTACCGCGGCAGCCGTTGGAGCCAGGGCGCGGATAGCCTGAATAAAGAGGAGCAGCGTCAGAAGGAAAGCAATAATTCGATACTTGTTCATTGTGACCTCCTACTTCAGGTAGTTCATGGCAATAGCAGGTGTTGTGTCCAGTTTGCTCCATACCCAGGAGGAAAACTTCGTACAGTCAATCGGGCCGCTGGCAACATAGGGAAACATCTCAATCGTAAAGCCGGGCACTCCATACGGGTGCCGCGCATAGTTCGCCATTCCCGCCGTAGCTCCGTACTTATAGAGGCCAAAACCACATTTTGCTTTCAGCGCCTTAGCAAGATTATATGATTTCGCGCTAAGAGCTGTGCTGCAATCATTATCGGCATAATAGATGACTTCGCCGGAGGTATGGCAATCCAGCACAAGCTCAAAGGGGTATCTATTTAAGACGGATATTATGGTCTGTGTTTCAGGTTCTGACCCGGCATAAGCTCCGTAGCCGCCGGAGAAAGCATAGACCCAATTCGTGGGGAAGTTTTCGTTCAGATTAACGCCACGGCCATTTGCTTTCCAGCCATTGTTTCCGGCTATTACCTTCGCTCTGCCATCCGGGTTAGAGCACGGGATAATTACCAGCGTAAAGGTGTCCAACAACGGTTTAATCTGATATGCACCAATCTTCCCGTTTGTGCTATAGGCATAGGCATACTCGTCCAAAACTTTCAGAAGATAATTCGTGGTAACAGTTTCTTTGGCGTGAATGTTGCCATTCATGAAAATGTATCTGTTCCCTTTTCCCAGCGTCACAACGCGGATGCCGGTTCCCCAGACGGAATAACCACCTACATAGGAATGAAGCAAATCGGGATAGATCTGCTGAAGCTGATCCACAACAGCCATAGCATTCTCATAAGAGATTAAACTATTACCATCGTAGATTTTATGTGGTGCTTCTCCTGGAAGCTTTTCCGTATGCGTAGTCCCGCATCGTGAGCATTGATAGGTTGCCGTCCAACTGGCCGCATCCGTTTTTTGAAGGACGTAGTTGTGGCCCAATGCTGCGTTGGTATAGACCGCGTAATAGCTGCCGCATTGACAGCGATAAAACTGCTTGCCCCGTGTCGTACAGGTGGGAGCGACAGTCTCGGCAGCTTGGAAAGTGTGTGTATGGCCGGTCTTATACATACTCAAATGAGACAAAACCGTGACGGCCTCTGCGCGGGTCAAGCTGCTTTTTGGATTGAAGGAGCCGTCCTTATTGCCGGTAAGCAGTCCCTGCTCCTGGAGCTTATAAACAGCAGTACGCGCATATCCAGAGATACTCTGATCGTCAGCAAAAGCAGAAGCAACGGTCTCAGCGGGCAGGATGCCCAGAGAAGTACGCTGCTCGGTGCGAAGGATCATGAGCGCCATATCCTGACGTTTAATCTGTTCTTGTGGTGAGAACTTTCCCGCAGATGTTCCGTCCGCAATGCCGTTTGCAACGGCCCACATCACCGGCTTATAGTAAAATCTGCTCTGATCGACGTCCGAAAACTGCGTGTCTGGGAGCTCATCGGGAAGGCCCTCCGGTGAAACGACTCTGGCCAGCATGGTGATAAACTCGCCCCTTGTCACGGCAGCTTTTGGGTAAAAGTGATTGTCGCTGCCAACGGCGAAGCCGCTGCTTGCGGCATAGGTCACAGGAGCTGAGTACCAGGACGTGGGCGACACGTCGGTGAATGATGCGGAGCTCGCGTATGCCTGGATCATCGGAAGGGAGAGAAGAAGCGCGACCAATAGGATAATCGAAGTAAATCTTTTCATAATTTCCTCCAAAGGAATTGAGCGCAGAAACGAATTACCGTTTCTGCGCTCTGGTTTTGTTTCAGAGAAGCTCTGACAGCTTCTCCATCAGACTTTCTGTTTCGGTGATAAGGCGTTCCTGTGATTGGCGCAAATCCTCCAGATCAGCTTCGTAGAGGCGGCCAGTTTCGTTGACACGTTTGGTTAATTGGTTCAGGTTCGCACCGGCACGGCGCGCATTGGTGATAATTTCCCGCAGTTCAGGCACATCCAGGCGCACAATATAACCGTCGATAGCCAGCTTCCGCAGATAAGCGCTCATGTTTTTTACCTGGGCTTTTTCCATCTTGGACTTTATCAAATCAAGCTCCTCCGGTGTTACCCAGAAATTGATCTTCACGCCGCGCTCTCGGCGCTTTCCCATTTTATCTCCCCCTCTCCATTGTAGATTTTTTGGGTTTCGTTCTCTGCGTTCCGCTCGGCCTCGTCATATAAAGCTCCAGGGCATACCGCCTGATTGCTTTATCGTTGCAGCTAGGGCAGAGTAGAGGCCGTCTTGATGAGAGAAGCAAGCTCTGCTGCGCCTCCTTCGCGGGCAACCAGGGCTTCGGCCTCTTTCAGCCATTCGCGCTCCTCAAGGTCACCGGCTTTCGTCTGCACGCCAGAGCGGTAGGAGGTAATCTTGTCCCTGCCGTAACCGTGTGAAGTGCTCCGCCCTGTGTAGTGCATGACCCGCAGATCTTCCCGGGTATAGCTGTTTTGTTCATCTTCCATCAGCGATCAATTCCTTTCTTCTTGGACGGCGGCTTAACGGTACGCAGCGGCTTGGTCCGGTCTTCATCCGCTCGTATCTGCGCATATCGCCCGGACTTATCCTTCATGCCGACCAGGCAGAAGGACTTGAACGGGAAAAGTTTGCACAGCTTCCCCAGGTGTACATAGTTAGCGCGAAGCATGAAATTCTCCGATAGCCGGACGGAATAGTGGGTTTTATTGGGGCTGTTGGGCTCCGATGCTTCTCTGAAGCCTTTCATTATGCGAACCGCCTCTGCGCGAATATCTGCTTCTGTAAGAGGACTCTTCATTAGGTATCTGCGACGCACGATATAAGTGAATGTGTTGAGAGGCTCTGGGGATATGTTCATAACAGCGCCAATTTCGGGGTCGGCAGGGATATGAATGCCAGAGGCCCATTCCCTATTTTCATTTGAAAATTGATCGTCCAATTTGCACCCTTGAATCGTATTGGCCAGGATGCACATGGTACGTTCGTGCCCAAAGGCACCAATTACCTGTTTATATGCGCCAAAATCAACAATATGGCCGTCGTAATGGCTTTCAATGGCTGACTCGATCTCGCGTATACAGGCCTCGTTGGTCTTGCGAGATGCGCTGAAGGCTGAAAGCTCATCGTGCTCCGTTGCATATGCAAGCGATTCATAGTAAACCGGCACGTTCATATAAGAGACCGTCACCCCCTGCAGCGGCGGGTCCATATCCCGGAGGAAATCGCGCGGGATTGTCTCGCCCTTGGCGTCGGCGTAGAGCACCAGCGCCATCGGCACACCGTATTCGTTCTGTTCCTTCACGTCGCGGATGAATTCAGCTGAATCCGTGTACTCTACGGATTCACCGACTCTGCCTCCGCTGAAAAGATAGTCAATCCGAGCGACCGGCGCGGCAGGCGTTATACTGTCTTTTTCTACGGGCATCTTATCGTACCTCCTGATATTGTTTCTTTGCCTTGTCCGGCTCCTGGGTGTTTGTGGAGCGATCCAGACTAAGCACAAGGTTTAATTCGACAAGCCGGGCTGACTTTTCCGCCAGCTCTGCCTCAAACTCAAAAGGCTTCCCAAGCTCCTTTTCAGCCAGGGCCTGCTCCGTCCGGAGCTTATCCAGATAGTGGGATGCAGTTTCGATCCGTAACGGGATGCGGGACAGCGCATTCTCAATACGGACCAAATTGCCCTTCGGGTCAGACCCAAGCTCTACACGGTGAGACGCGGTTCCTCTCAGGGTCAGCACCAGCGCCCGATCCCAAATGTCGAACTCTGCCTCCATTTTGAAGCCGCGGTAGCTGCCCACGTCGATAGGCTCTGCGTTCCGAAGGTCTTTGCAGGCATCCAGAAGGGCCGCCCCGGCGTTCTCCTTATCCGTCAGAAGGTCGCCTCGGACCTCCATCCCAATAAAGCCATCCTCCGGGATCGGACAAGCTGCAAGCAGCTCCATGTCTGCTTTCAGCGCCTGGATGCCCTGCTCCGTTTGGCTGATCTGCGCGGGGTAGGTTTTCAGGAGCATATCCTGCATCCGGAACTGCTGGCTCTGGTGGGCTGACTTCATAAGGCGGAGCTTAGACACTTCTACTTCCAGATCCATACGCTCCTTGATTCGGGGATCACCGGCGCAAAGCGCTTTGATCTCCGCAAAGGAGAGCGCGGTCTGATCCACGTCCTCCATGGAGCGGACGGGGCTCTTGCTGGTCATTATTTGACCAATGTACTTTTGCTTATTTTCCACCGTTTGCCAGAGATAGGCATCAAATGTGTCCTCTGTAACATAGCGGTAGACGTGGACTTTCTTGTTTTGGTTGCCCTGTCGCTCAATTCGGCCTTTGCGCTGGGTCAAATCACGGGGCCGCCACGGGCAATCCAAATCATGACTGGCGATCAAGCGATCCTGCACGTTTGTTCCGGCTCCCATTTTTGCCGTGCTGCCAAGCAAAACCCGAACGACGCCCTTCCGCATCTTATCGAAAAGCTCCCGCTTTTTGGCTTCGGTGTCAGCGTCATGGATATACGCGATCTGCTCTGGCGGCATCCCACCGGCAATGAGCTTGTTACGAATATCGTCGTACACGGTAAAGCCGTTGTCAGAGCTTTCTTCCAAATTTGGAATGAAATCCGGGCTGCCAGGCTCCGCAGCATCTTCCGTTTGCCCTGCGGGCTTTTTGCTTTGCCAGGCTTTTGGGGTCGAAATATCGCAGAAGATCAGCTGTGTCAATTTATCGGCGTCGCTTTCACGCCAGATACGCAGCACGTTCTCCACGCACAGGTTTACCTTTGTGCCCGGCTCGTCCGCGAGCAGCGGGTTGATGATTCGCTGATCGAGGCCAAGCTTCCTGCCGTCGCTGGTGATCTTCAACATATTATCTTCCTTGGGATCAACAGCTCCGCTGTGGATCTTGGAAGCACGATCCGAAAGGTTTTTCATCATTGCCTTTTGCAGTTCTGTTGGTTTCGCAACGCAGTTGTGATATTCGACCTCCGGCGTCGGAAGATCAAGCTGGTCGGCAGTCTTTATGTCCGCGACCTCCTTCAGCAGCGTCATGAGCTCGGGCAAATTGAAGAACTTGGCAAAGCGATTCCGCATCCGGTAGCCGGTGCCCTCCGGGGCCAGCTCCATCTGAGAGGTAGTTTCACCAAACCGGGAGGCCCAGGCGTCAAAGAAGCCCATGCCAAGCTCCTGCATCCTCTGATACTGTAAATATTGCTGAATGATATATACCTCGGTCATGGAGTTGCTGACGGGTGTGCCGGTCGCAAAGATCAGGCCACGCCCTCCGGTGAGCTCGTCCATGTATCTGCACTTGTAATACAGGTCTTGGGATTTCTGTGCGGAGGAATTGGAAATACCGGCCACGTTCTGCATCTTTGTGTAGGTGTAGAGGTTTTTGTAATAATCACTCTCGTCCACAAAGAGCCTGTCCACGCCCAGCTCCTCGAAGGTTACAACGTCGTCTCGCGGAGAATCCTGGAGCTTTTTCAGACGGGCTTCCAGCTGTGCCTTGAACCTTTCAACCTGCTTCACAGACCAGCGCGGGGTATCACGATCCTGCTGCATCTCCTCAATCGCTCTGGTGAGATCGTCGATCTGCTTCTGGATCAGCCGGATTTGCCGCTCCGTGGAAATAGGAATTTTCTCGAACTGGGTTTGGCCAATGATTATCGCGTCATAGTCGCCGGTGGCGATCCGGGAGCAGAAGCGCTTCCGGTTTTTGGGCTGGAAGTCTTTCTTGGTTGTGACCAGGATATTGGCTGCCGGGTAGAGCCGCAGGAACTCAGAGGCCCACTGATCTACCAGGTGATTCGGCACCACAAAAAGCGATTTGCTGCATAGGCCCAGGCGTTTGCTCTCCATTGCAGCTGCAACCATCTCAAAGGTTTTGCCAGCGCCCACTTCGTGGGCCAGCAGCGAATTACCGCCGTAGATAACGTGAGCAATGGCGTTCAGCTGATGCTCTCGCAGCTCAATTTCCGGGTTGATCCCGCCGAAGACCAGGTGCTTGCCGTCGTATTCCCTGGGTCTGGTGCTGTTCATATCCTCATTGTATTTTTTTACAAGGGCTTCCCGGCGATCCGGGTCTTTCCAAATCCAATCGCAGAATTCAGACCGCAACCGCTCCTGTTTTTGCGATGCGAGCATCGTTTCGTCCTTGTTCAAAACACGACGCTCTTTCCCGTTTTCCATCACCTTATCATAGACGGTTACTTCCCGCAGGTTCAGACTGTCCTCGAAAATATCATAGGCGTTTTTACGATCCGTGCCCCATGTTTGCGTAACCTGGAAGCCGGTGCGCTCAAACTTATCTGCCCCTTCGATCTTCCATGCGCCGGTGTAAGGGGAGTACAGCACCTTGATGTGCCGTTGCCGGTAATAGGACGGCTTGAAGGTTTCGATCAGGAACTGGCGATAATACTCCGGGTCAATCCAGGTGCTGCCGATACGCACGTCGATTTCCGACGCATCCAGGTCTTTGGGCTGCGCACGGCGCAAGGCCTCGGCGTTTACGCGGAAGAAGGAATCTACCTCCGCTGCCTGTTCTGCCTGATGGAGCTTTTTTCTCACGTTGCCGGACAGGTACTGATCCGCAGGCTGCCAGCCTTGATCCCAATGCTCGCCTCCGGAGGCCAGATCAAAGGGGCCGGAGGCCGGGTCTTTGAAGATCACACCCTGGAGATCGTCAACGATAGCCTGGATATGTTCCGGGCCGCCCATGAGCTCCGCCATAAAGGCAAGATCAACTTCGGCCTTCTGGCCAATGGAAACGGCCAGGGCCTCAGAGGCCGTGTCTACCCGGTTTACGCTGCGCTGCTGCTTGATGGTGCGTTTGAAGAAAATGTCGGCCTTACCGGAAAGGTTTCCGTCCTCGTCCAGGTTCTCCAGAGAGGTCATGAGATAATAGGAGCTGTCTCCCTCAAATGCCATTCTGTTGGCCTTTGAGTTAATCAGCCCGTATTTCTTGGTAAAGGCGTCATAGAGCCGGTTCAGCGCGATACGGTCACGGTCCAGTACGTCCTCGGAAACACTTTCATCCAGCTGGTGATCGATGACGCGCCTCAGACAATCCCGGAGACCAATCATTGCCTTGATCCGGTCTTTCGCAAGGCCGGTTTCCTGGGAGGGCGTCATGACGCTGCCGGAGCGGAAGTAAAGCTGTCCATTGACCAGGGTATAGGAGAAATTCCGCACGCCAGGATCAGCCGGAATTGCAGCGGATGGCGCGGCTCCGTCCTCCAGATCGAGGAGCTCAGGAGGCCGATACAGACCGCCGATGTTCTTTACTGCTTCCTGAAGCTGCTCGGACAGCGATGCTCCGGGGACAGGCTTCACGGTATAATCATCGCGTCCGTATTGGGTGCTCTCCATCGCCGGGACGCCCAGCACCATTTCCGGGTGATCGAGGAAGTATTGGTTGATTTCATACACCAAATCCTTTCTTTCGATCTTGGTGATGCTGCGGGCAGTAACGTATCTGTATTCACGCTCGGAATCCTTGGCCGTGTAGTGGTAGGCGCTTCTGTATTCGCGAATAACGTCAGTTACGGTAGCAGTAACCTCTACGGGAGGATAACCGGCGCTGAAGGTGATCTTATCACCGACGCCAGCCGGTTCGCTGTCTGGGATATTCTTTGCTGTTGCAATCCATTCGGGCTCCTCCAGAGACGGACTGGCCCGTTTTTGCAGGAAAATTATATCCGAAACAACGTCAGTCCCGGCGTTTGCCCGGAAAGCATTGTCTGAGAGGCGGATCGCGCCCAGGAAGTCCGCACGTTGTGCCAGGTAACGGCGCACGGTATCATCCTTGGCGTCCAGCGTGTATCGGGAGGTGATGAAGGTCACAATGCCGCCAGGACGGATTTGATCCAGGGTTTTGGCAAAGAAATAGTTGTGGATGCTGAAGCCCAGCTTGTTGTAGGCCCGGTCGTTTACCTGATACTGCCCGAAGGGAACGTTGCCAACGGCCACGTCATAGAAATCCCTGCGATCCGTGGTCTCAAAGCCCGCAACGGTAATGTTGGCGTTGGGATAGAGCTTTTGTGCGATCCGGCCTGATACGCTGTCCAGCTCCACGCCGTACAGTCTGGATGCAGACATTTCCTGCGGCAGCAGGCCGAAGAAATTGCCGACGCCGCAGGCAGGCTCCAGAATGTTGCCGGTGGTGAAGCCCATCCGGGAAAGCGCGGAATAGATTGCCCGGATCACGGTGGGGCTGGTGTAATGGGCATTCAGGGTAGAGGCTCTTGCGGCGGTATATTCCTCCGGCGTCAATGCAGCCTTCAGCTCGGCGTATTCCTTGCTCCATTCGGCCTTCCGATCATCAAAGGCCTCCGGCAAGCCGCCCCAGCCAACGTAGCGGGAAAGGATTTCCTGCTCCTCCGGCGTGGCAGTCCGCCCCTCGGCCTCGATGTGCTTCAGCGTGGAAATGGCGGCCATATTGGACTGGAATTTTGCCTTGGGGCCACCCTCACCCAGATGATCGTCAGTGATGCGGAAGTTTTCGGGCGGGATTTGGATCGGTGTCTCCGGCTCCGGGTGCAAGACCTGGACCGAAACGTCAAAGGGCAGCCCGTTCTCAATGGCGGGATATTCTGCGACGGTCTCAACGGTGTAATCGGGCCGACTTGTTGCTGAGGCTTGTTCATTCATGAGCGATGGATCGTTGCTGTCGGGGGCAGCGGGGAGGGGCTCCGGTAGTTCCGGCGTCTGGAAAAATCCGTATCGCTCCTGCTGGTACATAGCCCGGAGGAGAGGTGCAATCTCGGTCCAGTTTGTCCGGGACACGCTGATTACGCTGCCTTCGTCATTCTCCACGCGAAGATCAAGCGCGTGAATGTCCATGGTCAGTGTTGCCTGCTCTCCGGAGGGCATCAGCATTTCACTTTCCTTTCCCATAAAGGATGCGGCCAGGAAGGAAGAAACACGACTGTTGGTAGCTCCGTAACGGAAGAGGGATGAAATCTTCTCCTTGTCCTTCAAATCAAGAAGGCCGCCGTCCCAGGTTAGAGCGTCGCGCAGATAGCCGGAGCAATGATCGAGATCACCGGCAAGGAGCTCCGTAATACGGAGGTTGCGCCGATCCTCAAGCAGCATCCGCTCGAATCGCTGCCTGTTTTCGGAGCGGAAAATAGGGTAACGCTGCGTCGGGTCCTGTAGCTGTACGTCGAAGTCGTTTACGGCGGTGATTTGATATTCTGTATTTTCAATATACACCGTGTCACCTTTCTTGTACGGCGTGAAGCTCGCTTCCACAGAAGGAGTTCCGGAGCCGTTATCCGTATTCTCCGGTTCGGCGGCATGTGCCATTTCCGGTGCTTTCGCCCCGGCTTCTTCCGAGAGATTGACAGGCTGCGGGTTGCCTTCCTCGAACGCAAACACAGGTTGCCCGGTTTGCGTATAAAGCTCGCTGGCCAGCTCCGCCTGCCGGAGCATTTCGTCCAGTCGGTCGCTCTCGCCAGATCCCGGCTTTTGGGCTAACTGCTCCCGGACAGCAGCAACGTCAACATCCTCGAAGTTGTCAAGCTCCTGCTCAGTGAAGAAGCGATCCTCCCGGATGAGCTGGGCGATCCGGCGTTGAACCTTCTGCCAGGGAAGGACGGTCTCGGCACTGCCGTCCGGGCTAATCAGCGCCAGGCCGTTTTCCAGCCGGATGCGGTCAGCGAGGTCCTGATATGCTGATTTGAATTCCTTTTTCATCCATTCGGCTGTTTGCCGTTCTCTGCTGTGGGCTTCCATGTATCGGACCACGGCGCGTTTGCTTTCTACGCGCCCGTTCCAGGCCCGGAGGGCATCGTCGATTTCCTCCTGAGTCATTTCCCGCGGAGGAGCTTTCTCCGCTTCAGCAACAGGATTAGAAGTATCGTGTTGGGTGCTATTTTTTGGTGCTGCCGCGTCCATGGGCGTCGGATCGGCGGCGGAGGGCAGCGCTGATGTATCTTCACGGAGATTATCCTGATCATCAAACGATGACACAAACAGATCCAACGCTTCTTCTGCGGTGGAGGGTGTTGTGCTGTCCTCTGCTTCTGGAGGCTCTTGCGGCTGCACGGAGATGGTTTCTTGTACATCCGTCTCGTCCGCGAAATCATAAGTCCGTCCGCCAAAGGCTCGCCAGCCGTCAGCGCCAAACTCCGCTTCATGCTCGTTGATTGCTTTTGCCGCCTCGTGGTCAATGGACAGGTAGCGTTTTACATCGTCACCGGCCACGACCGTTACGTCATAGGTGTCACGTAACTGTTCCAGGTAGTATGCCAGACTATAACGAGGGATTCCGACCATGCTGATCGGACGGCCTTCGGGTGTATTCCACGTTACGGAGGTAAAATCTAAAGCCTTGGCAGCTTTGTCGGCATCCTCGCCAAATAACTCATAAAACTCGCCCATCCGATAAAGAAGCAGACTGTTTCCGACCAGCGCATCAGATTCCTTGATGCGCTGATAGATAGCATAGTGTTCGGACAGGTCTTGTTTCGGAAGCTCTTGCTTCTCCTCGCGTTTTTCACTAGGAAGGACGTTTTCAACGGGCTCAGCGTTTTCTTCTTCAGGATCATAGTGGGCTTCGCGGACGGCATTCACTTGTGCCAGCTCCTCCGGCGTCAGATAGCGGTTCAAGCGGATCAGCGTGTCAATTCGCTTCACTACGTTCGGCCAGGAAATAGTAATATCCAGGCATTTTCCTTTTCTCAGCCGCAATCCTTTCGCGTCGTGATCCTCCCAGCCGTCGCCGGAAACGGCGTGACTGGAACCGCCAATCCCGTATTCATCTTTGAGAAATTCGGCCTTCTCCTTCGGAGTGTGCGCCGGTTTTGCCGTAAAGAAGTTGTAGATACGGGTTTTGCCACCGCTGACGCCGCTGGCGCGGTCTGCCAATGTGGCGTCGATTTCGTCCTCGGTGATAAACGGAGTATGTGGCAGTTCTGCGGCGGTCTGCGGGATAACGGTTTGAGGGAAGGTAAGCGCCTGAAGGCGGGTGCCAAGACTATCCATGCCGCGATGCCTGAAACGCAGGAAATGTTGGTATGCGTATTTATCCTGGGTCTCGGTATAATACCTCGCCATATCGTTTTGAAGATTATGCAGATCGTCTACGATAGCGTTAACTTTATCAGGCGCAGACAGGGCTTCAGCCAGCATGGACTCCTGCTCGGGAAAGCCGCCCTTTGCAGAAGCATACGGAGCCAGGGACAGCAGATAATGCGGCCTTGCCGCTTCTGCCAGATCGCGGTAAATGAGCAGAAGGGATTGCGCCAGTTCCCGGCGTTCGTTTCCGAGAGCTTCTTCTGCCTCTACTGTTAAGGCGTATATACCGCGTCGATACAGCGTGGCGATCCGTTGCGCGGCATCGTACCAGGGAACAGTCTCCGCAAACGGCGTGTACCGGGCGGAGCTGCCGCGCGAAATGCGAATTCCGGCATCGTCGTACCATGCTGCGTATTTGACGCCATCGACCTCGATCCCGTAGCCTCCATAAAAATGCTCTTTCAGGTTAATGCCGGCAGAGGGAAGATCACCGTAAGTTGCCAACGCAGAGACAAGGCGCATCCTGGTTTTTGCGTCGTTGGAGCCGTGACGCAGGAAGTCGTCGATAACATCCTGGGGAACAGAAGAAGCGAAGGGCGCAGCCTGTGCGCTCTCCGCTTCCTGGATGATATTCACTTGTTGGGCTTCCGTTGGGAACATGGTCAGCTGCTGCCCAGCAGGAGCCGGTGCGGGCTGTTCAGCGGGAGGCTCCGGCTCGGACGATGCAGCATCCGGTTCCGGCTCAGTTGCTGCTTCGGGGTTCAGGAGTAGATCAGGTCCGCGTAGATCGTTTCCTCCACGCTGTGCCGGATGTTGTTCATCATCCCGACCCACTTCATCTGATCCCGGCGCTTCAGCTCCTCGGTCACGCCCTGCTGCTCTGCCATCCTGGGAATCATCGTGTCCAGGCGCTCCTGCGCCAGCTCCTGCACGTCCTTCATGTGCTTCCACAGGGTTCCGTGGAGAACGTACTGCTGATACAGGCTCGGACGATGCTCCTTCAGGTAGTCCCTCCGTCTCTCTCCCCAGGGGAAGGTGGGGCGGTCGTCCTGGATCAGCTCCGGCTCCAGGGCGATGTCCGGAATCCAGACCTCGCCCTCCCGGTGATAACTCAGACCGTTCTCCGGGTCGATCATGTGATCCGTCTTCTCGATCAGATCCGCGTAGTAATTGATGTCGTACTGCTGGCTCATTGCTGCTCCTTTCCGCGCCTCTGCGGCGCTCACGCTCATAGGCTTTTACGGCGGCCTCGATGGTTCTCAGCACCTGGGCTCCACATTCGTTGACAGCCCGGCCCAATTCACCGATGGAATCCGGCGTATTGAACTCTGTTACACCGTAAATTGTGGCAGAGTTGAAGGTCGGTGTCTGGGAGAAGCCGCATCGAAGGGCGGTCATGTAGGCCGCGCTTTCCGCCGCGCATCGGACGAATTTGCTTTTGATTTCGCCCTCATCATACTCGGCCAGCAAAGATTTGTCAACGCTGCGGAGAATGTCAAGAGAATTGTTTTCCCAGAATTCTGTAGCCTGGATCAAAATACTGCCCTGAATTTGCGTATGCAGCACATCAACCGCAGTAGAAATCACGTCAATGCCATCATCGGCAACAATGCCGAAGCGCTGGGCCAGGGCGTCGGAAACGGATCGGAAATGCTCGTATAGCAGCGTCCAGACATAGGGGGACAGAGAGTTAGGGCCGCTGCCCGTGTCGGTAATGTCAAAGACGTATTTCAGCCTTGCGCTTCCACCGGCTTCGTCGATCAGAGCGATGCCGTGGCCGCCGCGGCGCACATAGCGGTGCATCCGGGTATTCCAGGTATCGTAATCGGCGCAGGCCGTCGCGCCGGGCCGCTGGGCGAAGATCAGGAGCTGCTCCTGAAAGGGGTACTTGTAGAGCCTGGACGCCGTGCGGAGGAAGGCCGTCCAGTTGCCCTGGTTCCATGTAATTCTTCTTGCGGTGTCCTCCGCCATTTGGATGTAGTAATCAAGTTTTTCGTTGGGCATGGTTCGCTCCTTTCAAAAATATAAGGAGACAGAGCCGACCCTATTGGGATCGGCTCTGTACGGGATCAGCGTTTATTCGGGGAAATCCACGGTCAGATCCAGGGCCTCAAACTCCTCGTCGCTCATTTCCCGGAGATGGGCCAGGGCAGCGTCGGTATAGACCAGCAGATCGGCGTCCTCGGGAATGTCGGGATCGCTGGCCCTGCGGATTTCCTCCAGCACGTCGATCAGGCCCAGCCGGGTTCCGGCGTCGTTGTTCAGATTGTGAATGGCCATGAGCTGCTGTTCCTCATAACCGATGGGCCTCGTCGTAATCTTTTCCATATCAGATACTCCTTTCCGCGCCTCTGGGGCGCATTTTCTTTTTGGGGTCAAAGAGCGTCGCCATGATGTTTTTCATGTCGCGCTTGGTGTACGTGGGGAAACGGATTTGCACCCGGTAGCCCTTCCGTTCTCCGATGCAGACGGGCGGAGCTTCCTCATGCAGCCGCTTCATGGTGCCGCCGTTGCGCTCCACCCAGGCCTTAACCTTGGCTTCAACCGTCCAAATATAATCGTCCTTGTTATACTTGGATATTCCGCAAAGGTAGGTGTCTGCGCCATCCAGCGGCGTCAGGTGTGCAAGCATCGCCTGATCGGTTTTTGTGATTGTTGCCGTATTCAAACACTCCTTTCCTCGCGTCTCTGGCGATCTTCTTTCCTATCTTGGGGTTCAGGCTGGGGCAGCTCCTCCCTCAACCGCGCCCGGAGGGACGGGCGCTCAGACTGCTCCTGCGCAGCCGTGGGCTCTGTTTTCGGAGGCCCCTGATCCTTTGGGCCATTGTTGATGATCCCATCGATGGAGTTGTAATCATCCTCGACTGCCATCTCAGCATTTTTGAGATAATTTTCCGGCTGGAAATTGGGAATCTCCTCGAAGCCAACGCTGTCACAGTAATGATATGTTACCATACCATCGCGCCGGAATGCAACGATGTCGCTGACGGAAAGGCTGTGCCCTCCGAAGTCCGCGGGGCTCTCCAGGTTGAAGACCCGGAAGGCTGCCTCCGGATCATTGACGGTGGGATGGTCGGAGAGCGACCCGGTGTAAATCAGATCGTAGTGATCCCGCGTGGGCTTCATGCCGAGCTTTTGCAGGCCGTCCAGATCGGTAAAGAGCCGGTATCTGTTTTCATCCGTGCCGTCCGAGCGAACCTGATAGATTGCAAAGGCGTGACCGGGATAGCGGAGGAAGGCGGCCTCACGGTCTGCTTGGTTCTCGATCCGGCTGTCCCGAATCAGCGCCCGGAAGTTGGGGCTTTTCTCCCATTCGTACTTTTCCAAGGCCAGCGGCCTGTCTCCTGCGGCTGTGAGATCAGCTTCCTCAAAGCACATCATGGGATCACCGTGCTCGTCGATAGCGTAAATGGTAAAGCCTTCGGCAAAGAGCTCCATGGCGCGATCCCGGTAAATCGGCAGCAGCGCGGCAGCATCCGGGCAGTTTGCCTTTTTCAGGGCATCCGGGTCTGCCTTATCATCCGGCATAGGGTACTTGTCCAGCTTCGGCGGATTTTTGCGCAGCTCCAAGAGCTCGGCCAGATGGGTCAAAGGCAGCTCCTGATTGCCGACGAAGGACAGCTTCTCAATCTCGCAGACTTCGCTCAGAGCGCCTTGGATCAGCGTCTCATAGTTTTTCCGGTCTGCGACCCATGCAGCAATCTGTCCGCTGCCTTTTTCACGCCCGGTAGCTGCGTCATAGACGGTATAATCATAACCGGCCTCTGTTAATTGCAGATGGACGAGACTGTTGTTTTTGACCTGATAGAGCCCCTCCGCCGAAACGGGAGCAATCACGGAGCTCCATTCTTCGGAAAGAGCTGCCGCCTGCTCCGCAGTCATCTCACCCGCCTGGAGCTTATCCAGGACTTTTTGGCACACGATGGTGGGGCCGGAAAACAGGATGCTGTTATCTACCTCTCCGGAGGGAGTAAAGGAGGATATGTAGCTGGAGCCGTCATGCAGCGCGGAGCTTTTGAGCGCATAGCTCATGCCGCTGTTCCAGAGCGCCTTCAGATCGTTGAGCTGCTCCTGCAAGGCGTCCGGCGTCGGATACCCGGACTGCTCGGCGTAATCTTCCAGGACCGCCCTGGCGTTTTTCGGGCCGCTGCGGCGAAGTAGATCGGCGTACTGCTGCGCGAATTCTTCTTTCTCGCCGGGAAATGGCAGTGGGATCAGCCCGGCGTGGAACAATTCCTCCGCATGATCGCAAACTGCGGATGCGTAGGCCTGATAGGGATCAGGCTGCGGAGGCGTCGCATAGACAGGAGCCGGGGTCGCAGGAGCATCGGTATTGGGTTCCGGGTCAGGGCTTGCCGCCGCAGGCTCGATCACAGCCGGAGCTTCTTTCGTGGGAGCCGCCTGCTCCGGCTCCTCGGCAGCTGCTTCCTGATCCAGGCCGCGCTCCTTGCGGATTTCCGCCAGATTGCGGTCAATGTCGGTAATCAGCGCGGAAACGATCTGGGTGATGGTATTCAGGCTTGCCTTCAGCTCCTTGAGCTCCTTGCCCTTGGACCATGCTGCGATATACCCGAAGCTGTTATCGCTCGTCTCGATGTCGTAATACTGGCACACAGCATAGGACACACTTTCGGCTTCGACCTCCTCCGTGCGCCGGTCTTTTTTAACCGGCTCTTTCCCGCCTGCTGCCCTGGCCTCTGCCTGGAGGCGATCATAGTCGTGCAGCTTGCTATGTCCGATCTCATGTACCATAGCGGAGACCGTTTGCACCTGGCTCATGCCGGGCCGTATTGCGATTCGCTGCTTGCTGGGACTGAAATAGCCGTCCATGGTAGCGGCCATTTCCTCAAACTCAATGGGGACCGGGGCGGAGCGGCGTAGGGCCTCTACAAAGGCCTCATAGTTTTTTACGTCCCCGGTAAGAGATTGGGCAAGCTCCGGAAGGGGCTTGCCCTCGGTCTGGGCCACATCGAAAACCGTTACGGGCTTGAAATAGTTGGAGACAGTTCTGACCGTTTTCTCCTCGGTCACAACGTTTCCGTCTCCGTCCAGCAAAGGCGTCTTGGTGTCGGGATCGAGCACGGCCTGCTTGATCTTCTTCAGAGTAGAGGTCGGGGCCAGGATTTGAATGCCCTTTTCACCCTTCTTAACGTGCCGCCCGAACTTGTCCTTCCAGGCGTTGAAGCCTGCAACAAGAGTAGCGTCCGGGCGCTGCATATAGATCAGAACCTGATTGTTGATGGAGTAGCGGTGGAAGCGGCTCATGGTGGAGAGATAACTCATGTAGCGGTTGCTTACAAAGAGCTCACGGATGCCGGTTTCGATGCTCTGCGTGATTTCTTTGATCCTCTCCTGGTTAGTCTTTTTTGTGGGTTCTGCCATAATTACCTCACTTTCACAAGGTCATTTTTCCTTTGATTTGCAAGGGTTTAGCGGTCTTTTCAGCTGCGGTCGCCACGTGGCCGGCGCCCGGCGTTTTGCGCGCGCACCCGGTCGGCGCATTTGCGCTCCTCTGAGTAAGGAGCCCGGATTGTGACGCAGGCCTTTGGCACGATGTACGTGGCCTCGCCCTTTTCCGGCGCGGAGATCGTTACGATCTGGCCAGGCCAGGCTGCTGCCAGCTCCGCAAGCTTTTTGCGGAGCCGGGTGTTATAGGTAGAGACCTTGGCCGTATCATGTTCTTCATCGAAGATGATGATGGTTTCTCGCTCCGCTTTCGTCAGCTTGCTGTCGTCTCGCATCATGCCCCCCTTTTCCGGTTGGGGAATTCCATTTTGAAATCCGGCTTGCCGTCTCGCATTTCAAGCACGGCAACGGCGTCATAGGTCTTGCCGGTGCTCTCAGATTTACAGCCTTTCATGGGCATCCGGCCCTTGTGCAGCAGCGTCCGGATCATGGCTGCCGTTGGCGTGATCTGCTTCTTGGTGAAGAAACGGCTTGCTTTCCAGATCGCAAAGCCACATTCCCGGTCAGAGCATACAAAGCCCTTCTCGAGCTCGATCACGCCGTCCTTGCCGCAGCAGGGACATTTGCCCAGACTTTCGCGCGTGGACTTCTCCCGGCGCGGGAACAGCATTTCGGAGCCGGGCACGGGCTTGTACTCATGCACCAACTCCTTCAGCATATTGTCAATGCCCCGAATAAAAGCGCTGGGCTCCAGCTCGCCGCGCTCCACCTCCTTCAGTCGGAATTCCCACTCCGCTGTCAGAAGCGGCGATTGCAGCTCCTCCGGCAAGACGGTGATGAGCGCCTTCCCGGAGGTGGTGGGGAGAAGGCTTGTGACCTTCTTGGCTTTTTGCCGCTCTACATAACCGGCAGAGATCAGCTTTTCGAGGATCGCCGCCCTGGTGGCAGGTGTGCCCAGGCCCTTGCGCTCCGCATCCTCCGGCATATCCTTCACGCCAGCGGTTTCCATAGACGCCAGGACGGTATCCTCCGTAAAATGCTTCGGGGGAGATGTTTTTCCGGCGCGGACGGTGGCTGCCTGTACGGGCAGGGCCTGACCATCCGTAAGCTCCGGGAGGACGTTTTGCTTGTCCGTTTCCTTTCCGGGCCCCTCCATCTCCGGCTTGCGCTCATAGAGCTTCCAGCCTTGGATCAGGACGGTTTTGCCCTTGGCGGTAAACGTGGCTCCGGCACAGGAGAGGACTGCTGTCGTTTCTGCGTAACGGTGAGGCTCTGACACAGCTCGCAGGAGCCCGGAGGAAACAAGGCGTAAAACAGCTCGTTCGCCCAGAGGAAGGGCATCGACGGCCTCTGCTGTTGCGGAGAGCGTGGGGATCAGAGCATGGTGGTCCGAAACCTTTTTGCTGTCGCAGATCTGTTTCGCGTTGATCTGCTCGGGCAGCGCTTGGCCGCAGATATTCGCCGCGACGGTCACATGATCCGGGACCATGCTCTGCATATCATCCGTAAGATAGCGGGCGTCGGTACGGGGATAGGTGCATAGCTTTTTCTCATACAGTGCCTGGAGGTAATCCAACGTCTGCTGGGCCGTGTAGCCCAGGATGCGGTTGGCGTCGCGCTGAAGGGCAGTCAGATCGTAGAGGGGCGGGGCTTTTTCGCTCTTTTCTTTCTGTTCGACGGATAACACCGTTGCCGCGCCGGAGCAGGCCTCGGCCAGTTCCAGGGCAGCTTGCCGCTTGTCCATGCGCTCCGTCTCTGCGGCAAACCCGCCGAGATCGAGCTGGACGCGCCAGAAAGGCGTCGGTGTGAATGCGTCGATTTCCGCCTCCTGCTGTACCAGCAGGGCCAGCGTGGGGCTCATGACGCGGCCTACGTTGATCCGGGTGTCATATACGATGGAGAAGAACCGGCTGCCATTGATGCCGACCAGCCAATCAGCTTCCGCCCGGCAGACCGACGCACGGTGCAGACCGTCGTAATCAGCTCCAGGCCGAAGCTGCTTGAAGCCGTCCCGGATCGCAGCATCCTCCATGCTGGAAATCCAAAGGCGTTTCATGGGAAGCTTGCAGCCCGCCAGGTCATACACGTTGCGGAAAATTAACTCGCCCTCGCGTCCGGCATCGCAGGCGTTTACAACTTCCGTTGTATCGGCGTCATGCAGCAGCTTCTTCAGGACGGAAAACTGTTCTTCTGCGTCAGCCGTTACCAGGAAGCGGAACGGAGCCGGAAGAAGCGGAAGATCATCAAGCCGCCACTTTTTCCAGGCCGGATCGTAGTCCTCCGGCTTCGCAGCGGCAGCTAAATGGCCGAAGCACCAGGAGACGCGCCAGCCGTTGCCCTCCATGTAGCCCTTGCGCTGCGTGGATGCTCCAAGGACGGCGGCAATGCTTTTCGCAACGGACGGCTTTTCGGCAATCACTAATCTCAAAAGGCTCCCTCCTTTACATCAGATCTTCGTCATCCTCAAGATCATCGTCCTCACCGGTCTCCGCATACGGATCATCGGCTGCTTCATCCTGATCGTCGTCTGGCTCAGGCTTCGGTTCTGATGATGCTGCATCCGGCTCCGGCTCAGAAGCAGGCTCTGCGGACAGCTCCTCGTTGTCTTCATCCTCGTCCTCGTCGAAATCAAAATCAGGCTTTTTGCGCTTGCTGCCGGTCTTTAATCCTTTGCCCTTGCCCTTGAACAGATAGAAGCCAATACCGCCCAGGACAATTACGGTCAGCACAAGCGCCAGGATGGGGTTCATGGACTGCTTTTTGGGGGCTGCTTCTGGATCGTCGGGCTCACCCTCCTGCGCCGGTTCCGTCGCAGCCGGATCATCCGCAGGCTCAGACGGTGTGTTTTTGTCCTCGATCACGGCGCAATCGCTCATGTTTATGGCGCA
Organism: uncultured Clostridia bacterium; assembly: GCA_945487445.1. Taxonomy (GTDB): domain Bacteria; phylum Bacillota; class Clostridia; order Oscillospirales; family Oscillospiraceae; genus JAFRPC01. Next base: position 7,072 of record CALYTU010000002.1, on the reverse strand, counting down.
GACCGGGCAGCTGGTGTCAATATGGCCGACTGTGCAGTGAGAGGTACAGGTACAGCTGGTATCCGGGATTGTTTGTGCCTCGTTGTTTGCAAGGGATTTCAGGTCTGCAAGATCGACCTGATTCAGAAAATAAACGTTCTCGCTGTCGCCGGTGCGATCAATGATGATATAAAAATAAGAGCCGTCCCGGCTCTGAACGGTAATGAACTGCTTGCTGAGCAGATTTCCGTCCGCATCCAGCCCGTCGTACAGGAAATCGTCCACCAGCGTCAAGCTCCCGTCCGGGCTGAAGCGGAACATACTCCGAGGCTCCGGCTCCGGTTCCTGGGTGGATTCCGGCTCCGGCTGGGGATCAGCCGGAGGCTCTGTCACCGGTTCAGTTGCAGAGGGCTCCGTGGGAGGCGTGGTCTCTGGGGGCTGTGTAGCCGGAGGCTCTGTTACGGGTTGTTCTGTTACGGGGCCTGCCGTTTCGGAGACCGGCGCAGCAGTCGCCGCAGGACCCGTTGTGTCCTCCGGCTCCGCGAAGACCGGCACCGTCAGCGAGGAGAGCAATATCATCACCGCCAGGACAGCGGCGAATGACTGTGATAGCTTTCTTCTACGAGGCTTGTTCATGAGCTTCCACCTCCTGTTGTCCTTTCTTTTGGGGGATCGGGTTCTCCCTGAGCTGCTGCATCAGCTCAGTGAAGCCCTCCAGCGTGAGGCCTTCCGCGCGGACAAGGCCCACAATGTCCATGTTTTCCAGGTCGCGGATTTCCTTATCCAACTCCTTATCCTTTGTCTGGAGCGCAGCGATCTTGTCGCGTACCTTCTGCTGCTCCTTGCGAAGCTTCGTGATTCTCGGGTTCATTTGTGTCCTCCTTCCTGTCAGAACGGCAGCTCGCTGTCGTCGTCCTCCAGCATGGCGAAGTCGGAAGCAGAAGGCGCTTCCGGCTGTGCTCCGCCTGTTGCCTCCTCCCGCTTGGGCTCACCGAAGTACACGGATGCGGCCACCAGCTCGACCTTGCTCTGCTTACGGCCATCCTGATCCGTCCAGCTGCGCGATTGCAGCCGCCCGTCCACGACGGCCATGCGGCCCTTGGAGAAGTATTTGGAGACAAATTCGGCGGCCTGCCTCCAGGCCACCACGTCGATGAAATCCGCCTGACGCTCTCCGGTCTCCTTGTTGGCATAATCCCTGTCCACAGCCAGGGAGAAGGTTGCGACGGGAGTGCCGGACTGCGTTCGACGGAGTTCCGGGTCGCGGGTGAGGCGGCCCATGATTACGGTATGATTGAGCATGGAAAAACCTCCTTATTGTTGATTATTATGGATTTGGCAGTCGCCCGTAGGCGTAAAAGTGCTCTTGCCAATATGATCCGCTGAGATCGGCAAAGCTGATCGGGTCTCCGCAATGGATCATCATTGGGTGGCCGTTTTCGGGGTTTACGCCGACATAAATGCCGACGTGTGTACAGATCACATCCGGCGTCGTCTCATAGGTTTTCTCAAAAAAGACCAAATCGCCGGGGTGCGGGGTGCTTGTGGGGGTGCAGAGATAATACAGCGAGGTTGCGCCGCGCCGTCCATAGTCCCATCCGACGCCGCAATGGTTGATTACCCAGGACACAAAGCCTGAGCAATCGAAGGATGTGCTTGGGGAACTGCCGCCCCAAACGTAGGGGTAGCCCAGGTATTTCCGCGCCTCCGTCATCATGGCGGCAAAAACCTCGTCCTCCAGGGCCTCCGTGGGGATTGCATAATCCATATAGCTGCCGGTGCCATATCTGCCGACGTACTCGCTGTCCGGAAACAGCTCCGGACAGCAGCCAAGGCTTGCCATGTATACGGAGTAATGGGAAAGCTGGCTTTCATTCAGCATATAGACCGGGAGCCGCGAGAGGTTGAAGTTTTCCAGCGTTACGGTGCAGATTTTGCGGGTGGTAGGCTCTGTCGGCGGAGGATCGTCCGCGACAGGCGTATCATCCTGGGATTGTGGCTGCGGCGTCGGGCCGGGTGGCCGCGGCGAGGGTGGCTGTGTGGGATCAGGCTCTGCGGGCTCCGAAGGATCAGGTGTCTCGGTCTCCACGGCTTCCTCGTCCACGTCCTCAGTCAACGTGTACTGTCGGGCGAAAATCTGTTCCAACGTGGGCCGCACGTCCTCAATGGTCCAGGGGCCTTCGTGGATGGAGGAAACAAGGGAGATCAGCACATAGGGATCGTGCCCGATTTCATCCAGCTCATAGTGGTATTCGTCGTAGTCATGATCGTCCTCATAGCTGTCGATCTGTGCTTGCAGATCGGCCTCCATCTGGCAGTAGGCAGCCTCCGCAGCAAGCATATCCGCTTCTTCTGCGGCATACGCCCCAAGTTCTGCCGTTCCACCGGCTCCGCTACCGGCCATTCCACCACAGGAGACGAGGGCGGTCATCAGAACAACAATGGCTCCGCCAAGGCCTAAAAACAGCAATGCGGTTTTTCCGGCTTTTCGAGAAAGTGTTTTCACGGTATTTGCGGCGGTGCCTGTCACTTTTCTTGCCGCAACCTGCACGTAACCCAACGGCCCGCTTATGATCTGGCCGGTTCTTGCCATATAGCGCATATATCCCTGCTTGATTTTACGTCGCTGCAAACGTCTGGAAAGCGGATTTGATCCAAGGTTCGGGCCTTTGTTTTGAAAAACGCTTACCTTGTGTTTTGGAGTCGTTCTCCGATCCCGTCGCTTTTGCCGTTTGGTATGGACGTACTTCACGCCTGTTTCTCCGGCTGCTTCTGTGCTGTGGAAGGCAGCGGCACCGGAGTTGTCGCCGTCATATTCCCGGAGCTTATCCTGGACCTTGTTCCGTGTAAACCGCGCCGGAGCTGCCGCAGCATTGAAAACAAGCCTTGCGGGGCGCTTTGCCTCGGCAAATCGAAGCCGCGTGGTAGTGACGCCGTTGGCAGCATCATAATACCGATGCTTTGTGACCTTTCCGGGAATCGGGCTCGCCTCCGTGCCCTGGGCGGATGCGCCGGTTTTCTGCTTTCCGAGCTGACCCGGAACCGGCATTTGGCTCTGTGCTCGCCTATGCTGGGCAACTGCGTCCTGATGCTGCGCCCCTGCTGACTTATCAGAGAAGCGCAGCGGCTCCGCGCTGCTGCGTTGCTGCAGCCGCTTTTTGCGTCCATTTTTTATTACAGCCGGATCGGCGGCTGCGAAACGCAGCTCCTTGTTGGAGTTCTTTTGCAGCCGTTGGCTCATGACGCCGCCTCCCCAAACTTGGTTGTCAGGAGACGGTACAGTTCATTGTCCTTCGGGAAGCGATCCCGGAAGGGAATGATTGTGGGGCCGTATTTTATCAGGCCTTCGCCCGGGCCGCTCTGTGTCACATAGGACAGCTGATACGCGGAGATATTGAGCTTTTTCGCCAGGATTTCCCGATCTCCGCCTGCCTGGTTCAGCAGATAGATGAAATCGCTGTTCTCAAAAATGTTCTCGATCTCGGGACTGAGCAGCAAATCCTTCACGTTCTGCGTGATCCCGGTTGGCATTCCGCCCCATTTGCGGAAGCGCTTCCAGATTTCCACGCTGTAGCCTGCGGTCTGCGGGTCCTTTAGGAGCAGATGGAACTCATCAAAATATACGCGGGTGGTTTTCTCCTCGCTCCGGTTGCGGGAGACACGGTTCCAGATCTGATCCTCGATCACCAGCATACCGAGCTTTTTCAGCTGCTTGCCCAGCTGCTTAATATCGCAGCAGACGATCCGGTTATTGATGTCCACATTGGTTCTGTGGTTGAAAACATTCAGAGAGCCGTGGACGTAGATTTCAAGAGCTGTCGCAACGTACTGTCCCTCCGGCTCCTCCTGCTCCCGCAGACTGTTGTATAGGTCCTCCAAAATGGGTACATTTTCCGGGGTCGGATCGTTGAGATATTTCTGATAGATCTGCCGGGCGCACCGATCAATGACGGTGATCTCAACCGGCAGCAGGCCCTCCCGGCGTCCGATAATCAGCTCACACAGGGACAGTATAAACTGCACCTTAAAGCTGACGGGGCTTTCGCCATCGACGCCATAGTTGAGGTTAATGTCCAGCGGATTGATGTAATCATTTGAGGTAGCAGATACGCGAACCACCTGGCCGCCGAAATGGAGCACCAGCGGAGCATACTCTGACTCAGGATCGCAGATGATTACGTCATCGTCCCGGCATACGAGGATCGCGTTTGAAATCTCCCGTTTGGCTGAGAAGGATTTACCGGAGCCGGAGACGCCGAGGATCAGCCCATTGGGGTTCAGAAGCTGTTTTCGATCCGCCATAATCAGATTGTTGCTCATGGCGTTCAGGCCATAGTACAGGGCCTCCGGGCCGGTCTGAAAGAGCTCCTGGGTGGTGAAGGGAATGAAAATAGCCGTAGCCGATGTGGTGAGGCCCCTGGTGATATGGACTTGATTGTGTGCCAGGGGGAGGCAGCTGAGCATGCCTTCCTCCTGCTGGAAATCCAGGTTCATGAGCGCACAGTTGTTTCGCTGGGCGATACCGGAGGCTTGCATGACGGCGTTTTTGAGAGCCTTTTTGCTGTCGGCTATGCTGATTAGAATGAACGTCACCAGGAAGAAGCGCTCGTTCTTTCGCTGCAGCGAGGAAAGAAGCGCCTGGGCCTCCTGCCCGTAGGTGTTCAGGTCTGCCGGAATGATGTCCATATCATAACCGGCGCGGACGGCCTTTTTCTGCTCGTCGATCTTGCTCTTTTCCAGATCGGTCAGCTTTCGCTTCACGTCCTTGATGGCCTTCGTTCGATCAATTGCCTGGACGTGGAAGCTGATGATGAGATTGTTTTTTATATCGAGGAACTGCGTCAAAACGCGATCCTCCAGCTCCGTGGCAAGAACTTGAAGGAAGGACGCCTGACAGTATTTCTTCCCCATGCGGAACATTCTCCCGGTGCGGAACTCGAAGGAGCTCGGCGCAATGTAGTCCTTGGTGGAAAGGCCGGAGGGAGCCAGCCAATCCCAGGAAAACCGGAAGGGACGCATGGTGTCCATGTTCATCATGCGGTACATGACCTCCAGATACTCCGCGCCGGAGAGCGCCTTGGCATTGACGCCGAGCTTTTTATAATTATTGCAGAGGTCGATTTCAATGCTGTTCAGCCAGGACTTCGCTTCATCCAGCGTCGCTTCCTCTACGCTGAAGGTCAGGTATTTTACACGGGAGAGGCCGTTGTTGCCCTTGGCTCCTTGCTCCCGCAGCATTTTTGTGTACTCGGCACGGATATGGTCAAAGCTGTCACCCGCAGCTGGAATGTCTATGGTGGCGGCGATCTGCTCCTCCGATGTATTCAGGTTCACAAAGGTGAACTGAAAATGTACAGACGGATCAAAGTAGTCCAGGAACTTGCACCATTTCTCGAAGATTTCTTCCTTGTCATCGTCGTCTGCAAGCTGATAGGTAATGTCGTCGTATTGGATCGTTTTTGCCCAGAGGCGTTCTGTTACATGGCAGATACCGTCCGGATACATCCTGATATACGGAATGGTGTCCTGGGCACTCATGCCGTTTTGCTCGGCCTTTCTGGCACGTTCAATCGCGGCCTTGATCGCATTCTTTTCAGCCCGGGTGAGCTTTCTTTTGGGCTTTGCTGCTTCGGGGACTTTCTTTTTGGGCTTTCGCCGGAACAGATTGAACAATTCGCCTCACCTCCTTGTTTAATTCTTCCTGCCTGCGCAGGGTGTCATAAAAGTTTCGGGTTTGATACGGGCGCACCTTGGGGCGTTTGAAGCAAACGCGGTATATTTGCGCCAGAACCTTCTCCAAGGGCTGCCCGTTTTTCTCGTAAAGGCCAAACAGCATGGCGGGGATCAGCGTCAGCATCATGCACATCAGCGCATTGCTGGAGCCTATGGGGCCTCTCAGTAGGAAAAACAGTGGAATAGCGATCAGCGCACCGCCGCCAAAGCAAAGCAACTGCCGTTTGGTTAAGTTCATCAGAACCTTGCTTTTGACTTTACTCAAGTCTTTCGGGACCGGAACATAGGGCATAACGGGAACCTCCTTTAGTGGGCATTGAATACGCTCTTGGAAAGGCTGCTTGTCTTAAACAGCACGAAGCATAGCAGCACAGAGTAGCCCAGGCAAGACAGCAGCCCGGCCATCAAATCGTCTGTGAAGGAAATCCCTCGGATCAGCGTGTAGTAGATTCCAACGCAAACGATAATCATGACGGCCTGAAAGGCCAGTGCCAAGAGAGAACGCAAGTAGTTCTGCCCCATGCTGCCCCATGACCTGTTTAGCATGGTAGCCATTGGGATCGGGGCTACGGATGTGACGAGGTAAATCTCGATCATTCTGCCGTAGATCACGACCAGGATGATAATGGAGATCACCTTTCCTGCAAAATTTAAGAGCACGCTTTCGAACCAAATTACCAAAAGCTCACCGACGCCCATTGACCGCAGAAGTGTTTCCAATTCCGATGTGTCCGGTCCCAGGCTGCCGCTTGCGCCTATCAGGCCGGAGGCGGTTCGTACAACGGATTGGGCCGCCTCGAAAATCCCCATCACAATCGTCCAGGTGTTTGTTACGATCAGGATTGCCGCGGCGGCCCGGAAGGCCCATTTGAAGAAGGACCATGTTTCTATATCCTGCATATTGTTTTTCTCTGTAATCATCTGGATCAACTCCAGCGTCATGACGAAGGCCAGGATAGAGCCCGCAATCGGCAGGATCACAGTATCTGACAGCGTTTTAATCATGTTGTAAATGTCGCGGTTCCAGCCTTGCGGTGTTTGTCCGATTTGTACCGAAATATTCGATACTTGATCGTTGGTCGCGTCAAAAATCCCTGTGATGTTCGATTTGATCCCAGGGATCATCAAGTCCTGCACCCATTCCGTCAGCGCGTCACCTATCCAGCTCATTGACTCACCTCCTTGTTTGTCAGCCCGGCCTTGTCACGGCGGAAACCAAGCATGGCTGGGCTGACGTTCATATTCTCACGAAAACAGTCCTGCGAGCTGCGGCACCAGGACAAGGCCGATGAAAGCGACACCGCCACCGGCGACCAACTGCTTGATGCCCTGGCTCTTTGCTTATGTGTGATAAAGAAGC
>CALYTU010000001.1 GCA_945487445.1 uncultured Clostridia bacterium | reverse complement strand
ACGGATTTCTCGGCGATGAATCGCCTCGAAATGACAGGATACTGAACAGATACTGCTGTGGCAGCATTTGAATAGGGGCACAATCATGCGGTTATACCGATGTCAAAATCGCTCCGGCGGAGGCACGATTGCGGAAGTTCCAGCCGAGCATCACGGGAAGTGGGAGTCCGAACGATCTTCAGGACCTCCGATTATTTGTATAATACCATGAAAAATGCTCCACGATTTCCCGCAAAATCCCTCATTTTTTACAAAAACAGCAAATTGCCCTGCATCTTCTCTCTTCCTGCCGGGGAAATATACTATTATTCACAAAAATTGTTTCTGCGAAGTTTGTTTCTTGACAGATCCCGGTTTCTTGTGGTAAACTTAGTCACGGTAAGAATAGATGCTGCGTGTGAGGTTCAAGCTATGGCTGTTTTCCGTTCTTTTCTTAACAATCTCCGAGGCGATCAGAGTGTCACTCCGCTTGTTGATAAGCGTATTCTGCCCGTTTCCCATGACTGTGCTGTATTTCCCGGTTTCTGCGACGTGCATGTGCATTTTCGCGAGCCGGGCTTTTCTTATAAGGAATCAATCGAATCCGGCTGCGCCGCGGCAGCCGCAGGCGGCTATACAGCCGTTTGCACTATGCCGAATTTGAATCCTGTTCCGGACAATTCCGAGCATCTTGCCGTTCAGGAGTCGCTGATTGCCGCCCATGCCAAGATCCATGTCCATCCCTACGGGGCGATTACAGCGGGCGAGCGGGGCGAAGAATTGTCGGATATGGAGACAATCGCGCCTCGCGTCGTAGCTTTTTCCGATGACGGCCGCGGCGTGCAGCGTGACGAGCTCATGCGCGAAGCGATGCGCCTGGCAAAGAGGCTCAAGAAACTGATCGTGGCCCACTGCGAGGACAATCGTCTGCTCGGCGGCGGTTATATCCATGACGGCGCCTATGCCCGAAGAATGGGTCACGCCGGAATCTGCTCCGAGAGTGAGTGGGGTCAGGTCAGGCGGGATCTGGACCTTGTACGCGAGACAGGGTGCTCCTATCACGTCTGCCACATTTCCACGAAGGAGAGCGTTGCCCTGATCCGGGAAGCCAAGCGGCAGGGCCTGGACGTCACCTGTGAGACGGCGCCGCATTATTTGGTTCTTGACGAGCGTGATTTACAGGAGGACGGCCGTTTCAAGATGAATCCGCCGCTTCGCGCGCCGGAGGACCGGGAAGCCCTGATCGAGGGGGTTCTGGACGGTACCATTGACATGATTGCCACCGATCACGCGCCGCACAGCGCCGAGGAAAAGGCGAAGGGTCTGCGCGGAAGTGCCTTCGGCATTGTTGGACTTGAGACCGCCTTTTCGGTGCTCTATACAAAGCTGGTCTGCCCGGGCGTGCTGACGCTCGAAAAGCTGATCGAGCTTCTGGCATATAACCCCAGAAAGCGCTTCGGGCTCTGCCTGGCAGAGGATTACTCGGTCTGGGACCTGAACGCTGTTTCCGTCGTGGATCCCTGCGCCTTCCTGACCAAGGGCCGCGCGACGCCGTTTGCCGGCTGGGAGGTCTACGGAGCGTGTCTGGCGACAGTCTGCGACGGGAAGACTGTATATCAGAAAGAAACGAAAAACGAAAATCAGTAAGAGGTTTGCAATGAAGGATGGGTTGTTCACCGTTCTCGGGCAGAAAAAGCTCACGGAAACGGTTTTTGAGATACAGTTAACCGGCGATACCGCGGCGATTACCCGCCCCGGTCAATTTGTGAATCTGCGGATGGAGGGGCTGTATCTGCGCCGCCCCATCTCCGTCTGCAATCTGGAGGGGGAGACCCTGACGCTGATCTACAAGGTCGTGGGCAAGGGGACCGAACAGCTCAGCCGGGTGCAGCCGGGGGAAGTGATCCCCGTTCTGACCGGCCTCGGCAACGGATACGATCTTTTGCTTGCCGGGGAGGATCCGCTGCTGATCGGCGGCGGCGTGGGCGTTCCTCCGCTGTTTTTGCTGGCCCGTCGCCTGCGGGACGCCGGGAAGCACGTTTCCGTGATCCTGGGCTTTAATACGGCGGCGGAATGCTTCTACGCCGACCGGTTCCGCGCTCTGGGCTGTGATGTTACGGTTACGACCGTGGACGGTTCCTTGGGCGTCAGGGGCTTTGTCACCGACGCCCTGCCTGGGACCTATTCCCATGTCTATACCTGCGGCCCAGAGCCCATGCTCAGGGCAGTCTACCGGACCGTTCAGACCGGCGGTTCCTTCAGCTTTGAAAAGCGCATGGGCTGCGGCTTCGGCGCCTGCATGGGCTGTTCCTGCAGGACGATCACCGGCTATAAGCGAATCTGCAAGGAAGGCCCCGTTCTGCAAAAGGAGGAGATCATATGGGAAGACTGAGCGTGGATCTCTGCGGCATCGAGCTGGACAATCCCGTTATCCCCGCTTCCGGTACCTTTGGCTACGGTTACGAATTTGCCGAGCTTTATGATATCAATGTGTTGGGCACATTTTCTTTTAAGGGGACGACCCGCGAGCCCCGCTTCGGCAACCCGACGCCCCGGATCGCGGACTGCACCGCCGGAATGCTCAATGCCGTCGGTCTGCAAAACCCGGGCGTGGACCGCGTCATCGACACGGAGCTCCCGCGGTTGGCCAAATGCTTTCACAAGCCTGTCATGGCCAATGTGAGCGGATTTTCGGTGGAGGATTATGCTTACACCTGCGCGCGGCTGGACCGAGAGCCGCAAGTGGGCTGGCTCGAGATCAATATTTCCTGCCCCAACGTCCATGGCGGCGGTATGAGCTTTGGCACGGACCCCGCTGCCGCGGCTTCCGTGGTTCGGGCAGTCAAGGCTGTCACGACAAAGCCCGTGATCGTTAAGCTCTCGCCCAATGTGACAGACATTGCCTCCATTGCCAAGGCCAGTGAAGACGCCGGCGCCGACGGGATCAGCCTCATCAATACCCTTTTGGGCATGCGCATCGATCTGAATACCCGGAAGCCCATTCTGGCGAACACCATGGGAGGCTTTTCCGGACCCGCCGTATTCCCGGTGGCCTTGCGCATGGTGTATCAGGTCGCCCATGCGGTTTCGATCCCGGTGATCGGAATGGGCGGCGTTTCCGGCACAGAGGACGTGTTGGAAATGATGATGGCCGGGGCCTGCGCGGTGGAGGTCGGCGCCGCCAATTTGATCGACCCCATGGCCAGTAAAAAGATTATTCAAGCGCTTCCCGCGGCAATGGACCGTTACGGAATACAAAATATAAGAGACATCATCGGAGGAGACAACCATGGGTAAAGACGTCATCATCGCCTGCGATTTCCCAAGCGGAGCGCAAACGCTGGAATTTTTGGATCGCTTTCAGGGCAGAAAGCCCTTCGTAAAAATCGGAATGGAGCTCTTCTATGCAGAAGGTCCAGCCATTGTCCGGCAGATCAAGGAACGGGGGCATCGGATCTTTTTGGATCTTAAGCTCCACGATATTCCGAATACCGTCAAAAAGGCAATGGCCGTGCTCTCGAACCTCGACGTGGATATTTGCAACCTCCACGCCGCCGGTGCAGCCGAGATGATGCGGGCCGCGCTGGAAGGCCTGACCCGGCCCGACGGCACCCGCCCCCTGCTCATTGCGGTTACCCAGCTCACCTCCACCAACCAGGAGACGCTGGAAAACGAGCTCTTGATCCGTGAGCAGATGGAGCAGGTCGTCCTGTCTTATGCGGAAAACGCGAAGAAGGCCGGTCTGGACGGTGTTGTTTGCTCGCCGCTGGAGGCGGAGCGGGTCCACAGCGTCTGCGGTGCTGAATTTCTGACCGTCACACCCGGCGTCCGCTTTGCCGACGGGGAAAAGGGCGACCAAAAGCGGGTCATGACCCCCGCTCAGGCCAAGGCTATCGGTTCGGACTATATCGTGGTGGGCCGTCCCATTACCGCCGCCCCCGACCCCGTGGCAGCCTACGAACGCTGCTGCGCAGAATTTATCGGATAAAATCATGGAATGAAATCATATACAAAGGAGAATGGAAATGGATCTCAGCACACAGATCGCAAGAGACCTGCTCTCCATCCGCGCCGTATTCTTCCGGCCGGAGGAGCCCTTCACCTGGGCCAGCGGGATCAAAAGCCCCGTCTACTGCGACAACCGCCTGACGTTGACGGCGCCTGCTGTCCGCAACGATGTGGAGAACGGTCTTGTCCGGCTCATCCGTGAACATTACCCCGAGGCAGAAGTCCTCATGGGTACTTCAACCGCCGGCATCGCGCATGCCGCCATTGTGGGGCATCTCATGGGCCTGCCCATGGGCTATGTTCGCTCCGGCAACAAGGATCATGGCAGACAGAACCGCATTGAGGGCAGGCTGGAGCCCGGCCAGAAGGTCGTCGTGGTCGAGGACCTGATTTCCACCGGCGGCAGTGTCATCGAGGTGGTTGAAGCCCTGCGGGAGGCCGGCGCTGAGGTGCTGGGCGTTGTCTCCATCTTTACCTACGGCATGCAGCGCGGCCTGGAACGCCTGGCGGCCGCAAATGTCAAGAACGTGTCATTGACGGACTTCGATCATATTGCGTCCGTTGCAGCCTGGGAGGGCTATATCAAACAGGAGGATGTGGAGCGGCTGATTGCCTTCCGCAATAACCCCTCCGATGAGAGCTGGATAGGAGGTTCCAAGTGAAACGAAGTGTAATCGACATTCTGGACCTGAGCGCCCAGGAGCTGGAGGAGCTCATCGCAACGGCGGAGGATATCATCGCAAACCCTGACAAGTATGCGCACGTCTGCGACCGCAAGAAGCTCGCAACCCTGTTTTTTGAACCATCGACCCGTACCCGTATGAGCTTTGAGGCCGCGATGTATGAGTTGGGCGGCCACGTGATCTCTGTCTCCAGCGCCATGTCTTCCTCTGCCGCCAAGGGAGAGAGCGTGGCCGATACAGCCAAGACTGTCTCCTGCTACGCGGACATCATCGCCATGCGCCACCCCAAGGAGGGCGCGGCCTATGTGGCTGCCCACAACGCCACCATTCCCGTCATCAACGCCGGCGACGGCGGACATTGCCACCCCACCCAGACGCTGGCCGACCTGCTCACCATCTGGCTTGAAAAGCGCACATTCAGCGGTCTGACCATTGGCGTTTGCGGCGATTTGAAGTTCGGACGCACGGTTCATTCCCTGCTCAACGCCATGTCCCGTTACGCCGACAACAAATTTGTCCTGATCTCCCCCGAGGAGCTGAAGGTTCCCAGCTATGTCAAGAAGGGCAGCCTGAAGAAATACAACATTCCCTACACCCAGACGACCGATTTGGAAGCGGCCATGCCCGAGCTGGATATCCTCTATATGACCCGTGTGCAGCGTGAGCGCTTCTTCAACGAGGAGGATTATCTCCGCTTGAAGGACAGCTACATCCTCACGCCGGAAAAACTCAAGAACGCCAAAAAGGATCTTTCGATCCTCCACCCCCTGCCCAGAGTCAATGAGATCAGCGTTGCCATCGACGACGATCCCAGAGCCTGTTACTTCAAGCAGGTGCTCAACGGCAAGTATATGCGTATGGCTTTGATCCTGAAACTGCTCACGGAGGCCGGTACACTATGAATATTGCCGCGATCCAGAACGGTGTGGTCATCGACCACATTACCGCGGGCAAGGGCATGACGCTCTATAAGCTGATGAAGCTGGACGAGACGGACCTCTCTGTTGCCATCATCAAGAACGTCAACAGCCGCAAGATGGGCAAGAAGGACATCATCAAGATCGACGCGGATATCCCCGTGGATCTGGATGTTATCGCCTATGTTGATCCGGGCGCAACCGTAAACATCATTCGGCAGGGCAAGCTGGTGGAGAAACGGGCCATTGAAATGCCTTTGACCCTGACCGACGTTATTTTCTGCAAGAATCCCCGCTGCATCACTTCCACTGAGCAGGAGCTGCATCATGTGTTCCGCCTGACCGACCGCAATGAGAAGGTTTACCGCTGCCTCTACTGCGAAACGAAGGCCGGCGGCTGATGCGGCGATGATACCAACTTGACCGTGAGAGGAAATCAATCATGAAAGCAATCGGAATTGTAATGGGAAGCAAGAGCGATCTTCCCTATGTTCAAAAGGCAATCGACACCCTGAAGGATCTGGAGATCCCGTTTGAGGTCCACATCCTCTCCGCCCACCGGACCCCCGGTGAGACCGCGGAGTTTGCCAAGTCCGCCCGCGGACGGGGCCTTGCCTGCGTCATCGCTTTCGCGGGCATGGCAGCCCACCTGGCCGGAGCCATTGCCGCCAACACCACCCTGCCTGTCATCGGCGTGCCCTGCCCCGGCTCGAATCTGGAGGGGCTGGACGCCCTGCTCTCCACAGTCCAGATGCCGAGCGGCATTCCCGTTGCGACTGTCGCCGTCGGCGGCGGAGCCAACGCGGCCGTCCTGGCTGCACAGATCCTCGCAGTCGACGATCTGGAGCTGGCCCAGCGGCTTGTGGACCACCGCACCGGAATGGCGGAAAAGGTCCTGGACCAAAACCGCGAACTGCAGGAGCAGCTCAAGGCGTAAAATTTATTCAGAACAATCTTGAACGATAAAGGAGAAAAAAACAATGGAGAATCAGCTTATCTACACTGGCAAGACTAAGAATGTCTACAAGCTCGAAAACGGTAACTTTCTCTTGAAGTTTAAGGATGACTGCACCGGCAAGGACGGCGTCTTCGATCCCGGTGAGAATTCCATCGGTCTGACCATCGACGGTGTGGGCGATGTGAACCTGCGGATGTCCATCTACTTCTTTGAGAAGGTGAACGCCGCCGGGATCCGGACGCACTATGTTTCCGCTGATCTGGCCAATACCACCATGGAAGTCCTGCCCGCCAAGGTTTTCGGCAAGGGCCTCGAGGTTATCTGCCGCCACAAGGCCGTGGGCAGCTTCCTGCGCCGTTATGGCGAGTACATTGCCGAGGGCGCTGATCTGCCTGCCTACGTGGAGACCACCTTCAAAAACGACGAGAAGGGCGATCCCCTGGTCACCAAGGACGGCCTTGTGGTTCTGGGCGTCATGACTGCCGAGCAGTACGACGAGATTAAGGCTATGACGCAGAAGATTACCCAGATCGTGGCCGACGATCTGAAGGAAAAGGGCATGGTCCTGTACGACATTAAATTTGAGTTTGGCTACGACGCTGACGGCAAGGTTATGCTGATCGATGAGATCGCGTCCGGCAATATGCGCGTCTATAAGGACGGCAAGTATATTGAGCCCATGGAGCTGTCCAAGCTGTTCTTTGCATAATTTTTCTCTTCACGCAGGAGGTTCCTCATGGGAGGCTTTTTCGGCATTACGTCAAAAAATGACTGTATGGCCGACGTCTTCTTCGGTACTGACTACCATTCCCACCTCGGCACGCGCCGGGGTGGGATGGCGGCGTTTGACCCGGAGATCGGTCTGCAGCGCAAAATTCACAACATTGAGAACGCTCCGTTCCGTACGCGGTTTGAGCATATCTTCGAGGAGATGCGGGGAATCGCGGCCATCGGCTGCATCAGCGACAGCGAGCCGCAGCCACTTTTGATCCGCTCCAATCTGGGCACTTACGCCATCTGCATGGTTGGCAGGATCAACAATGCGGATGCGCTGATCGATCAGTACCTCTCCTTCTCCGGCGGGCACTTTGATGCCAAGACCGGCGGCAGGATCAACGGGGTGGAGCTTCTGGCTGCGCTGATTGATCAGAAGAGCAGCTTCTCAGAGGGGATTCGTTTTGCGCAGAAGTCCATTGACGGCACGGCCTCCATTCTGATCTTGCAGGAAGACGGCACGATCATTGCAGCCCGTGACCGGCTTGGCAGGCTCCCGGTCTCCATCGGCAGGCGGGAGGACGGTTATGCCGTCTCCTTCGAGTCCTTTGCCTATGAGAAGCTGGGGTATGCGTTTGAAAAGGAGCTTGGACCCGGCGAGATCGTGGCCATTCGCTCCGAGCGCGTGACGCAGCTTTGTGCGCCGGGTGAGAAAAAACGAATCTGCTCCTTCCTCTGGAGCTACTACGGCTATCCCACGTCGACTTATGAAGGCGTCAATGTGGAAGCCATGCGTTACCGCAACGGCGCCATTATGGCCCGGGACGACTGCGCCCGCGGCGAACAGAAGATCGACTATGTGGGCGGCGTCCCCGATTCCGGTACGCCATACGCCATCGGTTACGCCAATGAAAGCGGTATGCACTTCGCGCGAGCCTTCATCAAGTACACCCCCACCTGGGCACGCAGCTTCATGCCTCCCACGCAGGTAGACCGCGAGAAGATTGCCAAGATGAAGCAGATCCCCGTCAAGGAGCTGATCGAGGGCAAGGACCTGCTGTTTGTGGACGATTCCATCGTCCGCGGCACACAGCTTCAAGAGACGGTAGAGTTCCTCTATGAGAACGGTGCCAAGTCCGTTCATATGCGCTCCGCCTGTCCGCCCATTATGTTCGGCTGCAAGTACCTGAGCTTTTCCCGCTCCACCTCCGATTTGGAGTTGATCGCCCGTCGGGTAATTCTGGAGCTGGAAGGAGAGAAAGGCTTCCGCCATCTGGAGGAATACTGCGACAGCAGCACCGAGCGCGGCAAGAAGCTGCGCAGTGCAATCTGCGAAAAATTCCATTTTGCCTCACTGGAGTTCCAGTCTTTGGAGGGTGTGATCGAGGCAATCGGCCTGCCCGAGTGCGACCTTTGCACCTTCTGCTGGAACGGAAAGGAATAAACCATGAACGATATTTCCAAATCCGAAGCCTATGCGGCAGCCGGTGTGGACATCACCGCCGGTTATCGCGCTGTGGAGCTGATGAAGAGCCATATCGCCGCGACTGTGACGCCCGGCGTCTGTTCCGATGTTGGTGGATTCGGCGGCCTGTTCGAGCTGGATCTGGAAGGCATTCACCGTCCGGTTCTGGTCTCCGGCACCGACGGCGTCGGCACAAAGCTCAAGCTGGCCTTCCTTCTGGACAAGCATGACACCGTGGGAATTGACTGCGTTGCCATGTGTGTGAACGACATTATCTGCTGCGGCGCAAAGCCCCTGTTTTTCCTGGACTATATCGCCTGCGGCAAGAATGTACCCGAACGGATCGAGCAGATCGTCAAGGGCGTGTGCGACGGCTGCGTGCAGGCTGGCTGCGCCCTGATTGGCGGGGAAACCGCCGAAATGCCCGGCTTTTATCCGGTTGATGAATATGACCTCGCGGGTTATTCGACCGGCGTGGTGGACAAGGACCGTATTTTGAACAACGCCTCCATGGAGCCCGGCGACGTGCTGATCGCTCTGCCCTCCAGCGGCGTTCACTCCAACGGCTTCTCGCTGGTCCGGAAGGTGTTCGATGTGGAGCACGCCGATCTCAAGTCCTCTGTTGCCGCTCTGGGCGGAAGGTCTCTGGGCGAGGCCCTGCTTGCTCCCACGAAGATCTACGTCAAGCCCGTCCTGGCGCTGCTGGAGCAGGTCCGGGTCAAGGGCATTTCCCACATCACCGGCGGCGGCTTCTATGAGAATATTCCCCGCATGATCCCGGCCGGGCTGAGTGCCCGCATCCGGGAGGCGGATGTCCGCGTCCTGCCCATCTTCGATCTCATCGCGCAGACCGGGAACATCTCCCGCCGGGATATGTTCAACACCTTCAATATGGGTGTCGGAATGTGCATCTGCGTGGCCAAGCAGGATGCTGAGCTTGCGCTTTCGGTCCTCCGCGATAACGGTGAGGACGCCTATCGACTGGGCGAGATCGTCAATGGCGAGCAGAGGATCGAGCTATGCTGAATCGATGCGCATCCCTTCGCGTCGCTGTGCTGGTTTCCGGCGGCGGCACGAATCTGCAAGCCATTTTGGACGCCCGCGGCAGTGTCATCCGTCACGCACAGATCGCCCTGGTGGTCTCGAATAATCCAAACGCCTACGCCCTGGAGCGGGCCGCAAAAGCGGGGGTCCCCTCTTTGGTGCTGAACAAGCGAGAGCTTGGCGGCCAGTCCGCATTTGAGGCAGCTTTGGTGCAGGCTTTGGAAGAGCATCATATCGATCTGGTTGTGCTGGCAGGCTTTATGACCATCCTCTCTGAGGACTTTACCCGCCGCTATGACCGTCGGATCATCAACGTCCATCCGTCTCTGATTCCCGCCTTCTGTGGCAAGGGCTGCTACGGGCTGCGGGTTCATGAGTTGGCTTTGGAACGCGGGGTAAAGGTCACAGGCGCTACGGTACATTATGTCAACGAGATCCCCGACGGCGGCGAGATTATCCTGCAAAAGCCCGTGGAGGTCCTGCCCGGGGATACGCCGGAGGTCCTCCAGCGACGGGTCATGGAACAGGCCGAATGGATTCTGCTGCCCAAGGCCATTGAATTGATTGCAACCAATAAACAGAAGGAGAATTGAAACATGAATATCTATGAGACGCTTCCCATTGCTGAGCGGATTCGTGGCAATTCTTATGTTGGCCGCGGCATTGTCCTTGGCCTGACCGAGGACGGGGAACGTGCTGTCGCTGCCTACTTCATCATGGGCCGCAGCGCCAACTCTCGCAACCGGATCTTCACGGTCAAAAACGGCGAGGTTTTCACCGAGCCCTTCGATGCGGCCAAGGTGGAGGACCCCAGCCTGATTATCTATGCTGCCGTACGCCAGTATCAGGATCGACTAATCGTCACCAATGGCAATCAGACCGACACGATTTACGAGGGCCTGCAGGCCGGCAAATCCTTCTCCGAGGCGCTGGAATCCCGCTGCTTCGAGCCGGACGCACCCAACTTCACCCCCCGCATCAGCGGCATGATGAAGCTGGACGCCGCCTGCCCCGGCTATGAGATGAGCATTCTCAAGAGCATCGACGAGCAGGGAAGCGACTGCGCACGTTACACCTTCTCCTATCCCGCAAAGCCCGGCCTGGGCCATTTTATCCACACCTATGTCTGCGACGGCAAGCCCATTCCCACCTTCCAGGGCGAGCCTGAGCGCGTCCGGATCGTCAATGACCTGGATGCCTTCACTTCCGAGCTTTGGGAAAACCTGGACGCCGATAACAAGATCTCCCTCTATGTTCGCGCGGTGGAACTCCGGACGGGGAAGATCGAAGAGCGACTCATCAATAAAAATAACTAAGGTGACTTGTCATGAAAGAATTTGAATTGAAATACGGCTGCAACCCCAATCAGAAGCCGGCCCGAATCTATATGGCCGACGGCAGCGACCTGCCTGTTGAGATCCTCAACGGCCGTCCCGGCTACATCAATTTTCTGGACGCCCTGAACTCCTGGCAGCTGGTCAAGGAGCTCAAGCAGGCCCTTGGCCTGCCCGCCGCTGCTTCCTTCAAGCATGTCAGCCCCACCTCAGCAGCGGTGGGCCTGCCCCTGTCTGATCGACTGAAGAAGGCCTGCTTTGTCGACGACGTTCCCGGCCTGGACGAAAACCCCCTTGCCTGTGCCTATGCTAGAGCCCGCGGTACGGACCGGATGTGCTCCTTCGGCGACTGGGTGGCGCTCTCCGACGAATGCGACGCCATGACCGCCAGCCTCATTAAGCGCGAGGTCTCCGACGGTGTGATCGCCCCCGGTTATACCCCCGAGGCGCTGGAGATCCTTAAGACCAAGCGGAAGGGCGGCTACAATGTTGTCCGCATTGATCCGAACTATGTCCCTGCTGTCCAGGAGTGCAAGCATGTCTTCGGCGTCACCTTTGAGCAGGGCCGCAACAACTTCCGGATCGACCGGGAGCTGCTGAACAATCTCGTCACGGCCAACAAGAACCTGCCGGATTCCGCTGCGAGAGATCTGATCGTTTCTCTGATTACCCTCAAATACACCCAGTCCAATTCCGTCTGCTTCGCCGTGGACGGTCAGGCAATCGGCGTAGGCGCTGGGCAGCAGTCCCGCATCCACTGCACCCGTCTGGCCGGCTCCAAGGCCGATACCTGGTTCCTGCGCCAGTCTGACAAGGTTCTGAACCTGCCCTTCCGCGAGGACATCGGCCGTCCCGACCGGGACAACGTTATTGACGGCTATATCAACCAGAATGAAGAAGACGTCTGTGCTGACGGCGTTTGGCAGCGGTATTTCACCCGTCAGCCCGCTCCCTTCACAAGAGAAGAGCAGAGAGCCTATCTGGACACCATCACCGGCGTGGCGCTGGGCTCTGACGCGTTCTTCCCGTTCTTTGACAACATTGAGCGCGCATTCCGCAGCGGCGTGAAGTACATTGCCGAGCCCGGCGGCTCCATCCGCGACGACGCGGTGATCGACTGCTGCAATCGGCATGATATGGTCATGGCATTCACAGGCATGCGCCTGTTCCATCATTGATGTAACTGTAAGGATGGATTATTCCCCGCCCTTTGGGCGGGGACGATCCATATGCTCCGCCCCCGGGCGGATGCTGGATCCTTGGGGGGAGAATATGAAAATCATGGTCATCGGCGGCGGCGGGCGAGAGCACGCCATCGTCAAAAAGCTGAAAGAAAACCAATCTGTTACTGAGCTGTACTGCCTGCCCGGCAACGGCGGTATTGCGCGCGACGCGATCTGCGTCGGCATAGCCGCTGTGGATCTCGACGGGATCCTTGCCTTCGCAAAGGAGAACAAGATCGACTACGCCGTTGTTGCGCCGGACGATCCCCTCGCCCTGGGTGCGGTGGATCTTCTGGAAAAGGCCGGGATCCCCTGCTTCGGTCCTCGGAAGGACGCTGCCGTGATCGAAGCCAGCAAGGTCTTTGCCAAGGAGCTGATGAAGCGCCACGGAATCCCCACGGCGCGATATGAGACCTTTGACGATATGGCTGCAGCCCTGGCTTATCTGAAAACCGTTCCCATGCCCACTGTCGTAAAGGCGGACGGCCTTGCGCTTGGAAAGGGCGTCATTATCGCTCAAACCCTGCCTGAGGCGGAGGCGGCTGTTCGTGCCATGATGGCCGATCACCGATTCGGCAAGAGCGGCGAGCGGATCGTCGTGGAAGAATTTTTGGAGGGTCCGGAGATCTCCGTCCTCTCCTTTACAGACGGTAAGACCATCATCCCCATGATCTCGTCTATGGATCACAAGCGGGCAGGGGAGGGAGACACCGGTCTGAATACCGGCGGTATGGGTACGGTCGCGCCGAATCCATACTATACGCCCGACGTGGCCCAGCGCTGTATGGAAGAGATCTTCCTGCCTACCGTTCGCTCAATGGCGGACGAAGGCCGGCCCTTCAAGGGCTGTCTGTACTTCGGCCTGATGCTCACAAAGGACGGACCGAAGGTGATCGAGTACAACTGCCGCTTCGGCGATCCCGAGACCCAAGTGGTTCTGCCCCTTCTGAAAACCGATCTTTTGACGGTTATGCAGGCCGTCACGGAGGAACGCCTAGCGGACTGCCCCGTGGTATTCAGCGATGCGGCAAGCGCGTGTGTAATTATGGCTTCCCAGGGCTATCCCGGCGCGTATGAGAAGGGCTATTCCATCACGATCCCGGCGGATCTGGAGGCGGAGGTCTATGTGGCGGGCGCGAAGGAGAAGGACGGCCGCCTCGTCACCTCCGGCGGCCGCGTGCTGGGCGTCACAGCCGTGGCGGAGGATCTTCCTGCCGCCCTGGCGCGCGCCTATGAGGCGGTGGACAGAATTCACTTTGATCACGCATATTTTCGCCGGGATATCGGAAAACGCGCCCTTGCGGCAAAGGAGAACTAAATGGTATACCGCATTTTTGTTGAAAAAAAACCCGGCTTTGCCCAGGAGGCGGAGGGATTGACCCGCGAGCTGACTTCCTTTCTCGGCATCGAATCGCTGAAAACGGTTCGTCTGCTGAACCGCTATGACGTGGAAACGATCAGCCGTGAGCAGTTTGAGGCGGCCATCCCCACCGTCTTCTCCGAGCCACAGGTGGATCTGACCTGCGCTGAGGCGGACCTTTCCGACGCGGACGCAGTCTTCGCGGTGGAATATCTGCCCGGTCAGTTTGACCAGCGCGCGGATTCCGCTGCTCAGTGCATCCAACTCATGTTTCAGTCCGAACGGCCTCTGATCCGTTCCGCCCGCGTCTATGCCCTCTATGGCAATCTGACCGCGGCGAATGTGGAAAAGATCAAGAAATACGTCATCAACCCCGTGGAGGCACGGGAAGCCTCCCTGGAGATGCCGGAAACGTTGAAAACCGTCTATGAAATCCCCACAACGGTTCGCACGCTGGAAGGCTTCCGGGACTTGAACGCAGATGGGCTCGCCGCCATGATCCGTGACTACGGTCTTGCTATGGATGAGGCGGATATTGCCTTCTGCCAGACCTACTTCCGGGGCGAGCACCGGGACCCCACGATTACCGAGCTCCGGATGATCGACACTTATTGGTCCGATCACTGCCGCCATACCACCTTCCACACCATCATAGATCAGGTCTCGTTCGCTGACCCGGAACTCCAGCGCAGCTATGAGGATTACCTGGCCCTGCGAAAGTCTCTGGGCCGTACCAAACCGGCATGCCTGATGGACCTCGCCACCATTGCTGTGCGTTACCTGCGCCGCAGCGGCAAGCTGGATCAGCTGGATGAGTCTGAGGAAATCAACGCCTGCACTGTGAAGATCAATGTCGAGGTGGACGGCAAGTCCGAGCCCTGGCTGCTCCTGTTTAAAAACGAAACCCACAACCATCCTACCGAGATCGAGCCCTTCGGCGGCGCGGCCACCTGCATCGGCGGCGCGATCCGCGATCCGCTCTCCGGCCGCGCCTACGTTTACGGCGCCATGCGCGTCACCGGCGCGGCGGACCCCACAGCCCCCGTCTCGGAAACCATTCCCGGCAAGCTGCCCCAGCGCAAGATCGTCACAACAGCCGCCGCGGGCTATTCCTCCTACGGCAATCAAATCGGCCTGGCAACCGGCCTGGTCGAGGAGCTCTACCACCCCGGCTACGCTGCAAAGCGCATGGAGATCGGCGCTGTCATCGCCGCTGCCCCGCAGGCCAATGTCCGCCGCGAGCGCCCTGCTGCAGGGGATGTGATCATCCTGCTTGGCGGCAGCACCGGCCGCGACGGCATCGGCGGCGCGACAGGCTCCTCGAAGGCCCATAACGCCCACTCGGTGGAGACCTGCGGCGCGGAAGTACAGAAGGGCAACGCCCCGGAGGAACGGAAGCTTCAGCGGTTGTTCCGCAATCCCGAAGCCTCCCGGCTCATTAAACGCTGCAATGACTTCGGCGCGGGCGGCGTCAGCGTCGCCATCGGCGAGCTGGCTGACGGCCTGCGCATTGACCTGAACGCTGTCCCCCGTAAATATGAAGGGCTTGACGGCACCGAGCTTGCCATTTCCGAATCTCAGGAGCGCATGGCTGTGGTTGTCGATCCTGCCGACGTCGGCCGCTTCCTGGAGCTGGCTCAGGGGGAAAACCTGCAGGCCTGTCCCGTTGCCGTGGTCACGGAGACCCCGCGTCTGGTCATGGACTGGAACGGGAACCGGATCGTGGATCTGAGCCGTGAATTTTTGAACTCCAACGGCGCGGAAAAGCACATCACCGTTGAAACCGTTTGTCCGCAGCGCGAACCCGACATTGAGGAGCGCAGCTTCGCCGAGGCTTGCGCCCATGTGGCGGACGATCTGAACCTCTGTTCGCATCGCGGTCTTTCCGAACGGTTCGACGCAACCATCGGCGCGGGGACTGTTCTCATGCCCTTTGGCGGCAAAAATCAGCTCACCCCGATTCAGGCCATGGTCCACAAGATCTCCATCGAGCGGGGCCATACCGATGACTGCTCCCTGATGGCCTATGGATTTGATCCCTGGCTCTCTTCGTGCAGCCCCTATCACGCGGCTTACCTCGCCGTTGTGGACTCTGTTTCCAAGCTTGTAGCCTCCGGCGCAAGCTTCGAGAATGTCTACCTGACCTTCCAGGAGTATTTTGAGAAGCCGGGACGGGACCCCAAGCGTTGGGGCAAGCCCCTGTCCGCGCTGCTGGGCGCGTTCCGGGCTCAAATGGATCTCGGCATCGGCGCGATCGGCGGCAAGGACTCCATGAGCGGCAGTTTTGAAAAGCTGGACGTGCCTCCTACGCTGGTGAGCTTCGCCGTCACCACGGAAAAGCTCGGCCATATTCTCTCCCCGGAACTCAAATCGGCCGGCCATTCGGTTGTTCTGCTTGCCCCGGAGCGGGACGAGAAGGGCCTTCCCAAGCCGGCGTCGCTGCTGGCGCTGTTTGACCGCATTACCGCGCTCCAGCGTGCAGGGAAGATCGTCTCCTGCTATGCGATCGGCCCCGGCGGCATCCTTGAAGCAATCCTGAAAACGGCCTTTGGCAACAGCCTTGGCTTCCGGTTCACGGAGAACATCTCCATGCAGGAGCTGCAGAAAAAGCAGTACGGTTCGTTCCTGGCCGAGGTTACAGAGCCTGTCGAAGGCGGAGTCCTGCTCGGCTCCGTCACGGAGGAGAATACCTTCGTGCGCGGCGAGGAGCGGGTTGACGGCCAGACGCTTTGTCAGCGTTGGGAGAGTCGGATGGAGACCGTCTATCCCACCGGAATGACCTGCCCTGTGGAGCAGTATCAAGCCCTTTCCCATCCCACAGAACGCCGTGCCGCTCCCGCAGTACGCTGCGTGAAGCCGAGCGTGCTGATTCCCGCCTTCCCCGGCACTAACTGCGAATACGACAGTGCAAAGGCCGTTCTGGACGCAGGCGCTGTGCCGGAGATCCTGGTCATCAACAATCTCTCTGCCGACGGCATCCGCCGGTCTGTGGACCGCTTTGCCGAGGCGCTGCGTCAGGCGCAGATGGTTTTCATTCCCGGCGGTTTCTCGGGCGGCGACGAGCCGGATGGCAGCGGCAAGTTCATCACTGCCTTCTTCCGCAATGCTGCAATCCGCGAGGGCGTGACCGACCTTCTGGAGCGGCGTGACGGCCTGATGCTCGGAATTTGCAACGGCTTCCAGGCGCTCATCAAGCTCGGTCTTGTGCCCTATGGCAAGATCATGGAAATGGACGCCGATTGCCCGACCCTGACCTTCAACACCATCGGCCGCCACCAGTCCCGCATCGTGCGCACCCGGATCGTTTCCAATCAGTCCCCCTGGTTCTCCAGACTGCGGGTGGGGGAGATCGTGAACGTGCCCATCTCCCACGGCGAGGGCCGCTTTATCGCATCTAGCGCCCTGCTTGCGGAGCTGATCCAAAACGGTCAGATTGCCACCCAATATGTGGATCTGGAAGGCGTTCCCACCTCTGATCTCCGCTTCAATCCGAACGGCTCTGTGCTTGCCATCGAGGGCATTACCTCTCCGGACGGTCGCGTTCTGGGCAAGATGGGCCACAGTGAACGGGTCGGCGCGGGTCTGTACAGAAATGTTCCCGGCAGCTATGAAAGCCACCTTTTCGAGGCGGCAGTGGATTATTTTCGCGGCGCCCTTTGAGCGCCCCTGTCAACGAACTAACAAGGAATCGAACAAAGGAGCGTAACATATGGCCACGTTTATTTCTGAACCTTCCCGTACCTTCAATGAGTACCTGCTGATCCCCGGCTATTCCTCTGCGGAATGTATTCCCGCCAATGTCAGCCTGAAAACACCCCTTGTGAAATACCGTAAGGGGGAAGAGCCTGCCATCAGCCTAAATATACCCCTGGTTTCCGCCATCATGCAGGCCGTCTCCGGTGATCGGCTGGCCGTGGCGCTTGCTACTGAGGGCGGCGTCTCCTTCATCTTCGGCTCCCAGTCCGTGGAGAGCGAGGCCGCCATGGTCAAGCGTGCCAAGGACTACAAGGCCGGTTTCGTGCAGAGTGACTCCAATCTCCGGCCCGACAGCACCCTGGCGCAGGTCATTGACCTGCGTGAGCAGACCGGGCATTCCACCATGGCTGTCACCGACGACGGGACTGCCGCAGGCAAGCTTTTGGGCATTGTCACCAGCCGCGATTACCGCGTCAGCCGCATGAGCATGGATACCCGGGTGGAGACCTTCATGACCCCGCTCGAAAAGCTGATCTATGCCCCGGAAGGCACCACGCTGAAGGAAGCCAACGACATTATCTGGGACCACAAGCTCAACGCCCTGCCCATCGTCAATGAGGCGGGTCAGCTCTGTTACTTCGTGTTCCGCAAGGACTATGACTCCCACAAGCAGAACCAAAACGAGCTTTTGGACAATCACAAGCGCTATGTTGTCGGCGCGGGCATCAACACCCGCGACTATGAGACCCGGGTCCCCGCTCTGCTGGAAGTCGGCGCGGACGTGCTCTGCATCGACTCCTCCGAGGGCTTCTCCGAGTGGCAGAGAAGAACGCTGGCGTGGATTCGCGAACGCTATGGCGACACCGTGAAGGTCGGCGCCGGAAACGTGGTGGATGCCGAGGGCTTCCGCTTCCTGGCGGAAAGCGGCGCGGATTTTGTCAAGGTCGGCATTGGCGGCGGCTCCATCTGCATCACCCGCGAGACCAAGGGCATTGGCAGAGGGCAGGCCACGGCTCTGATCGAGGTCTGCAAAGCCCGGGACGAGTATTTTGCCGAGACCGGCATCTATGTTCCCGTATGCTCCGACGGCGGCATTGTCTATGACCATCACATCACCCTGGCCCTTGCCATGGGCGCAGACTTCATCATGCTGGGCCGTTATTTCGCCCGCTTTGACGAGAGCCCTTCCAACAAGGTCTCCATCAATGGCACCTATTACAAGGAATACTGGGGCGAGGGTTCCGCGCGCGCCCGCAACTGGCAGCGTTACGATCTGGGCGGCGACAAGAAGCTGTCCTTTGAGGAGGGCGTGGATTCCTACGTTCCCTATGCCGGTACGCTCAAGGACAATGTGGCACTGACCCTGAGCAAGGTCAAGTCCACCATGTGCAACTGCGGCGCGCTGACGATCAGCGAGTTCCAGCAGAAAGCGAAGCTGACCCTTGTCTCCGCGACCAGCATCGTCGAGGGCGGCGCCCACGACGTGATCCAGAAGGATACCGGTACAGCCATTAAATAGTAAAAATTGCTTCTCCTTTTTCAGGGGAAGCAATTTTTCTGCCATTGAATCATTTAAAAAGATTCCGGTCATCGGCTGAACGCCGTAGGGGCGACGCCGCCAAAAGGTATGGCATATCGTTCCGAGCATAGCGCTCCACGACAATCCGCAGCAGCCCACCGGGCTGCCAGCGCTTCACGCGCTTACAAAGAGCGCCCGCGCATGCGAAGCATACATCGTTTACGACAGAAAACGATTTCTAAATCCATTCAGTGCGTTAATCTGCAAAAAGACTGATGTTGGGTTATTCCGCCCGATGCCTGCAAAGTTCGATCAGATAGTCGCGGAAGCGGCTGATTTCCGGCCGTTTCAGGCTGGATTGCAGACAGATGAACTGCAGACTGACCCAGGTCTCCGGGTCCAGCGGGACTGCCCGGACGCGGAAATAATCCGCAAACGACGCCGGTCCGAACGAAATGCCCATGCCCTCCCGGACCAGACGCATGCTGGTCTCGATTCCGTCGGAACGGTAGACACGGTTGACGCTGATGTGGTGTTTTCTGATCATATAGCGCATAGAGTGGTCTTCGGCGGAATCCTCCAGGCCGGAAATCATGGTACAGCCCTGCAGATCCCGGAAGGCCAGGGCTTCCCGCGCTGCCAGTGAATCGTTAGCCCCCACGAGAACACATTGCCGCTCGCGAATCAGCGGGCAGGAGAAAATATCGCCTGCCTCTGACTGGGGCTCCTCCATCGGCAGACGGTCAAGCGCCAGATCCAGCTCACCCCGGCGCAGCGCCTCCACCACATCCTGCCCTGCCTCGGTGAGGAACGTGACCTCGATCTCCGGACGGGCGTCAAAGTATTCGATGATCTGTGAAAACAGGTCGTTGGAATAGACGCGCGAGCCAATGCCGAGCCGGAGCCGGAGCTGCTCCGTCGTATGCCGTTTCTGGACGGATTTGCTGAATTCCGCCCATCGCTCCGCGACAGGTGCCGCCTGATCGCAAAAGCGCTGACCTTCCGGTGTGAGCTGTAAGCCGTTGGCCGTGCGGGAGAAGAGCGAATAGCCCAGCTCCTCCTCCAGACGGCGCAGCTGCTGGGACAGTGCGGACTGCGAGAGATAGAGCTTTTGGGCGGCCTGAGACACGCTGTTTCGCGCAGCAATCTCCAAAACGTATAGAACTTGTTGGATCGTCATAAGCAAAACCTCTAATCCGTAGAAATGGCGTCAAAAATAAGTAAATCTAATACTACTATTATAAGTTTCATCTTTACAGTTTGCAAGTGTTATTTTATAATTATTTTGTTCGTAATACACAAAATCCTGCTTTAGAATTAGAAAGGTGGTTATTAACATTGGATCGTCAGTTGCTTTCCGGCAATGAAGCTATTGCCAGAGGAGCCTATGAGTCCGGCGTGAAGGTCTGTTCTGCCTATCCCGGTACTCCCAGCACGGAGATTTTTGAGAATCTTCCCAAGTACAAGGATTCGCTCTATTGCGAGTGGGCTCCGAATGAGAAGGTCGCCACAGAGGTCGCCTACGGCGCCAGCATTGCTGGGGTACGCAGTCTCTGCGCCATGAAGCATGTGGGCGTCAACGTGGCCGCAGACCCCATTTTCACTGCTGCTTACAATGGCGTCAGCGGCGGCTTTGTAATCGTCTCCGCCGATGACCCCAGCATGCACTCTTCTCAAAATGAGCAGGATAACCGCTATTATGCGAAGTCTGCCAAGATCGCCATGGTGGAGCCTTCCGACTCTCAGGAGTGCCTGGATTTCATGAAGGCCGCCTACGAGATCTCCGAGCAGTTCGACATGCCGGTGCTGTTCCGGACCACAACCCGCGTGGCTCACTCCAAGAGCATCGTCACCTTCGGTGAGCGTGTGGAGCATCCGGCGCCTGCCTATGTCCGCAACACCCGCAAGTACATCTCCGCCCCTGCGAACGCCTACCGCAACCATCCCAAGCTGGAAGAGAACCTCAAGAAGCTGGAAGCCTATGGCGTGACCTCTCCGCTGAACAAAATGGAGTTGGGCGACGGCAAGATCGGCGTCGTCACCGCCTCCATTGCCTACTACTATGCAAAGGACGCCTTCCCCGAAGGCACCTCCTTCCTCAAGCTCGGCCTGACCAACCCCATGCCGATGGATTTGGTGCGCGAGTTTGCCTCCAAGGTCGAGAAGCTCTATGTCATCGAGGAACTCGATGGCTTCATGGAGGATCAGATCAAGGCCGCCGGCATCGCCTGCGAGGGCAAAAATTTGATTGGCAATCTCTATGAGCTCAATCCGCAGATTGTTCATGAGCGCATCTTTGGCGAGGCTGCCTCTGTCGCCGACGTGGGTGTGCAGGCAGTTTCCCGTCCCCCCGCACTCTGCCCCGGCTGCCCCCACAGAGGCTTCTTCTACACCATGTCCAAGCATAAGGATTTCGTCATCGCCGGCGATATCGGCTGCTACACGCTGGGCGGTTCCGCTCCGCTCAACGCGCTCGACAGTGTGGTTTGTATGGGCGGCGGCTTCTCCGTGGCAATGGGTATGGCCAAGGCGTTCGAGGCCTCCGGCGTGACCGACAAGAAGGTATTCGGTGTTCTGGGTGACTCCACCTTCTTCCACAGCGGCATGACCGGCGCTGCCGAGATCATCTACAATCACGGCAACCTGATTCCTGTGGTCCTGGACAACTCCATCACCGGCATGACCGGCCACCAGGACAACCCCGGCACCGGCTTCAACCTCCAGGGCGAGATCGCCGAGGCTCTGAAAATCGAAGACATTCTCACCGCCTATGGCTATCAGAACGTCATCATCGTTGACCCTCAGGATCTCAAGGCCATGGAGCAGGCTGTTCAGGACGCGCTGCATTCCGAGGTTCCCGCGGCCATTATTGCCCGCCGTCCCTGTCTGCTGATCAAGCGCATCAAGCACAACATCGGCAAGTGCGTCGTCGATACCGATAAGTGCATCGGCTGCAAGCGCTGCCTCGGCGTGGGCTGCCCCGCCGTTCTCGTGGAAAATAATAAGGCCCGGATTGACCACAACCAGTGCGTGGGCTGCACCGTCTGCGCGCAGGTCTGTCCGATGGGCGCCATCACCAGAGAGGAGAAATAAGCCATGACAAAAACGAAAAGCGCACTGTTGGTCGGCGTTGGCGGCCAGGGCGCCATCCTCACCGCGAAGGTATTGGTCAACGGCCTCATGCGGGCCGGCTATGATGTCAAAATGTCCGAGGTCCACGGTATGAGCCAGCGCGGCGGCTCTGTCTCAACCCAGGTTCACTGGGGTGAGAAGGTCAATTCCCCTGTCATCGGGAAGGGCGCCGCTGATATCATCGTCGCCTTCGAGAAGATGGAGGCCGTCCGCTACGCGGAATATCTCAAGCCCAACGGCATCGCGGTCATCAACGATTATGAAATGGCCTCCTCGAGCATCGCGGCCGGCCTCGCGGTTTATCCCGAAGGCTGCCTGGAAGCGATGGAAAAGAACTTTAAGTGCCATGTGCTCAAGGCCGGCGAGTTGGCTGAGTCTCTGGGCAGCGCCAAGTGCATGAACATCGTACTCTTCGGTTCCATGGTCAAGGCGCTCGGCATGGACGATGTGGTGGATTGGGAGGACGTTATCGCCTCCACCGTCCCTGCGAAGTTCAAGGAGCTTAACCTGAAGGCCTATCGTGCCGGCCACGACGCTGTCAAGGCCTGAGAGGGATTGCCATGCTGAAAGATTTCAAGGCGCTGCGCGAGCGGGTCGGGGCAGGGGAGCCCAAGACCGTTGCCGTGGCCTGCGCCCATGACGCACATACCCTGGAGGCTGTGCTGCACGCGGCCTCCGAGGGAATTCTGCGCTACATTCTGGTGGGACATCGCGATGAGATTATCCGCATTGGCCGCGAGCTCGGTCATGAGATCGACCCCAAAACCATTGTGGACGCCGAGACCGACGAGGAAGCCGCCCGTCTGGCCGTGGAGCTGATCCGCGAGGACAAGGCTGATTTCCTCCAGAAGGGCTATATGCAGACCTCCACGATCCTCAAGGCTGTGGTCAACAAGCAGACCGGGATCGGAACCGGCGGAATCATCTCCCACACAGCTTTCATTGAGATTCCCGGTTATCACAAGCTGCTCGGTGTGGCCGACGGCGGCATGGTGCCGCACCCCGATCTCGAGCAGAAGAAGGGCATCCTCCGCAACGCTGTGGAGGCCTTCCGCGCGCTGGGCTATGAAAAGCCTCTGGTGGCCGCCGTCTGCGCCGCCGAGACCGTCAGCCCCAAGATTATCGAGACGGTGGACGCCGCCGCCCTCAAGGAGGCGGCCCAGGCAGGTGAGTTTGGCAGCTGCTACGTGGAGGGTCCGATCTCCCTTGATCTCGCCATGGATCAGACCTCCTGCGAGATCAAACGCTACGACAGCCCTGTGAGCGGCAATACCGACATTCTTCTGGTCCCCTATATGGCTGTGGGCAATATCTTTGTCAAAGGCCTGCTGCTCTATGCCGGCGCGAAGATGGTTGGCGTTGTTACAGGCGCGAAGTGCCCCATCGCGCTGAACTCCCGCAGCGCCAGCTTCGAGGAGAAGTATTATTCCCTCATGGCCTGCGCCGCGATCAGCCGCTGACGGCAAGGAGGTATCATGTCTTATCTCCAGCTTATCATCAATCCCGGCTCCACCAGCACCAAGCTGGCCCTCTATGACGGCGACCAAAAGGTTTTGCAGTCCAGCATCGAGCATAAACCCGAACAGCTGCTCGCCTTTGAGACAATCGGTGATCAGGTGCCGTTCCGGCTTGAGCTGATCCGGGAGTTCATGAAACAATATGAGATCAAGGGCGAGGAGCTCTCTTCGGTGATCGGCCGCGGCGGTCTGGTGTTCGGCTTGAAGACCGGCGGCTACGAGGTCAACGACGAGCTCTGCGAGGCGCTGGTCAATCATGAATACAGCCAGCCGCACGCCTCCAATCTGGGCGGTCTGCTGGCACGGGCTGTTGCCGAGGAGTATCATATTCCCGCCTATATCTATGACGCTGTGACCTCCGGTGAGCTCAGCCCTGTTGCCCAGATCACCGGAATGCCGGAAATCAGACGGCAATCCTTCAGTCATGTCCTGAACAGCCACGCGCAGGCCATCCGCTATGCCAAATCCATCGGCAGGAAATACGAGGATCTGAATCTGATCGTGTTTCACCTCGGAGGCGGCACCTCTGCCAGCGTCCATCAGCACGGGGTCATGATCGACTCTGTGGGCGACGACGACGGCCAGTTTTCTCCGGAGCGGGCCGGCTGCTTCCCCTCGCTGGCGCTGGTGAAGCTCTGTTATTCCGGCAAGTACACGAAGGCGGAGATGGACAAGAAGATTCGCGGCAAGGGCGGCATGTACGCCCATCTCGGCACCAGTGACTGCCGGGAAATCGAGCGCAGAATCCAGGCGGGTGACCGGCATGCCGATGAGATTCTCCAGGCCCAGGCCTATCAGATCGCAAAGACCATCGGTTTGCTTTCCGTAGCCCTGAAGGGGAATTGTGACGCAATCATTCTCACAGGCGGTTTGGCCTATTCGAAGCTGCTTACGGACCGGATCCGCGAATATGCCGGATTCCTTGCACCCGTGGTAGTGATCCCCGGCGAAAACGAAATGGAAGCTCTGGCCCAGGGTGGTCTTCGGATCCTCACAGGGCAGGAGACCCCCAACGAATATCATCTACCGGAAAGGAATGAACAATAATGGTTGTTGAAAAATATCATCAGATGGGTATTGCGAAGAGCCGTATTCGTGTCCTGTTCGAGTATGGCATGGCCCAGGCCGAGAAAATCGGCAAGGAGAACGTATTCGACTTTTCCATCGGCAATCCTTCCGTCCCCGCTCCCGAGGCCGTGGCGGATACGGTCCGTGAGCTTTTGCAGATGGACCCCATCGCGCTGCACAGCTATACCCCCGCTGGCGGCTGCGCGGAGGCCCGGGAATCCATTGCCGCTGACCTGACCAGACGCACCGGCACGACGATTCGCCCTCAGAACATTTTCTTCACCTGCGGCGCCGCTCCGGCAATGACCTCCTGCATGCAGGCACTGGCCGTGGAGAACGCGGAGTTCATGCTCCTGGCCCCCTATTTCTCTGAGTATCCCGCCTACTGTGCGTCCACCGGTGCAAAGTGCGTGGTTGTTCCTCCCGATACGGAGCACTTCCAGGTCCATGTGGACGAGGTTGAGAAGCGGATCACCAAGAATACACAGGCGATCATTGTCAACTCTCCCAACAATCCCTCCGGCGTGATCTACAGCGTGGAGACCCTCAAAGCCCTGGCTGAGGTACTGACCCGCAAGAGCGAGGAGATCGGCCATCCGATCTATATCTTCTCCGATGAGCCCTACCGTGAGCTGACCTATGACGGTCAGGATGCGCCCTACATTCCCGCGATCTACCCCAATACCATCATCTGCTATTCCTACTCCAAGATCCTCTCCATGCCCGGCGAACGTATCGGTTATGTCTGCGTTCCCGACTGCTGTGCAGAAAGCGACAAGGTCTATGCTGCAATCGCCGGCGCTGCTCGCGCTTTGGGTCATGTCTGCGCGCCTTCCCTGTGGCAGCGCGTCGTGGCTCGCAACACCCATCTGCGGCCTGATCTGAAAACCTATGACCAGAACCGCGTTACGCTCTATAATGAGCTGACCGGGATGGGCTTCCGCTGCGTCAAGCCCCAGGGCGCTTTCTACATGATGGTCGAGGCTCCCGACGGCAATTCCATGGCCTTCTCTGATCGCGCCAAGGAACTGAACATCCTGACGGTCCCCTGCGACGGCTTCGGCTGCCCCGGCTTCACCCGGTTCAGCACCTGTGTCAGCCCGGCGATGATCCAGCGCAGCCTGCCCAGCTTCCGCAAGCTGGCTGAGTCCTATGGCCTCCAGCCCCGCAACTGATTGAGAATCTGAATTGGCGGAACGATATCAAATGGCAACCGAATATCCCCTGAACGTCAAGACGCCCCGCAGTCTGACTTATGTGACCCGCAACATTCCTGCCGTCACGGTGGAGCAGCGGGAGCGCGCATTGAAGGCGACCCATTACAACGAATTTGCATTCCCCGCCGGTATGCTGACCGTGGATATGCTTTCCGACTCCGGTACCACCGCGATGACCGATGTGCAGTGGTCCACCATGTTCCTGGGCGATGAGTCCTATGGCCGTAACAAGGGCTACTACGTCCTTCTGGATGCCTTCCGCGACATCTTTGAGCGCGGCGGCGAAAAGAACTGGAAGAAGTCCATCGACCTGATCCGGACCGACTGCCAGGACATCGAGAAACTGATGAACGAGCTCTATCTCTGCGAATATGAGGGCGGCTTCTTCAATGGCGGCGCGGCCCAGCTCGAGCGCCCCAACACCTTCCTGATCCAGCAGGGCAGAGCGGCCGAGTCCGTCCTGTTCGAGATGGTCAAGAAGATCATGGGCCAGCGTCATCCCGGCAAGGTCTTCACGATTCCTTCCAACGGCCACTTCGACACCACCGAGGGCAATATCAAGCAAATGGGCTCCATTCCCCGCAATCTCTACAACAAGGAGCTGCTCTACGAGGTTCCCGAGGGCGGCAAGTACGAGAGGAACCCCTTCAAGGGCGACATGGACGTGCAGAAGCTGGAGGAGCTGATCCAGACCGTCGGCCCCGAAAATGTCCCCTTGATTTACACCACCATCACCAACAACACCGTTTGCGGTCAGGCCGTCTCCATGAAGTCCATCCGCGAAACTGCCAAGATCGCTGCGAAGTATGACATTCCCTTCATGTTTGACGTTGCCCGCTGGGCGGAAAACGCCTACTTCATCAAGGTGAATGAAGAGGGATATGCCGATAAGTCCATTGCCGAGATTGCCACGGAGATGTTCTCCTACTGCGACGGCTTCACCATGTCCGCCAAGAAGAACGGCCACGCCAACATGGGCGGCATGCTGGCCTTCCGCGACAAGGGCCGCTTCTGGAGAAAATTCTCCGACTTCAACCCCGACGGCACCGTTAAGACGGATGTGGGCGTCCTGCTCAAGGTCAAGCAGATCTCCTGCTACGGCAACGACTCCTACGGCGGCATGTCCGGCCGCGACATTATGGCGCTGGCAGCCGGCCTTTATGAGGAGTGCAATTTCAACTATCAGGAAGCCCGCGTGCAGCAGTGTGAGTATCTGGCCCAGGGCTTCTACAAGGCCGGCATCAAGGGCGTCATTCTTCCCGCCGGCGGCCACGGCGTCTACATCAACATGACCGAGTTCTTCGACGGCAAGCGCGACCACGAGAAGTTTGCCGGTCAGGGCTTTTCCATCGAGCTGATCCGGCGCTACGGAATCCGCACCGCCGAGCTGGGCGACTACTCCATGGAATACGACCTCAAGACCCCGGAGCAGCAGGAAGAGGTCTGCAATGTGGTCCGCTTTGCCATCAACCGCAGCATGTTCAACCAGGAGCACATGGACTACATCATTGCTGCCGTCAAAGCTCTCTATGAGGACCGGGAGTCCATCCCCAACGTGCGGATCGTGGCGGGCCGTACCCTGCCCATGAGACACTTCCACGCCTTCCTGGAGCCTTATCCCAACGAATAAAAACAAAAAGGAAATCGCCCTCCGGTCAACCGCCGGAGGGCGTCCTCTCGAAATGGTGATGATATGGTAACTTTTGCGGTCCGCCAGATTACGGACCATATTACGGAATTTTTGGGCCGCTTTCATGAGCGGATGTATCTGGTGCGCGGCACGCAGCGGGCCGCGCTGATCGACGCGGGCAGCGGCTTCGGCTCTTTGAAGGCGGCGGTCGATCCCTATAACGACCTGCCTTTGATCGTACTGCTCACGCATGGACACCAGGATCACGCCATGGGCGCGGTCGAATTTCAGGAGGTCTATCTCAACCCGGAGGATCGGGAGATATTTCATTGGAGCTCCGATGCGGACTACCGTCTGCTTGGCTTGAAAATTTCCCGCGACGCTAAGCTGGTGACGCCCGAGGACATGCTTCCGCCCCCGGACTATAACAGGTTTCATCCTGTCCGCGGGGGCGACTTGTTCGACCTCGGTGGGACGACACTGGAGGCAATCGCCTGTCCGGGCCACACAAGGGGTAATCTGGTCTTCCTAGACCGGGAGCACCGCATCCTCTTCTCCGGTGACAGCGTGAGTAACGCCAGCTTCCTGCTTGGCAAGGAGGCCACCACCGTTGAGGAGTACCGCGACACGCTGATTCGGCTCAAGGGACTTTTAGAAGGGAAGGTGGACCGGATTTTGGAGGGCCACGGAACGGGAGAGCTGCCCTTTGAAATCATTGAGGCTGTCATCCGTGTCTGCGACCAGGTCCTTGCCGGGGACACAGACCGCATTCCCTATGATCTCAGAGGTTACAAGGGCTTCACCGCAAAGGAGCGTCTGCCCCATTCTCTCAAGCGGCGCGACGGCGGCCTCGGCAACCTCATCTACCGCGAGGACAAGCTGTGGCGACGGCAGCTCGTAGAACCCGAGAAAAAGTAGACTGATCCGATTATCGAATAAAACCATTTTATATCTTTGCGATCAGATTCGTGCCATATTTTGTTATCGTCCTTGCCGGGCGTTAAGTCCGCCTGCGTCCTCCGCCTCGTCTTGCGCAAATCTGCCTCGCAAATCTATTTGAAGCGTTTTATCAGATAAATGTATAATTTGACGCAGAACATCTCGCCTTCGGCCTTTGCGGGGCCGCAAGAAACAAGACACGCACTGCTGTAATCGCGGCAGAGCGTGTCTAATTATATCATTTCGGTTCTATACGATTCTTATTTTTTCTCGCAGATCGCCTCTCCCGCCTTGTAGATGTCTCCTGCGCCCACGGTCAAGATGACGTCGCCTGCGCGTGCAATGGATTGCAGATAGGCGGAGACCTCGGGCAGGGTGTCGAAACAGACCGCGCCGGGAATTCTCGCAGCAAGATCGCTGGAGTGAATATTTGCCGTGTTGCGCTCGCGTGCTGCGTATATTTCCGCCAGAACCAGCACGTCCGGTTCCTGCAGCTCTGTTACAAACTGTTCGAACAGGGCCTTTGTCCGGGTGTAGGTGTGGGGCTGGAAAGCCATAATCACTCGCTGATAACCCATGGTACGCACAGCCTGGAGCATGGAGCGGACCTCATGGGGATGGTGTGCGTAGTCGTCGTAGACGTCCGCACCGCGGCAGCGGCCCTTATACTCCAAGCGGCGTCCGGCGCCCCGGAAGCCCGCAAGCCCGCGGGCAGCGGTCTGTCCGTCAATGCCCATCTGCCAGGCCACAGCACAGGCACCCATGGCGTTGATCAGATTGAATTGTCCATATACTGCCAAAGACAGTGTACAATAGGGCTTGCCGCCGCAAATCACGGTACAATGCCGCCAGTCCTCGGAGACATGCTCGGGATGCACGTCATTGTCCGCGCCGAGGCCGAAGGTCACATAGGAAAGGCCGTGCAGCGCGTCCACGGTATTGATGTCTTCACCGTTGGCGATGATCTTCCCGTCCGGCGGAGTCAGCTCCGCAAAATGGCGGAAGGATGCTTTGATCTCCGTCAGATTCTGGAAGAAATCCAGGTGATCCTCCTCGATATTGTTGATGACAGCCACCGTGGGAAAGAAGTTATGGAAGGAGTTGCAGTATTCGCAGCTCTCAGCGATAATGGTATCGCCGCCTCCGACGCGATGTCCGGCGTGCAGCAGGGGCAGGTATCCGCCGATCATGACGGTGGGATCCCGGTCCGCCTCCATGAAGATATGCGTAATCATGGCAGTTGTGGTCGTCTTGCCGTGGGTTCCGGCGATACAGATCGCGTTCTTGTATTCCTGCATCAAAACGCCCCAGGCCTCCGCGCGTTCAAAGACGGGAATGCCCGCGGCCCTGGCGGCGGCGATCTCCGGGTTGTCATTGTGCGCGGCAGCCGTGCGAATCACACAGCAAGCGCCGTGAATGTTTTCCGCGCTGTGGCCAATGTGGACAGTGATGCCGCACGCACGCAGTTCCTCTGTGGAGACTGTGGCGTTCATATCGGAGCCTGAGATTACCATCCCGCGTTCGGCAAGGACAATCGCAAGCGGACGCATGGAAACGCCGCCGATGCCGACAAGATGGACACGGTTTCCGGGCGCAAAGCAGGCCCGGATCTTTTTTACGGTATGAGCTTCCATAAAAGGGATGCCTCCTGATCAGGGATTCTCCGCGATTTGCGGAGGAAGACAGTCTTTATTTGTTTCATTATAGTATGTCAGCGCGATTTGCGGAGGAAGACAGTCTTTATTTGTTTCATTATAGTATGTCAGCGCGATTTGCGCAAGTGTTTTTTCATGTCCGGCAGTTGAAAAACATATGCTGTACCCACCATATCAAAGCGGCGCGGCTGCGCCGCGGAAACGGAGGATTGGCATGGAGGAGCTGCTGCTGCGATTGGAACGTGCGCTCTGGGGCTGGCCGCTGTTGGCACTGCTTTTAGGCTCCGGGGTATGGCTGACAGTTCGGCTTCGATTTTTGCCGCTGCGCAGACTGCCCCTGGCCATGCGTCTGACCTTTCGCCGAAAACCTGCGCCCGGGGCGGGGGTTACGCCATTTGGCGCGCTCTGTACGGCCCTTTCGGCAACGGTTGGGACGGGGAATATCGTCGGCGTTGCCACAGCCCTGTCCCTCGGCGGTCCGGGCGCGCTGGTGTGGATGGAGCTTAGCGCCCTGACCGGCCTCTCGCTCAAGTATGCCGAAGGGCTGCTCGCCGTCCGCTTCCGCAGTCGGGATGAAAACGGACGACATTACGGCGGTCCCTTTGCGTATATCGCGCAGGGGCTTGGAAAGGGGTTTCGTCCGCTTGCGGTTCTGTTTGCCGTGCTCGGCGCGCTGGCCGGTCTGTGCGGGGTGGGGACATTCGTGCAGGTCGGGAGCGTCACCGCCTGTCTGTCCGCGCTAATCTCGCATGTGACCGGAGGACAGACGCTCCTGCATCTGCCCTGGGGCGCCGCGGTGCCGTTTGCCGGCGTGGCAGTCGGTCTGATTTTGGCGCTGCTCGCCGCCCGCGTGATGTTTGGCGGGATGGAGCGCGTCAGCCGCTTTTCGTCTGTTCTGGTCCCGGTGATGGGCGGGCTCTATGTCCTTTGCTGTCTTTGGATTCTGATTCGTCACGCAACTGCTCTACCAGACGCAATTCATCAGGTCTTTCGATCGGCCCTTCATCCTGAAGCGGTGGGAGGAGGCTGGTTGGGCTGCGTCGTGGCCGGCGTCAGCCGGGGTGTGTTTTCCAATGAAGCCGGTCTTGGCACAGCGCCGATCGCCGCCGCCTCGGCTGAGGGCGTCGAGCCCTGGGAACAGGGCCTGATCTCGATGACGGCAACCGTGTTTGACACCCTTCTGATTTGTACGTTGACCGGGCTCGTAATTCTTGTGACGGGGTCCGATGGTTCCGGGGTCGGCGCGGCAATGACCGCCTTCTCCCGGGGGCTGCCCCTGCCGGAAACAGCGGCGAGAATTTTGGTTTTCACAGTCTTGACACTTTTCGCCTTTACCACGGTCGTTGGATGGAGCTGCTACGGAACGGCCTGCCTGGACTTTCTGACAGGGGGCAAGGCGCGGATTCGGCGCGTCTATTTGCTTCTCTATGCGTGCACAGTTGCTGTTGCGCCTTTGTGCTCGGCCCGCGGCGTCTGGATGGCAGCAAATGTGTGCAACGGCCTGATGGCGATTCCAAACGTGCTCGCCTTACTGCTTCTGTCCGGCAAAGTTGTGGAAAGTTCACGGAGTATTTCTTGATTTTTTTGCTGTAATGCGGTATAATTTCACATCATCATGCAAAAAAGAAGGTATTGCCATGCTGCAGCGATTGACAGAGATCGTTCGTGAGGCCGGCGCGATTGTGTGCTCCGCTAGGGACGTTTCCAACTCCGTCCGGGAAAAGACAGGACCGCGGGACCTTGTGACAAAATATGATCTTTTGGTGCAGGAGCATCTGCGCCGGGAGCTGCTTGCCCTGCTTCCGGAAGCTGGCTTTCTCGGCGAGGAGGGCGACAGCTCGGAGGACCTGCAGAAAAAGGAATGGCTATACATCGTCGATCCCATCGACGGAACCACGAACTTCATCCAGGGATTTCACAACAGCTGCGTCAGTGTTGGACTGGCCCATGAAGGACGAATGGAGTTCGGCGTGGTATATAATCCTTATGACGGGGAGCTCTATTCTGCCCAGAGGGGCAGGGGGGCGGAGCGGAACGGCGTTCCGATTCAGTGTCAGGATCATCCACTCGACCACAGTCTTTTGATTTTCGGCACAGCGCTCTATTACCGGGAGCTGGTCCCCGAAACGCTGCGGTTGTTCAACGCGGCCTTCCCCCTGGTCCAGGACATTCGCCGGTTCGGCAGCGCGGCTTTGGACCTCTGTTATCTTGCGGCGGGGAAGGCGGGGGCCTTCTTTGAGTGCAGGCTCAGTCCCTGGGATTACGCGGCGGGTTCTTTGATTGCGGAGGAGGCGGGCTGCGTTGTGACCCAGATTGACGGAGCCCCTCTGGACCTGCTTGCAAAAAGCAGCGTCCTGGGCGGCAGCCCCATGGCCTATCGGGCGCTTCGTTCCCTATTTGAAGAAATCGGGGAGAAAGAACCATGAAAAAAAGATACAATCTTCCAGCGGTCCGCCTTTCGGCAGTGCTGCTTTCAATCAGCCTGCTGTTTTCCGGCTGCTTTGGCGTGGGAATTCTGCCGGTTCCGGACATGCCGACGGTCCCGCCGGCTGCTTCGTCAGCCGATGCCCCCACGTTCCGTCAAACAGAAAGCACGCTGGCGCAGACCGGCACAACAGAGACGATCGACTGGGATGATGAGGCCCTGATTCGATGGCAAAACGCCGGGCAGAAGGACTACCTGCCCGACGGGCAGGTAGCGCTCGTTCCGTTCTCGGAGATGGAATATGTACGTCCGGACGTGGAGTCCCTTTATGCGGACTTCGACGCGCTGATCGAGCGGGCCGCTTCCGAGAAGAACGCGGAAGCCCTCCTGGACGACTATTATGAGCTCTACGGTCAATATATCAGCTTCTATTCCATGGATACGCTGGCGAATATCCGTTACAGTCTCAACACGGCGGACCCGTATTACAAGGGAGAGTATGATTTTTGCGAGGATGAGACCCCGAATCTGGAGGAGAAGCTGGAGGCTTTGAACAAGGCCTTCGCCGCCTCTCCCAGCCGGGACGACCTGGAGGAACAGTATTTCGGCGAAGATTATTTTGAGAGCTTCGACGACTATGAAGTGTATACAAACCCTGAGTTTCTTCGCCTCTCGCAGGAGGAGGAAGCGCTGATGCGTGAATACCGCGATCTGACAGCGGACATTCAGGTGGAATACAACGGCGTCACGAAGCCTTTGGAGGAGTGGCTGGAGAGCAAAGACTATCTGGAATATATTGGCGCCCTGAAGGCTTATTATGCACAGTACAACGCCGCGGTCGGAGACATTTTTGTTCGGCTTGTCAAGGTCCGCCGGCAGCTTGCCGCCGCGCTGGACTTTGACAGCTACGCCGCATACAGCTATGAAATCGGTTATAGCCGCGACTACACGCCGGAGCAGGGGCGTGCGTTCATTGAGGGCATTCACGAGCATTTGGCGCCTGTGCTGAATCAGGCCGAAGCGGATCAGCCGCTGGGGGAGAGCTATGGAACCGCCTCGGAGCAGGACGTGATGGAGATGGTGCAGTCCGCGGCGCGGCAGCTCGGCGGCGCCGTCTGGGACGCCTTCCGTTTCATGCGCGCTTACGAGCTCTGCGATATCGGCAGGTCTGCTTCCAAGATAGACGCCTCCTTCCAGTCCTATATCTATGACTATGAGGCGCCGTTTGTTCTGGTAAACGCCCAGGGGAGCGGGGAGGATTACACGACCTTTGCCCATGAGTTCGGGCACTTTACCGATTCCTACTACAACTACGGCGCGGTCGAGGACCTCGAAACTGCCGAAACCTTTTCCCAGTCCATGGAGTTTCTGGCGCTCAAGTACACCGAAACGCTTTCGGATCGGGAGAAGAAGAATCTGCTTCGCGCGAAGCTGCTGGACTCGCTGCAAACCTTTGTCTATCAGGCCGCCTACGCGGATTTTGAAGAACGTGTTTATGCCCTCGACCCGGAGGAGATCACGGTCGGGAAGATCAACGCGCTCTATCGGCAGTGCTGCAAGGACTACGGTGTGTATGAGGAGAGCTTCGATTTTTACTATTCGCAGGCGTGGATCGATGTGATCCATTTCTTCGAGGCCCCTTACTATATCATCAGCTATTGCGTTTCAGCTGAGACTGCTCTGCAGGTCTACCGGCTGGAAGCGGCCGGGGAGGGGGAAGGCGTGAAAGCCTATTTCCGTCTGTTGGATCGCGATTATGAAGCGGGCGTTCAGCAGGTCATGGAGGATGCGGAGCTGGAAAATCCCTTCCGTGACGAGGTTTTGCAACAGACAGCCGCGTTTTTCAAAAAAGAACTCAGGTTGAAGCAGTAATAAACCAATCGAATACGAATAAACAGAATAAAAATGGGCATCCTCCCTTTGAACATATTTCAAGGAGAGGATGCTTCTATGCAAGTCAAGGATTTCATGTCCAGTCATCTGATCACGGTGGACCGCGAGGAAACCGTCGCGGCTGCGGCGCGGCTTCTGAGCCGACACAATGTGGGCGCGCTTCCTGTTACCACCCAGGGCGGAAAACTGGTCGGAATGCTCACTGACCGGGATATTACCGTCCGCTGCGTGGCCGCGAACTTTGATCCCAACATTACCAGGGTCCGTACCGTCATGAGCTCCGGCGCTGTGACGGTCCCGGCAGAGGAGAGCGGCGTCCACGCGGCCCGTACCATGGGAAAACACCAGGTCCGCCGCCTGCCAGTCACGCATGACGGCAGACTTGTGGGAATGCTGAGCCAGGCGGATTTTGCCGCCTATGCCGATCAGAACGGGGAAGCGGCACAGGCGTTTCGCGAGGTCTTTGAGCCTGAATTGAGAGACGAATAAAAACAGCCGTGGCCGATTTCGGTCACGGCTGTTTTATCATCTTCATACGGCGGCATTTTGCGAAGAGGACTTCTTCCAGACACCAAGATAGAAACGGGTATAGAGCACAAGCGCCATGACGACGCAAACCATGCTCAGCACGATCAACCCCGTGCAGACCCAGGCGGGCATGTGGGGGAACACCAGCAGCGCCAGCGCGGAAGCATAGAGAACAAAGGTCGCCACCTTGCCATACCACTGAGCACCCGGGACTTTCCCTGTCTTGCGGATCGTGATATAGCCCAAAATTGCCATGCAGATCTCACGGAATACACAAAGACCCAGCAGAAACCACAGAAGGGGGTAGGTGAACGCGAGGCAGAGAACAATACAAACCTGCGTAAGCTTATCTGCCACAGGGTCGAGCGCTTTGCCAAGGTCGGAGACCATGTGAAAGCGCCGCGCGATTTGCCCGTCAAGGATATCCGTCAAAGCGGAGACGGCAAGGAGGATGATCGTCAGCGTGATATCCTGACGCCCCAAATAGGCCCAGGCGATGACGGGAACAAGGAGCAGACGGAAGAAAGACAGGCAATTCGGAATCGTCCAGATCTTTCCGTCCTTAAACAGCTTCAGCAAACAACCACTTCCTAATTTAATCCTTTCAAAGTATCTATCCAGTAGCCCCATCTGTCATTTCGAACGAAGTGAGAAATCCGTTCCTTTTTGCGT